>CAIKAS010000212.1 GCA_903825445.1 uncultured Acidobacteriia bacterium
CCACACACTGAGAGCGACGGCGCACCCGGTCCACATGGCCGTCCGTATGATGGAGAACACAAATCGCATCCCATTTAGTAAGACGTTTCCAGCGGCGACTTCGTTGAGAGAAACTTCCGCCGTCAGCTTGTGGGGGGATTGGTAATCTGCCCACGATCCACCTACAGCAGTACCCAACCTCTGGCCAGAAAACGGCCTCAATTCAGTCAAAATGGAGCGACCAACCACATCGCAGATTAGCGCGGATTACGCTGCGAGTACGTGAAACCAGCGGCGCAGAGCCGCATACGAAAGGAGTTGGTCGCTCATGTCTAAAATACGCTTTGTAGGATTGGATGTCCATGCGGATACCATCGCGGTGGCGGTGGCTGAGCCAGGTGGCGAAGTCCGAAGTCTGGGAATCATTCCGAATCGGTCGGAGTCGGTGCGGAAGACGATCGGAAAACTGGGACCGGTCGGGAAGCGCGGATTGTTTCCTCGCACCGAACCCTACTCTCGAAATTCCGGACATCCTCCACCCCCGATCACAGATTTCAAAATATATCGCCACCCTGTTTTCATCACCTTACCGACCTTCCCGCTCTGGACCCCATTTCCGAATGCAACTCTGTGTCCAGGAGAGCGTATTTCATTCGCTCACTACTTAACCGGAAAAGTATTCCCAAAATGTCCACTGCCGCCCAACAATTAGCCAACGCGATCAACGCCCAGGCGTCCACCGGTCCCCGCACCGACGAAGGCAAAGAAATATCGTCGAAGAACGCCACCACGCACGGCCTCTTCACCGACCACGACTTCATCCGCCCCAACGAGCAATCCACCTACGCCGAAATGGACGAACAACTCAACCGCGACCTCGCCCCCGTCGGCATGCTCGAATGCGAGCTCGTCAACGAAATCCGCCGCGCCATGTGGCGTCTCCGCCGCTGCGGCCTGGTCGAGGAAAGCATGATCGCAGAAAGCATGCTCCAGTTCGATCCCGAAACCACCCACATCCCCGACCCCATGCAGGTAGAATCCCAGGCCAAACTCCAGTGCTCCGTCGACCGCGCCCGCTCCCAGGCCCACCGCCTCCTTCACAAATGCACTGCCGAATTGCGAAAATTCCAAACCGAGCGCGTCTACCGCAACGAATCCACCGAAGCCGGCACGGACCTCTCTTACATGGGCATCTGCGACTGGCGAGCCATTCAAAAAGACCTCGCCCAACAGTCCCTCGCCGACTTCCGCCGCGAAAAACTCCGCCTGGAAGTGCAGGTCGAGGCCATGATGAGCGCACCGTTCCCCGTGCTAACGGGCCAATCGGGTCCGTTTTGTAAAACACCCGAAACGCCATCGGGCTCGAACGCATTCGCCGCGTAAATCCTCTGTGATCTCGTGCCGGGCCTCTGCGTCATCTGCGTGAAACCGTCAAACCGCCGTGTATTCTTAGAACTCATGGAACCCGCCCCGGTTTCAGGCGCTCGTCATCGCGTCTCCATCGCCCTGCTGTCCGCAATCCTCCTGGCCACAATCTTGGTTTACCGGAAGGTCGGTAGCTTTGATTTCGTCAACTTTGACGACTACGAATACGTTTTGAAGAACCATCATGTCTGGCCTGGGATCACATGGCCTGGCCTGGAATGGGCGTTTTGGACCAACGGGAGGCGGTTTTGGATACCTGCAGTCTGGATTTCCTACATGGCGGATTGCCAGTGGTTTGGTCTGAATGCCGGTGCTCAACATCTGACGAACCTGGCAATTCATCTGCTGACTTCCGCGGCGCTCTTCGTTTTTCTCGTTCAGTCGACTGGGCGTCGCGTATGCTCAGCGTTCGTGACCGCGCTTTTTGCACTGCACCCGCTGCATGTGGAATCGGTCGCGTGGATCGCGGAAAGGAAGGACGTGCTCTATGGATGTTTCTGGTATCTTGCGCTGGCGGCATGGATGAAATATGCTCGCAGCGGGCGTTGGACCTGGTATGCCGCGGCGTTCCTCCTTTGCCTTGCCGGAATGCTCTCGAAGGGAATGATGGTCACCATTCCTGCGGTGTTGCTGATCGTCGATTTTTGGCCGCTCGGGCGGCGTTATTCAAACAGGCTGTTGTACGAAAAGATTCCGTTCGCGGTGCTCAGCGTGGCAGGCGCTGTGATGACCACCCTATCCCAGAGATTCCTGAACTCGGGCAGCGAACCAGCGGGGATGCGCATTGAGAACGCCCTGGATGTCATCTGGATCTATATAGGAAGGACGCTCTGGCCCTCCGGCCTCAGTGTCTCCTACCCGTTTCCCGCCACGATACCGATATGGCAGCCCGTGCTGGCGGGCGTGGCAGTCCTCGCAATCACCGCACTCGCCGTTCGATGGCGACGTCAGGCTCCCTGGGTTTTCGCCGGGTGGTGCTGGTATCTCGTGACTCTGCTCCCTGTTCTGGGACTGGTACAGAGTGGAATGCAGGGCTCGGCCGATCACTTTCTTTACGTGCCCCTTGAAGGGTTGTTCATCGCCATTGTGTGGAGTGGCGCCGAGGCCGCTTCCCGCTGGCCGCGCTCCCGCGAAATTCTGCTCGTGGCAGGTGTCGCGGTTTGTGTATGCTCGGCCGTCGCAGCTTCTCGTCTGACGAATACCTGGCGGGATACGAAAACGCTGTTCGCGCACGCGCTGGAAGTGGATCCTGGCAATCACCTGGTCTGGATACTGCTCGGTGGCGACGACCAGGATAAGGGCTATATCGAAGACGCTCGAGCGGCATTCGGGACCGCCGTGCAGCTCCGGCCGGATTCCGCATCGGCGCATCGGGCGTTGGGCAGTTGGTACCTGGCTGAGAAGCAGGAGAACGAGGGAGTGGCCGAATACGAGCGTGCGCTGAAACTCGAACCAGGCGAAGCGCAAAGATGGGCAAGTCTCGGCGGTGCTCTGTTTGCGGCTGGGCATCTGGACGCCGCGCTCGTGAAGCTAAGAGTCGCCGACTCGCTCAAGCCGGGCGATCCGGAAGTTCACGTCACCATGGGCGCTGTCCTGCTGGGCCAGGGTGCAACGGCGGCGGGTTTGAAGGAGTACTCCAGGGCCGCGGCGCTCGATCCGTTCCAGGGATCGTATCTGAGGTTGATTGGGAACTACTGGCTTACGCAGGTACCCAACGGCGCATCGGAAGCGATTGCCGCCTGTCGCAGAGCAGTAGCGGCGGACCCGCTGGATCCCGCCAGCCACGCCATGCTGGCGTCGGCACTTGCGCGGACAGCGGAGGGGCAAGCCGAAGCGCTCCAGGAGTTGCGAACGGCGAAAGAGCTGCGCCCGTCGCGCTAGCCCCTGTTTGCGGTGTATTCTGAAGTTTCATGTCCACCCTACCGGTCGAAACAGCCACGGGCGTTTCGCCGGCAACACTTCGGCAGTTGGAGGCCGCGATTGAGGTCAGCCTCCGCGGCAAGGCTGAGGTTGTCCGGATGGCGGTCGTGTGTCTGCTCGCACGCGGGCATCTTCTCATCGAAGATGTTCCTGGCGTCGGTAAGACGACCCTCGCCCAATCTCTGGCGAAGGCCGTGGATGGCAGTTTCCACCGGATTCAGTTCACCAGCGACATGCTGCCTTCGGACGTCCTGGGGGTGACCGTTTGGAACGCACGCACCGAAGAGTTTGAGTTCAAGCCCGGTCCTGTGTTTACGAATTTTCTGCTGGCCGATGAGATTAACCGGACAACGCCGAAGACGCAATCGGCCCTGCTCGAAGCGATGAATGAGCAGCAGGTGACAGTGGAAGGTCGCACGCTGACGCTGCCGGAGCCGTTCATGGTGATCGCGACGCAGAATCCGGCTGAGCACCATGGCGCTTATCCGTTGCCGGAGTCTCAGCTGGATCGTTTCCTGATGCGCTTGCGGATAGGCTACCCGGATACGGAGAGCGCGCGCGAGATCATAGCGCAAACCGACAGCCACCATGGTGAGGCGACGCAATGCGTGCTGAACGGTGGCGATTTGGCCGAGTTGCAGGAAGCGGTAACGCGGGTGAAAGTGGATCCCGCCATCGTCGATTACATGCTGGCCATCGTGGAGCTAACCAGGAATCACGATAGCCTTCTGTTGGGAGTAAGTCCGCGCGGCTCCCAGGCCCTGTACCGCGCGACGCAGGCGAATGCCATCCTGTGCGGACGCGGTTATGCGCTGCCCGACGATGTGAAAACGCTGGCGCCGAAAGTTCTGGCGCATCGTGTAGTAGCAGTTTCGCGATCACCGATTGCCGCGCGCCGAGGCGCCTTCGGAGCGGTGGCAAGCGAGCGGATCATCGAAGAGATTCTGTCGCAGGTCGACGTCCCCCTTTAGCAAGCGCTACCTGCCGCCTGCATGATAATTTACCCGCTGCGCGCCCTTTAACGCGCTTACCCGTCACCCGCTTAACCGTCACTCGCTCACCCGCCTTTCCGAGCCGTGACCGTAAGGGAGCGGTACTCAAATACCGGGTCTTTCAAGGCCGATACCGCGCAGGCAACGCGACGCCTAAAACACCCGCCGCAGCCGTTATCGCGCAGAGTAGTACGAACCAGTCGCTATGCCTCGTATAAAAGGTTTGGGTTTTGACATAGCTATAATGCACGCGCGCCGCTGCCTCCTGGTTTTCCGGTAATGTGGATTCCACGCGGCCAGCGGGGTCAATGGCGCCGGTGACGCCATTGTTGGTGGAACGCACAATCCAACGGCCGTTCTCCACCGCGCGCATGCGCACAATGAGCAGGTGCTGATACCGCGCCGCGGTCTTGCCGAACCAGCTGTCGTTTGAGATGTTGAACAGCACCTGAGCGCCGTTCGCCGCGAACTGCCGAATATAGCTGGGGAAGACCGATTCATAACAGATGAAAGTGCCGATGCTGTGTCCATCCAGCTTCGAGACCACAACCTTGCGGCCCGGCGCGAAATCGCCGGCCTCGGTGGATATTTTCTCGGTTACCAGGCCGAACGGCCACGGCACGAATTCGCCGAAGGGAACCAGATTCACTTTGTCGTAACGGCTGATTCGATTGCCGTCTTCTCCGATCAACAGAGCGGAGTTTAGCGGCGGACCCTTCGGCGCCGAGCGAGCCACCACGCCGGTCAGCACGCCCGCCTGGGCTTGTTTCGCGATGGAGGAAACAAGGCCCATAAAGTCCGGATCCGATTCGTAAAACGGCGCAGGGACCTCGGGCCATACGATGATGGCCGTGCCATGATCGCGCCCCGCGACTGATAGCGAGAAGAGACGCATCTGGCGCTCGGTGCTCTCGACCAGGTCTTGCGTCCACACGGACTCATCGTCGATATTCGGTTGCACCACCACGGCGCCTTCCGCGCCTTTGCGTTCGGCAGGTAAATCAGGAAATAGAAAGAGGAAGGGAAATGCGAGAAGCCACAGGGCCGGATGCCTGTGTAGCCGCATCACGAGAGATGCGATCACGGTCGCCATAAGGGCGAAGCAAAACGAGATACCCCAGACCCCGGTGACCGGAGCGAGTCGCAGGAGCAGCGACATGTCGCTCGCCGCGTTGCCCAGGTTCAGCCATTCAAAGCCGGTCCACGAATGCGTCCATTCGGTCGTGACCCACATGGCCGCGATGGCAGGAACTGCGTACCAGCGGTGAATCACGGCACCGGCCAGCGCGGCAAAAACGCCGAGTTGCAGCGACTTCACCAGACACAGCAAAGTGAAGCAGAACCACGCGACTCCGCCGC
Organism: uncultured Acidobacteriia bacterium; assembly: GCA_903825445.1. GTDB lineage: Bacteria > Acidobacteriota > Terriglobia > Bryobacterales > Bryobacteraceae > BOG-234. The sequence goes on from CAIKAS010000212.1 coordinate 5,676, forward strand.
TCATGCCCGCATGATGTCCGATCGTCCACTGGATCCAGTGGCAGAGTCCGAACCAGTAGATAAAGCCGGCGGCGCAGCCGAGTACGAACCGCGAGCGCCGGGATTTATCGCGCGCGCAGGCGACCAACAATGGCGAAAGCGCGAGGGGAGCGAACCAGACGAAACCGAAGGGAGGAAACAGCAGCACCAGCAGCACCGCCGTGCTCAGCGCGAGAGCTACATTCAGAACGCGTCCACTCACGCGCGCGCTGCCTGCTCGTTGACCAGGTCCGCCATGTAGGAACTTCGCACCAGCGGACCGCTGAAGACCATCTTGAAGCCCATCGCGAGGCCGGTGTCGCGGTAGCGATCGAAACGCTCCGGCGTCACGTACTCAGTGACTGCCAGATTGCGTCGTGTGGGCTGTAGATATTGGCCGATCGTCGCCACGTCCACGTCCTGCTCGCGGAGATCGCGGAGTAGCTGATCGACTTCCTCGGGCGTTTCGCCGAGACCAGCCATGAAGCCGGATTTAGTCATGACCTCTGGCCGGTGCTGCCGTGCGAACCGCAGAACGTCGAGCGACTGGCGATAGTTCGCCTGCGGTCGCACGCGCTTGTAAAGGCGCGGCACGGTTTCCATGTTGTGATTGAAGACGTGCGGAGCGGCGTCGAGAATCCGTGCGACCGCATCCATATTGCCATCGAAATCCGGTGTCAGTACTTCGACCCGGGCGTCGGGTACGGCGTGCCGCACTTCGCGAACCGTTTCGGCAAAGTGGGCCGATCCGCCGTCTGACAGATCGTCGCGATTCACGCTGGTGATCACGACGTACTTGAGCTTCATGTCTGCCGCCATTCGGGCCACGTTAGCCGGCTCGGCGGGATCGAGTCGCATGTCGTGAATGCGCGGATTGCCTTTCGGTACCGAGCAAAAGCCGCAGCCGCGCGTGCAGAGATTGCCGAGAATCATGAACGTGGCTGCTCCGCGATGGAAGCACTCGTGGATATTCGGGCAGCGGGCGGATTCGCAGACCGTATGCAGATTTAGCGCGCGCAGGTTTGACTTCAGCGCGTTCAAAGATTCGAAGTGTGTGGCGCCGCGCCGCGCCCACTCTGGTAGCCGGGGGCGGGGAAGTTCGAGCTGCACGAGAGAGGTCACGGTTGCTATTGCTTCTTTACGGTGATGCCGTCGAACCCCAAACCCTTCAGCTTGTCTTTCGCTTCCTTAAGCGAAAGCGCCGAGCGATAAGGACCAATCATGACAGCAAACAGATCCGGCTTGGAACTCTGCGCCATAATCGCAGGAAGCCCGGCCTGGCGAAAAAGCCTCACCATGTCGTCGGCGTGCGGCCTGGGTGTCGCAATGACCTGAATATAAGACGCGCCCTTCTCAGGTTCAGAAATGAAAATAGCGCCAGCCTCCGGGGCGGCTGGTTTGGAAGTGGCTGTCGTGGTTGCCGGAACCGTTGGCTGGGGCAGGGAGGACGGCGACGGCTGAGCACCTGCCGCTGCGGGATTGTCCGCGACTCTTGGTTCGGGTGCCGGTACCGACGCGCCCGCATCGCTCGTCGATGGCATGGTTGCGGCTGTGTCGGTCATCGGAGGCGCCTGTGGTTCTTCGCGTTTGCCTTCGGTGACTGGCGCCGTCGTATCGGTGCCGCCCGTTGCCGCCGCCGCTCCCGACTTCGCGGAATTCCCGCCGACAACATAGCCCATGGCGAAAAATACGCCGCACAGGATCGCCGCCACGAAGAATATCGTGAGCAGTTGTTTGTTGCCGAGGACAAGTTCTCGTTCGCCGTCGTGTTCGCTCATAAGTTCATCGGTGCCTTTAATTAGCGTAGCCGAACGGCTTTATTCCGGCGCGCGCGAGCCGCAACGGAGAGGAGAAACGTCGTAATCAGAGAGAACGGGATGATCGTTACCAATGCCATGCCCGAGCTAATCCGCAGTAACCGCGCTCCGAAGAATAAAGCGATAGCCCCCGCGGCACCCAGAATTCCGCGTGTGGCCGTTCGGGCTTCGAGTATGACCAGTGCCAGGCCGACACTCGCCAGCAACGCGCCAGGCCAACCGATCGGGAGCATCGAAAACCCCTTAAGTCCGAGTAACACCGCCATCACGCCGAGAACGCCAGGGAGTACGGATCCTGGCGCTGAAAACTCGACGTAGATCCCGAGAATGCCAACGACGACCAGCAGCAGCGCGACGTTTGGATCGGCGATGCCGGACAGTATGCTCGACCGCAGCCCGAGCAAAGTGACGGTTACGAAGGAAAGGCGCAAGCGTTTTTACTATACCGCCCCGGGGCCGAGGATTCTCATTTTAAATGAGACAGATAAAACGTTTCTTCGCGAAAATGTGATACCCGCCGCTTATAATGGAATTTCACCCAGTATGCCTAAGAAAAACACCACAAAAGAAACCGTAGCCGCCGCCGTGCCAGTGCGTGCTGCAAAGCCGAAAACTCCGCGAACCGTCAGTGCCGTCGAAACCGCTCCAAAACCGCGTGTCCGCACGGTGAAACACAGCAAGGCCACCGTTGTCCAGGTTGCCGCCGAGACAGCGCCCGTTGCTGTCGCGACACCTGTGAATACGCACGAAATTATTGCGAAAATCGCCTATGGATATTGGGAAGCGCGCAGCTATCAACCGGGTTCTCCTGAGCAGGATTGGTTGCGCGCCGAGCAGGAATATCTGCACCGCGCTTAATTCGGTTAATACTTTCGCAATACCGCCAATAACCGTCCCCGAACCTGAACTTGGCTTGCCGGAACGCGAATGGGGCTCATTGCTTCATTCGCGGGTTGCAGCCGGATCATGTTTCCCTGTTCCCGATAGAATCGCTTGAGCGTCGTTTCGGTGCCGCCCACCAGCGCCACCACGATCTGCCCGTCTGTTGCATCCTGCGTGTTTTCGACCAGGATCATGTCACCGTCGCAGATGTGATCTTCCACCATGGAGTTGCCGCGCACCCGCAGCGCATAGGTTTCCTTGCGCCCGACAAAATCAGAGAAACTGAGAGAATCGGCCGTGTCGAAAGCCTGCACCGGCTGCCCGGCGGCGATCGTGCCGTGAACAGGCACCTCAAGCATTGATTCAAACCGGTTGCGTGTTTTCTCCTGGACGTACCGCGGGGCCACAACGACGGAGCGGCTCTGATTGGCGCCGCGTGACAGATAGTTTTTCTTCGCGAGCGCCGTAATGTGCTTGTGAACGGTAGCGATCGACGACAACTTCAGGCCGCGGGCGATCTCTTCGTAGCTCGGATTGTAGCCGTTTTCGACCTGATAGCCGTCGATGAAATCAAGGACGTCCTTCTGTCTGCGGGTTAGGGCCATTTGACATTATCTTAGGCGAACAAAAGGTGAAAAGCAAGCGCAAAGCGAGATTCGCTACACTGTCTCACGCCTTCAAATGCTATTCTGGTGATCCAAATGGCACAGCGGCGCGCGCTACCCAAAATTTGCATCGCGCTCGGCCTGCCCGACGTTCCCCGGCTGCTCGAACAAGCGCGACGTGAGGCGGAGGCAGGCGAGAATTTTCTGGAATTCCGTATCGACTACCTGCCGGACCCGACTGCCGGTGCGCAGGCGATCGGGGCGTTTTTGCGCGAATATCCGAACTGCACCATTCTCGCCACCTGCCGGCGTCATCAGAATCACGGCCGTTTTAATGGAAGTATCGACGAACAACTGCGCATTTTGGAACTCGCCATTCAGTGCGGCGCGCGGGCCGTGGATATCGAAATTGAAACTGCCGAAGTAGTTCCTGCGCGCTGCGCTGAGCTACGAACCAAGGCCTACCTCATTATTTCGTGGCACCATTTTGAAACTACGCCGCCGCTGGATCCGGTACTCAAGCGCATGCGGAAGGTTCCGGCCGACATTTATAAACTGGTCAGCACATCGCGTAAGCCCACAGATACCGGCCGCGTGCTTGCAACGAGCCGACTGAGTCCGAAGATCCCTCTGGTCACACTAGCGATGGGCGAAATCGGATTTCCGACGCGCGTGATTTCGCCGGCGTTTGGCACGCTGTTTACCTACGCCGCCCCTGCGCATTTTCAGGGAACGGCCGCGGGGCAGGTGAACGCGCGCCAACTTCGATCGCTCTACCGGATCGACAAGTTCACAAAGGCGGCAAAGATCTACGGCGTGATCGCGGATCCGGTGGGGCATTCCGTTTCGCCGCATGTCCACAATCGCGCGTTCCAATCGAAGCGTTTGGACGCTGTCTACGTACCATTGCTGGTTCATCCGAATCAGCTGCGGGATTTTTTCCAGTTTGCCGAAGATCTGCCGCTTTCCGGTTTCAGCGTAACGATTCCGCATAAGCGGAAGATCATGCGATACCTGGATTATGTGGATCCGCTGGCTCGCCGCATTGGCGCCGTGAACACCGTCTGGCGCAAGGCAGGCAAGTGGCGCGGCACAAATACCGATGCAGAAGCCGTCGCCCGGCCACTGGCGAAGATGGTGGACGTGAGTAAGGCCTCCGTGCTGATCGCCGGCAATGGCGGTGCTGCCCGCAGCGCGGCTTGCGCCCTTTCCGATGCTGGAGCTAAGATCGCCATTACCGGACGCAATCCCGACCGTGTCCGTGCTTTCGCACGATCCCTGGGTGCCGAGAACCTGACCATGGATCAGTCCTGCGCGCGACATTTCGATGTCGTCATCAACGCGACATCGGTTGGCATGTGGCCTAACGTGAAGGATTGCGTATTCCCCGATAACATTCCTGGCGATGTCGTGTTCGATTTGGTCTACAATCCGCTTGAGACTGAATTGATCCGCCGGGCCCGCGCGCAGGGCAGGCAGGTGGTGACCGGTGTCAAAATGTTCATAGAGCAGGCGGTACGGCAGTTCGAGATCTGGACCGGCGAATCGGCACCGCGCGCGGCCATGGAAACTGCGGCGCTGGATGCGCTCTCGGCGAAGTATTCGGAGCAGAAAAAGTGAAGCTCACTCGCAGGCAACTTGTAACGGCCGTAGCAACTTCCGCCGTGGCAGCGAACGCTCTGGCGCAAGCCCCGGCCGCAGGTCCAACTGATTTCGCTAAGCAGGCCCGCGACGGCGTTCAGCGAAACGCGGACGCTCTGGCGAAGTTCGATATCCCATTCTCCACTGAACCGGCGTTCCAGTTTAAAGCATGACCGACGACGTTTTCTTTGCCCCGATCCCGGACCTCAACGAACGGTTGAAGAAACGTGAATTCTCCGCTGTGGAGTTGGCGAAGGCGTTTGGGACGCGCCTCGAGACTTTGGGCCCGCGGTATAACGCACTTGCGCTGCCGTTGACGAAGATCGCGGTGGATCGCGCGAAGGATGTCGACAAGGAACTGAAGATCGAGCGCTTCCGGGGACCTCTTCAGGGTATTCCCTTCGGCGCCAAGGATCTGCTTTCATTTGCGGGCCACACTACCACCTGGGGCGCGAAGCCGTATGCCTCCCAGGTTTTCGACGAGACGGCTACAGTGCTCGAAAAGCTGGACGATGTCGGCTCACTGCTGATCGGCAAACTTGCGATGGTCGAACTGGCGGGTGGCGGAGGCTACCGCATTGCCGGCGCTTCTCTGACGGGACCCGGGCTCAACCCCTGGGACATCACCCGATGGTCGGGAGGCTCTTCCAGCGGGCCAGGTGCCGCGGTGGCGGCGGGATTGGTGCCTTTCGCCCTTGGCTCAGAGACTTCCGGGTCGATTATCACGCCAGCGGCGTATTGCGGTGTGACCGGCCTGCGTCCGACTTATGGTCTGGTCAGCCGGCACGGTGCGATGGCGCTCTCCTGGACGCTCGATAAGATTGGCCCCATTTGCCGAAGTGCGGCGGACTGCGGAATGGTGCTGCACGTCATTTCAGGCGGAGACGCCAAAGACCAGGGCTCGGCGGGCAAGAGCTACTACTATGCCCCGCAATTTGCGCGCAAGCTGAACGAAGTGAAAGTTGGGTTTTCACCTGTAGATATCGAGTGGGCCGATCCGGAGATGCGCCCGGCTCTTGAAGCCGCGATGCGTACGCTGCGTGACATGGGCGTGAACCTTGTCGAGACGAAGCTCCCGGACTATCCCTGGGGCGCTCTGATCAGCACCATCATTGGCGCGGAAGGGGCGTCTGTTTTCGAGTCGCTGATTACCAGTGGCAAGGTTGATCAACTGGCGGATCCAAGCCAGGCGGAAGGTCTGAAGGCGAACCTCGCCGTCCCGGCGATACAGTATCTGAAGGCCATGCGCGTTCGCAGTCTGGTGCAGCGCAGTTTCCATGCGCTCTTTGAAAATGTGGACATGTTGATTGCTCCGTCACGTTTCGACACTGCGCCGAAGGTCAGCGAACCTTTCGATGCGACGCAGACTCAACGCGCACGCCCGGCGACACCCGGCATGCGCAGTCTGATCCCCGCGTCAAATCTGGCGGGGCTGCCTGCAGTTTCGTTCCCATGTGGATTTGCCGGCGGTCTACCGGTCGGGTTGCAACTGGTGGGTCCGGCCTTCCGGGAGAATTCTATTCTGGCCGTGGCGATTGAATACCAGAACCGGACAGATTGGCATAAGCGTCGTCCCCCGGGAGCCTAATACTGTCGAAGGAGTTTCAAAGGCCACAATCATGTAACTTCATTCATGTAAAGGAGTTAATGAAACCTGCCGGCACTCTGTGCCGTTAATGGAAATGGAAGGAATGTATATGAAAATCAGAATCGCACTACTCTCAATCGCCGCCTCGGCAATCTGTTTTGCGCAGGCGCCTCCGTCATTCGGACCCGGAGAACTTGACCGACTGGTTCAGCCAGTTGCGCTGTATCCTGACCCTCTGCTGGCGCAGGTACTTTCCGCCGCGACGTTTTCGGACGAAATTCCCGACGCGGCTCACTGGGCCGACCAACACCACTATCTGAGCGGAGACGCACTGGCTCATGCGATTAGCGAAGATCAACTGCCGTGGGACCCCAGTGTTCAGGCCCTGCTGCCGTTTCCCGGCGTCCTGGACCGGATGGCGACCGACATCAGCTGGACCACTCAACTCGGTAACGCCGTCCTTGCGGAGCGTCCTGACGTGATGGATGCCGTGCAGCGCATGCGTGCATTGTCGATGAATTACGGCTATCTGCGAACTGGTCCGCGGGTTGTGGTCGTGCGCTCCGGGCCGTTCATTACGATCATGCCAGTCAACCCGGCGTTCCTGTACGTTCCTGTCTACGATCCCGCAGTAGTATTTATCGCGCCGCGTCCCGGCTTCGCGATCGGTGGTGCGATCTCATTCGGCTTCGGGTTCAACTTCGGCGTCGCTTTCCGGCCCTGGGGCTGGGGAGTCGTTCGGCTCGACTGGGCATCGCACGGCTGGTTCATCCACGACGCTCCCTGGGGCCGTACATGGGCCAACCGTATGACTTATGTCCACACTTATCCGGGGCTGAAGCGCTTCGACAGACCCGGCGGCCTTCATCCAGTCGGCGCGCCCGCTATGGCCCCGCATCCGGAAGGCCACAAACTGGTGGAACGGTCGGAAAAGGAGAGGTCTGAGGACCGGGCCGGCACAAGACGCGCGGAAGAACATCGCGAACGGTAACCGCTTCCGCCCTGACTGCACTACCGCCGCTAAGGACGCCGTCCCTGGGACAGCGTCCTTAGCGGTTTTCTATTGGCGCGGCTGGTATCCTGAGTAACGATGAGCACCACACCACAGGTCCCGCCCCGCAAAGTATTCTGCGTTAAGCTTCAGCGCGAATTGGACGGACTCAGCGAAGTTCCGTTCGAAGGCCATCCGCTTGGCCAGCGTATTTACGACAACGTCTCCAAACAGGCCTGGGGAATGTGGGTGGAGCACATGAAAATGCTCATGAACGAGTATCGCCTGAATCTTGGCACCAAAGAGGCTCAGGAGTTTCTTCTGACCCAGATGGAGCAATATTTCTTTGGTGAAGGTTCCGCGCCGCCGCCCGAATTCGTGGCTACTCCGCAGCACTAGACCGCAAACATGAGTTTCCTGCATGGCGGATAAGCGCGCTCTCATTATTGGAGCGGGACCGGCCGGCCTGACTGCTGCTTTCGAACTTATCAAACGCACCGATATAGAGCCGATCGTCCTCGAGAAGAGCGGGGATATGGGCGGGATTTCCCGTACAGTCCGGTACAAGGGCAATCGGATCGATATCGGAGGCCACCGGTTTTTCTCGAAATCCGACCGCGTAATGAAGTGGTGGATGGATGTGATGCCCGTGGAGGGCGGCACCGGCGAACCCCACACGATCACATACCAGAGACAGACTCGCGAGGTGCCATCGTCCGCCGCGCCGACATCAGCCTCAGACGGCGACCGGGTCATGCTCATCCGCAATCGCAAGTCGCGTATCTACTTTCTTCGGCAGTTCTTCGATTACCCCATCCGCCTGAGTGCGGATACGCTGAAGCGCCTGGGTCTGGTCCGAACAGTCAAGATCGGAGTCAGTTACGCCCAGAGCGCGGCCCGCCAGACCAAACCCGAGCGCACCCTCGAACAATTCCTGATCAATCGTTTCGGCCGCGAGCTCTACCTGACTTTCTTCAAGTCATACACCGAGAAAGTATGGGGCGTACCGTGTGACCAGATCAGCGCGGAGTGGGGTGCGCAGCGCATCAAAGGCCTTTCGGTGATCAGTGCCGTTCGGCATTTTCTGAAGAGCGTTTTCGTGGCGAAAAAGTCCGATGGAGATATCTCGCAGAAGGCCACGGAGACCTCCCTGATAGAAAAATTTATGTACCCAAAGCTCGGTCCCGGGCAGCTTTGGGAATACGTTGCCGAAGACGTGAAGAATAACGGCGGTGTCGTACGTACTAACTGCAACGTAGTTCGGCTGCTGACGGAAGGCGCCCGGGTGGTGGCCGCAGTCGTGGAGGATTCGGCAACGGGCGACCGCGAGACTATCGCCGCCGACTACTTCTTTTCGACTATGCCGATTAAAGAACTCATGCGCGCCCTTGACGCCCGGGTGCCTGCCAGCGTTCTCGAAGTGAGCGACGGCCTGATCTACCGCGATTTCATCACGGTGGGATTGTTACTGAAGAAACTGAAAGTCAGCGAACAGGCCCCCTCCGGCACCCGGCTTCTTTCCGATAACTGGATATATATTCAGGAGCCTGACGTGCAGGTGGGCCGAATGCAGATTTTCAACAACTGGAGTCCACATATGGTTGCCGATCATGACAATGTCTGGATTGGGCTCGAATATTTCTGCTATGAGACGGACCCGATCTGGAAGTTATGTGACGCCGACATGATAGAACTGGCCAAACAGGAAATTGCAAAGATCGGCATCATCGAAACCGGCGACGTACTGGATGCGTGCGTCATCCGAGTGCCGAAAACATACCCCGCCTATTTTGGCGCTTACGAAAGATTCGAGGAAATCAAGACTTATATCAACGGTTTCGAGAATCTCTTTCTCGTAGGACGCAATGGGATGCACAAATACAATAATCAGGATCACTCCATGCTGACCGCGATGACGGCCGTGGACAATATCATCGCCGGGCGGCTCGATAAAACAAATCTTTGGGACCTAAATACTGAGATGGAGTACCACGAGACTAAGGACGGGAAGTAGGATCGGCGGTTCCTCGCCGTTCGCCTTTCCTGTATTCTGAAGTATGCGCTCTGGCGCAAATTCCGAATGCCGCAATTTTGCCTCATCACGTTCTTCTGTCTGATCGCGGTAGTCGTTTATGCGTTGGTCATCTATCCCGTTGTGCTGGGCCTGGCCGCGCGCGGGCACAATCATCCCATCCAAAAAGACGATACCCTTCGCAGTGTTTCGTTCATAATTCCCGTCCATAACGGTGAAAAATTCCTCGATGCTAAGTTACGGACTATCCTGGCGCTTCACTATCCGCGCGAATTGATGGAAATTCTGGTTATTTCGGACGGCTCCACGGACAATACGGACGCCATTGCCCGCAGCTTTGAACCGGAAGGAATTCGTCTGTTGCGCGTCGAACGTGGCGGCAAACCTTCCGCGGTCAACGCGGGAGTTCCGCTTGCTTCGGGCGAGATTCTGATTTTCAATGATGTCCGCCAGACACTCCACCCGGACAGCCTGCGAAATCTGATCGCCTGCTTCAGCGACCCGCGAGTGGGTGCCGCGAGCGCGCGTCTCAGCATCCGCCCGGGCGATACGAGTGCCGAACGCGATACGGGACTTTACTGGCGGTACGAGCGCTGGATTCGCGAGCAGATGACACGTATTCACTCCACGTGGGGATGTACCGGTGCCTACTACGGATTGCGGCGGTCATTGTTTACACCTATTCCGCCCGATATGTTGATCGACGATGCGTGGTTGCCACTCACCGTGATGCTGAAAGGCTACCGGGTTATTCTGGAGCCGACGGCGGTAATGTACGATTTTCCTACCGCGCTGCACTCTGAATTCCGGCGTAAAGTCAGAACGCAGGCTGGCCTTTTCCAGATGATCTGGATGTTGCCGGGCCTGTTCAGTTCGCGTAATCCGATGCGGTTCCACTTTCTGTCGGGTAAGTACGGCCGAGTGGTCGTACCCTGGTGCCTGCTTGGCATGGCAGCGGTGACCGTCGGTATGCCGGAACCGTGGCGCAGAGTCGCGGCGACGGGCCAGATCTGCTTCTATTTGGCGGCTATGCTCGATGCTGCCTTGCCCGACGGCTTTCCGCTGAAGAAGGTAACATCGCCGATCCGAACCTTCGTAACGCTGATGGCCGCCGCGCTCGTGGCGGTAAAAATCTTCTTCGTTTCACCGCGAACGTTATGGAAGGAGACTACCGTGCGCCATCCGGTTCAGCCGCAAGGGTAGCGTGACAAGTACGGTGAGCCGGTTTCGCCAACGAATAGACACACTTGTATGGATTCAGTGCCCATGGACGTAATCCCGGACACAACTCAGACCCCGGTTGCAGTGTCGGCCGGGCAGATTTCGGCTTTTGTATGGCTGAAAAGACATTCCCTGGCAGTATTCCTTATCCTGACTGCGATTGGCTCGCTGCGTATCGTGAGCACGTATGACGTCTTCAGCCATACTACCGACGAGCCTGCGCACATTGCGTGTGGTACGGAATGGCTCACGACAGGTACGTATCGGTTTGAACCTCAGCATCCTCCGCTCGCCCGCGTGGCTGCGGCTCTCGGCCCCTACCTGGCTGGCGGATATTCCCACCCGCTGCCCTACGACTCGGATGTCTGGCTCGCGGAGATCGGCGGGGCCAGAATCTCGATCGCTGGCCTGGTGATACTCCGTCGGGACGGTCACTATGATCGAACTTTGACGCTTGCGCGCCTCGGAATGCTCCCGTTCTTCTGGGTCGCCTCTCTGGTTGTGTATCTTTGGGCGCGCCGGTGGCTTGGCGAGCCTGGCACCGCGCTCGCCGTCTTGTTGTTTACCTTTCTGCCGCCGATTCTCGCCCACGCGGGACTGGCCACAACCGACATGGCGCTGACGGCATTTGTCGGTGCGGCATTCCTGGCCGCCTGCGTATGGCATGAGCGGCCATGCCTGTCGAACAGCCTCTTGCTGGGAGGCCTGACCGGGCTGGCACTGTTGTCCAAGTTTTCATCTCTGGCATTTCTGCCGGTTGCAGTGGTTTCGGCAGCGGTTTGGCATGCGATCGCCGAACGTCCTTCGGCATCCACATGGCTGCCGGGATGGAGGCGAACAGGACTGCTGGCGGTGGCCATGCTGGTTTGCGTCCTGGTGGTCTGGGCTGGGTATCGATTTTCGTTCGGTTCGGTGAACTTCGTTTCGTTTCGGATGCCCGCCCCGGAATTCTATCAGGGAATTCAGGATGTGATGTACCACAATCTTCGGGGACATCCGAGCTATCTGCTCGGCCAGCATAGTCGGTTCGGATGGTGGTACTTTTTCCCCATCGTCCTCGCGGTCAAGACGCCGCTCGCATTCCTGGCGCTTGTGTTGGTTGGCGGCGTGACGGCCGCGGGGAACAGAGGCGTGCGGATTGCCCTCGCGTTCTCGCTGGGCATCCTGGCGTTTTCTATGACGAGCAATATCAATCTTGGCGTTCGTCACATTCTGCCGGTCTACGTCGGGTTTTCCATCGTCGCGGCTGCGGGCGCGCAGCGCCTCCTGGTTTTGGCCCGAAGTGTGAAATGGACCGGTTGGGCATTGGGCGGTTTACTGCTGTGGATGGTTGTGACTTCGTCGCTCAGCCACCCCGACTATTTGCCTTATTTCAACATGCTTGCCGGCAGTCACCCGGAAAATATTCTCGTCGATTCCGATCTTGATTGGGGGCAGGATCTCAAGCGCTTGTCGCACCGCCTGAAGGAAGTTGGTGCCACATCCGTGGCCTTCAAGGCGTTCCAATTCGTAGATTTGAAAGACCTGGACTTTCCGGCCCTCACTCCCCCTGATGTCCTAACGCCGGTAACCGGCTGGAACGCAGTAAGTCTGTCAGAACTGAAATTCTCCGAGGGGAACGCAGATCTCAGGGATGTCACGCCGTGGCAAGAGACGATCCCACCGCAGGAGAAAATCGGTAAAGGCATTTGGCTATGGTATTTTCCGCCGAACGCGCGGATCAGCCGTTGAGGCCGAGAGTACTGCACGCGCTCCGGGGTTGCGGCGTCGGTGCAAGCCCTGGCTATCTTTGAATTCGCGCGGATCCGCCCTTTGCCAGTGCTTTAACCTGATCGAGCGTCGCCATCGTAGTGTCGCCAGGGAAGGTGGTAATCAGTGCCCCGTGCGCCCAACCCAGCTTGAGTGCTTCTTCAGGCGGTGCGCCTGTCAGCAGGCCATAGAAAAAACCGGAAGCGAAGCCATCGCCGCCACCTACGCGGTCGATCACGTCGAGTTCGCACGTAGGCGCCTGGTACATTTTGCCGTTAATCCATGCTACAGCGCTCCAGGTGTGACGCGAGGTGGAATGGACCTCGCGCAGGGTGGTCGCCACGATCCTGACGCGCGGATATTTTTTCACCACGGCATCCATCATGCCGGCGAAAGCGCGGGTGTCGAGTTTGGACGTCGATTCCACCTGCGGGCCTTCGAGGCCAAGACCCTTCTGCAGATCTTCTTCGTTGCCTACCAGCACATCCACCTGTTCGACGATGCGGCCCAGCATTTCCACGGCACGTGAACCACCGCCGAGAATCTTCCACAGTTTTTCGCGATAGTTCAGGTCGAGCGAAGTGACGGCTCCGGCGGCGCGGGCGGCCTTCATGCCTTCGATAATCAGTTCGCCGGTTGTCTCGGAAAGCGCGGCAAAGATGCCGCCAGAATGGAACCAGCGCACGCCATCATCAAATATTTCCTGCCAGTTGAAATCGCCGGGCTTCAGCAGCGCGCCCGCTTCGTTGGCGCGATTGTAAAACACCACCGGACCGCGCACGCCATGCCCGCGGTCGCTGTAAACCGTAGCCATATTGGGGCCGTTGACGCCATTATGTTCGAAGCGCTTATAGAACGGCTTCACGCCCATGGCTTTCACACGTTCGGCAATCAGTTCACCGATCGGATAGTTCACCATCGCGGTGGCGACGCCGGTATTCAGCTCAAAGCAGTCGGCCAGGTTAGCGGCGCAATTGAACTCGCCGCCGCTCACGTGGATCTCACACATGCGCGCCTTGCGAAACGGGATGATGCCAGGATCCAGGCGATGCACCAGCGCACCCAGCGCGAGAAAATCCAAGCCGCCTTTAGTGGCCGGCAAAATATTTAAACCGTGACTCATGAGAAATTCAGTTTCCTTCTGCGCCGTCCAGGGCGCGCTTTGGCGCGTGACGGACATACCGTGCGTCACGCGGGAGGTTTTTGTGGAATGCGGACGCCGGGCTTCTTCCCTGGTCCGCCACGCCTGCATCAGGTTATCACGTGCTTTTCAACCGTTTGAACACTGGCTGGGATGCTATATTGGACTATAGTTTGGTCGGATTTGTTTCGACGCAAGTCAGGTTCCAGACACGCGGTGAGGTGGCAGAGTGGTCGAATGCGGCGGTCTCGAAAACCGTTGAACCTTCACGGGTTCCGTGAGTTCGAATCTCACCCTCACCGCCATTCATTTAACAGAGCCGCCGCGCTGGCGCTGCACTTCCAAACCGCTCAACGATATGGTGTGAGTCCGGTTGGGTCGATATCGGGCTGCAGCAGCCACACTTTTCTGTCCTTGTAATACCCGATTAGTTTCTCGTTTTCCGACGACCCCAGATCGTGCGCCCAGATCACATCCTGGGCATCGATATCCGCGCCGTTGTAAACCCATTCTTCATGTGGACTCTGGTGGCCGGTGTATCTCACGAGGATTACGTGCCTGGAACCTGGATCGTCATCGAGCAATTTCCCGGAGACAGTGTCGCGATAGGCATTCACCGGTTGCGGGACAGGTTCCTGGCGTAACAACGCGTATCCCTGAGCTCCGAGCGCAGCGCCAGCCAGCAGCAGAGGCAGAACACGCGAAAGGAATCGTCCCGCGGGCCGGCCACCCGGCTTCCATTGCCGCAGGTGTCGCAACGCCTGGATCAGCAGAATGAATAACGCAGCCACCGCCGGGGCCGCGTAGTTCTGATAGTAGCGGACTTCAATCAGGGAACCTGCCAGGGTTGCCGCGACACACCAAAGCGCCATCCGAATACGTCGATCCCGCCACAAATGACCGAGAAAGCCAAGTACGAGCAAGCCTGTCACCGGGCTGCCGAAGATGGTGGACCCGGTTTCCTTCCAGTCTTTCAGGCGTAGCGGAATGAGTTCCAAGGTTCGCGCCGCCTCCCACTGCTTCACCTCCCAATGTTGATGCAAGTCGATCATCACGCTGGTCCGGTCTTCCTTTGCGGGCTGCAGGGACTGGAAATTAAATATCGGAATGCGCGCGTACTGGCGGGCGTATTCCGTGAACGGCAACTGGAAGGCGCTGCCGGTGACCGCCTGGTTGTAATAGCCGGTGATCACAAATGCGGGAATCAGCACGGCGGCAACCAGAGCCAGTGCCAGCGTACGCGCCCGCACCCCGTGAGAGGCAGGCCAAAACAGGAAAAGGCCGTTAGCGAGCGGAATGCAAAACACAAGTCCTTTATACGGCCTTGTGTTCGCAAGTATCGCGATCCCGGCCCCCACTGCCAGCGAATACCAGAGCTGCTGCCGCCTGAGAATGCGGGCGTATCCGCCGAGCACGAGTGCCCCTCCCAGCGCTGCGACCGCACCGCCCCAATAACCGTTCATCCAGTAGCTCACAATTGCCAGAGGTAATGTGAGCACACCGCCGAAGAGCGCCCATGCCGGTGGCAGCCAGCCCTGCAGCGCCCAGGTCAATGCCGCTGCCATGACCCCGCAGCCTAAGCCACGCTCCAAACCACGGATCGCCAAATATCGCCTGACCTGCCGCGAGCGCAACCGCTTGACCCGGCGGATACTTAGCCGCGTAAGTGGGATGCTGCAGGATGTACGGGCTTTCGAAAAACTGCCATAGCTGATGTGTTGGGTTGGTAAGTCGACCGTGGGCGAAAGTGTCGGCCTGGAGGATGTACGCGAACTCGTCGTATATGGCCGGCTTTGGCGGACTCCAGAACGGTAACAGCGCGCCCCTGCCGAGCAGCACCAGAAGACCAATCGTCAGCCAGGCTGTCACAGGGCGGCGAGCCAGTCGCCGGTACAATTTTTCTCCACTGCTGAAGAGACGTTCGCCGGTTTCAGGTCGCAACAATGCGATCAGGCCCGCCGCGGACCACGCCAGATACTTTGCAGCCAGGACGACATTCATATATTCCAAACCCGTTGGGCCGGAGACTGGTGGGGCGGGGAAATTCGTGGCGCTACTGGGAAGGCCTCAATACAACCGGTGTGACTGCTTTGTAATTCATAAGACTGCGGCTGGACAGATGGACTGAAGTCCCGCTTGCCTTTGCCTCCTGGCTGCCGTCCTTAGCGCCCGTGAGCGTGGCTCTAACGCCTGGCGTCAAACCGCCCTTAGTGGCCGCCAACAGGTAATGGAGACCGCCAAAATCCGCTGTGCCGAGTTCAAAAGTCATGACCAACCTGCCATCCACTATCTCTTCGGCGATCAGGATCATAGTGACGTTGGCGCCTTCGGGGATAATGACTTTCCCGGCAGCGTTCTTCATATCCGCGTCAATGCCACCCAGTTCTATCCCTTGTGCCGGAATGCAGCAGGAATCTAGAAAGCTGCGAGTTCTGACAGGGAACACCGTTCCCTCTGGAAACACGTATCCTTCGGCCGGAATCTGCGTCATGGCCTTCGGCGACCCCGCAGCACCCAATGCGGCAGTTCCATATTTCGTCGACGACGTGTCCGCAGTTGGCGCGTTATTCGCTGGAGCGGTATCCGGAACCCCGTATTTGATGTCCGCGAGTTCGCTGTACAGGAAAGTATGGGTGTCGCCCGCAGGACTGGTGACCGTAATCGAGTTGGGTTCTCGCCGTACTACAGTTCCCGCGAAATGGCTGCCATCGCTCTTGAGAGTCAATGTCGCGTAAAGGGCCGGGGTGCTCTTGCCGCAGCCGAAAAGGCAGATGCTTCCGACGATTGCACCGGCCAAAAATATTCGCCGCCATTGCCTCGAAATTGTACTCATTTGCACGAACACACTCGTTACAGGTTATCAGATCGACTGTGAAAATGCTGTTTTCTATTGTGGGAGTAGCCGCCTCGAAGGTGCCTTCTTCCCTTCGTTTAGCCTCGAAAATTGCATGACAAGATGCTGCGGCTGGCATAATATCCCAAGACCGAATGACCGTCCCTGTGACATCGTCAGGAAATGCCGGGCGCGGCGACAACCGGAAAGCCGTAGTTCTGTCCGCCGCTGTTCTC
This sequence comes from uncultured Acidobacteriia bacterium, assembly GCA_903825445.1. Taxonomy (GTDB): domain Bacteria; phylum Acidobacteriota; class Terriglobia; order Bryobacterales; family Bryobacteraceae; genus BOG-234. Next base: position 22,430 of record CAIKAS010000212.1, read on the forward strand.
ATGCTCGTTCTTCTGGTGAGCATCACAGTGCGTATCAGGCTCCTCGCCGCGCCTTTTGAGCGGGACGAAGGTGAGCATGCCACCATGGCGCAAACCGTCCTTTCAGGGCACGCCCCCTGGCAACTCGCGTATAACATGAAACTGCCGGGCACGGACGCTGCGTACGCGGTCATTCTGGCGCTGTTCGGACAGACAGCCACTGCCGTTCGCCTGGGGTTGCTTCTGCTGAACATCGCCACCATTTTTCTGATCGCCAGGCTTGGTAAGGATTTGTTCGGGACAGCAGGCGGAAATGTGGCCGGAGGCGCGTACGGCGTCCTGACCTTTAGCCAAAATGTATTTGGCACCATCGCTCATTCGACCCATTTTGTTGCGTTCTTTGCCAGTCTGGCCGTGCTGTTATTGTGGCGATCGGATTTCCGGGCAGGCCGGGTATTTGTAGCCGGCGTGGTGTTTGGCATGGCGTTTCTGATGAAACAACCCGGAATTGCCTTTGCCTTTTTTGGGGCGGTCTGGCTGATCTGGCGATGGCGAGATAGACGCACCACCGCAACCGAGGGACTTCGCGTGATCGCCCTGTTTTTCGGCGGCGTCCTGCTTCCTTATGCTTCGCTCTGCCTGCTCTTATGGAAGGCTGGAGTATTCGGACGATTCTGGTTCTGGACGGTAACCCTGGCCCGCGCCTATGCCGGTCAGCTCTCTTTATCGACCCAGATTCAGTATTTCCAGCTAAACTTCCCCCGAGTGGTTGGTCCGAACATCTTCCTCTGGATGCTCGCTCTTCTGGGGATCGCGACGACCTGCTGGAATCCCGCTACTCGCCGGGGAGGATTCTTAACCGGCGCGCTGCTGGCCTTCTCCTTTCTGGCCGTCTGTGCCGGTGGTGTTTTCAATCCGCACTACTTCATCATGATGTTCCCGGCCCTCGCGCTGGCTTGCGGGGCATGGGCGGCCGCACTGGGGCAGGGCGCCTCCGTCCCCGGCAAAAGCACTTCGGGAAACTCATTCGCCGATGTGGCACTGGTCGTAATGTTTGGCTTCGCATGTCTCTATTCCGTATACGAGCAGCGTGACTACTTGTTCTCCATGACTCCTTTGGAGTTCTCGCGTAACACATACGGACTTAACCCATTTCCAGAGGCCGAACAGGTGGGCGAATATATCCGCCTTCACTCTGAGCCACAGGCGCGCGTAGCCGTCCTCGGTTCGGAAGCCGAGATCTACTTCTACTCCGACCGGCAGCCTGCAACCGGGTATTTGTTTACGTATGGTCTGATGGAGACCCATCAGTACGCTGCCCCGTCACAGGACGAGATGATCGACGAAATTCTCCGCTCCCGACCGGAATATATCGTCTACGTGGGAGTCCCCGCCTCCTGGCTGCAGCGGCCGGGTTCCGCCCAGACAATCTTCTACTGGTTTGCCGACTATGTCCCCCGGCACTACGATGTGGTTGGCGCCGTTGACCTCGTGCATGGTGAACCCACCCGATACATTTGGGGTTCGGAAGCGGCCTCCCACCAACCTGCGTCTCCCGCTTATCTAACCGTTTATCGGCGCAGGTAAACGGCCGTGCCGCGTACAATTTAGTTGCCAGTGTCCATGCCCGAAAGCCATCTTCCGCCGGACGGCAGAGCCGTAATTACGAAGACGCCAGCCACCACGATGGGGCTGCGTCCGTTTTCAGACGGGCTGATTTGCGCCGCTCTTTTTGCGGTCATCGCGATCGTGTGGTCCGGCGTCCTGCAATGTGCGTTCCTCAACTTCGATGACACGGCCTATGTCACGGAGAACCCCTATTTGAGAGGCGGAATCACGCTCCAGACTCTCAAATGGCTGCTGTTTTCGTTTCATCCCGATAACTGGTTTCCCCTGACGCGTCTGTCGCATATGGTCGATTACCGGCTATTTGGACTCAATTCGGCCCTGCACCACGCCGTCAATGTGCTGATTCACGCTGGCGCGTCCGTGTTGTTGTACTGTTTCCTGCGCAGTTGCAGTCGCAGTGGATCGAAGGATGCGGGCGAGGGCGCGGTGGCAAAATGGACCGCTGCGTTTGCCGCGTTCTGGTTCGCCCTGCATCCGCTCCACGTGGAATCCGTGGCGTGGGTGTCAGAACGCAAAGACGTACTCTGCGCGTTTTTTTGGTTTGCGGCATTATGGGCCTGGGTGAAATGGACTGAGCGACCCTCGCGCCGCCGTTATGGCCTTGCGCTGACGCTCTTTGGTCTGGGGCTGATGTCAAAACCCATGATCGTGACCTTACCGGCCCTGCTGGTGGTGCTCGACCTTTGGCCGCTGCGCCGCCGTGCCACGCTCCGCGAGTGCTTTTCAAGCGAGGCGTTGTCAGAAAAGATTCCTTTTTTCGCCCTGTCACTGCTGGCTGCGTGGGCCACCTGGCTCGCTCAGCGGTCAACAGGAGCCGTACAGTCACTCGATACGTACGGCCTGCTCTTGCGTGTGGAAAATGCCCTGATTACTCCGTGGATTTACATCGGCAAGACCCTTTGGCCGATGAAACTCAGTGTGTTTTATCCATGGCCCGCCGCTTTCCCGTTGTGGGAGGTGCTCACCGCAGGTGCGGCGCTGATTGCCGTTTCAACAACGGCTCTGCTGCAGGCGCGCCTGCGCCCATGGCTGACGGTGGGTTGGTTTTGGTTTCTGGTCACGCTGACGCCCGTCATAGGGCTGCTCCAGGTGGGCGAGCAGGCGCGCGCAGATCGATACATGTATGTGCCGATGGTGGGTCTGTTGCTGGCTTTGGTCGGCTGGGCCGATTCGCAACTGGTTTCCAGGGCCGCATTTCGACGCCCGGTCGCTGTTATTGCCTGCGCCGCCCTGCTTGGATGTGCGGTTCTCACCTCCCGCCAGATCGCTTATTGGCGAGATACTGAGACACTTTTCCGCCACGCCATCGACGAGGACCCGCAAAACTACTCCGCCTGGTATTTTCTCGGGAGAACTCTTGTGAACGTCCCCGGACAGCAGGTGGATGCCATCGAAGCCTTCGAAGCCGCAGTCCGGATCAAGCCGGACTTCGCCGAGGC
>CAIKAS010000213.1 GCA_903825445.1 uncultured Acidobacteriia bacterium
AGATCCGCCAAAAAGCAGGTTAAAAATGTATGTATAAGGCCCCGGCATCGCGTGGCGCAATGCTTCGGGAGAACGGACGCTCATGCGTCAACAGCGGGGAACAATTACCGTTTGCCGCCTGTTACGTGACCACGTCCATCCCTGGCTTCGTTGCCCTGGAAGTGGGCGCTATCGACCTTCTTTGCCGGTTCAGCCTTTTCACCGCGAGCCGGCGCCGGGCCTTTGTATCCGTTATCAGGATGGAGTCGGTTATTCACATTGCCCTGAAAATCTTCCGCACCGTGAAACCAGGGACCTGCGCCAATGAAACCATCGCCGTTAAACCATTCCGGACCGTAATAGCCGGTAGGCGCGCAGCCATAAGGAGCCGTGTCGTAATAGCCGTAGGGACACTCCGGAGCGATTCCGATGGAGACATTCACCTGGGCCTGCGCTCGCGGAGTAACAGTGGTAAAGCCGATTCCGGCAGCGACAGCCAACATCAATACTGTAAAAACACGCATTCAATTCACCTCGTCACAAGGAGAGGCACTTGAAAGACCACCTCCGCGTCGGAGTTGATTTGTCTCTCCCATTCAGCCACGAGCGCAGGCTCTCATGGAGTGAGCTCTTTCGATAGCCATGAGTTAGAGCGATCATGCATCAAATCGTCATGATGTGCAGGCAAAGGAGAGGCTCGGCTTGGCGCGCGATTGTCATGGGCGGGAACAATAACTATATGCGGTCACCTGACCCGCCGCGGTCAGCGCGTTGAATCGCATACGCCAGTGAGCGGACCAATGCAACTTGTCCCGCGCCATAATTGTGCCCAAATCGAAACCAGAATTCCGGTGACGACGTACCTGATGACGGCATTTCGTCGCAGATTCTACAGGTATTTAGTCACATTTAGCAAATCAGTGTCCGCCATTCGTCATTTCGGTGCTACTATAAGGCTTCACCGCCTTTTCCTGGCTCCTTCTGGCTGAAGACCGAATTACTCGGTTCTCCACTCCGCCGGCCTCCACGATTCGACGGGGCTAAGGAGAAACGCGTTATGAACTCCACCGCCTCTCAGTTGGAAGCCAACCATTGGCTCAAAGAGCACGGTCCGAGAGAACTCGAACTGTTATTCCGCGCGATCGTATTCCATCCTGGTACACCCGTTTTAATTACCGACGATAATCTGCGTTACCGCGATGCGAGTATTGGAGCGGGCAAGCTGCTGGGGCTGCGGAGGGACCAGATCATCGGTCGCACCCTGGGTGAATTTACCGGACCGGGTTCTCCGCCCGTGATTCCAGAGCGATTGGGTGGTCCACTGAAAGACGGAAAGCAGGAGGGCACAGTGCCCCTCCTTCATCCGGATGGAAAGACCAGAGAGGTTGCCTATTCCGTCAGGATGGACGTTCTGCCGGTCAGGCATGTAGTCGTTCTGCAGGAACTGCAGGACGAGGCCGATGGCACCGAGCCCCGTGAATCGGCAACGCGGAAAGACGCCCCGACACGGACCGTTCCGACCTGGGTGCAGGATTACGCGCTGTTCCTGATGGATGTTGATGGAAAGGTAGTCGCGTGGTACGCGGGAGCCGAGCGTATTTACGGCTATCGAAGCTCTGAAGCGATCGGACAAAGCGCCTCGAATCTGGATCCCGACGGCGACTCGACTGGAACCATGCGGGAGGCTTTGAGACGCGCCGATTCTGAAGGCCACTTCGGTGCCGAAGCCTGGAGCCGGAAAAAAGATGGATCGCAGTTCTGGGCGAACGTTATCACGCTGGCGCTGAAGGATGAACATGGAGACCTGCAGGGCTTTGCCCGGGTTGTACGCGATTTCAGCGAGCGGCACGAAAGAGACGAGAAGCTGCGCCGCAGTCGGGCGCGCGTTCGTCCGGCTCCCGTGCAGTCGGCGATCGTCGGAATCATTTCCGGCGAATATGACTGTACCCCCGAAGCCAACGATGCATTTCTGGATCTGGTGGGATACACCCGGCAGGAGCTTCAGACAGGAATATTGCATTGGCCGAGCCTGACACCGCAGGAATATCAGGGGCTGGACGAACTTGCCCACGAAGAAGGCCTTCGGTTTGGCGCATGCACTCCATTCGAGAAGGAACTGATCCGAAAAGACGGCACGCGCGTTCCTGTTCTGGTGGCTACGGCCGTGCTGAAGTTATCGCCCTTCCGATGGATTACATTCGTGACGGATCTGCGGGAGCGCGACCGCACGGAACGTCTCGACGACCAGGTTATCGAGATCAAGCATAACTTCGAGGAAATCGTCGGCGAGAGCTCGGTGATGAAGCGGGTGATGTCGCAGGTGGAAGTAGTCGCGCCAACCGATGCGACGGTGCTGGTTTTGGGAGAAACGGGTACGGGGAAAGAACTGATTGCGCGTGCCATCCATCGCATCAGCCCGCGTCGGAATCTTCCTTTCATCAGCCTGAACTGCGCCGCCATTCCAACAGGGCTGCTCGAAAGCGAATTGTTCGGATATGAGCGGGGAGCTTTTACGGGCGCTCTTTCGCAAAAAATCGGGCGCTTCGAGATGGCGCACCGGGGCACGCTTTTTCTGGACGAAGTTGGGGACATTCCTCTCGACCTGCAACCTAAGTTGCTGAGGGCGCTACAGGAGAAATCTTTCGAGAGACTGGGTGGCACAAGGACGATTCCGATCGACGTACGCCTTGTGGCTGCGACAAACCGGAATTTGACGCAGATGATGGGCGACAAGCTGTTCCGCAGCGATCTTTATTACCGGCTCAAGGTTTTCCCCATTACCACTCCTCCGCTGCGTGATCATCCCGAGGACATACCCGTACTGGCGCGGCACTTCACGAAGAAGTACGCCGAGAAGATGAACCGAACCATCGAAACGATCCCTACCGAGACGATGAAGGCACTAGTCAAGTGGCAGTGGCCCGGGAACGTCCGTGAGCTCGAGAATTTCATTGAGAGATCAGTCATACTTTCCAACGGGTCTATGCTCCGTGCTCCCGTAAACGAGCTGGTGGCCGCAACGGAAACGAGTGGTGGAGCCACGCTCGAAGAAGTGGAGCGGGACTACATTCTACGCGTCTTCCGGGAGACGGGAGGCGTTGTGAGTGCCACAGCCACACGTCTGGGTGTTCCCCGTACGACACTGAACGCCATGATGACGAAGTTAGGGATTTCCCGCGGCGATCTCTAAATCCGATCTCGCTGTCCACATGGCGTCACTTTGCCTGACCGGCGAAAAGATTTCCATGCTCCGAATGACATAGCGCGCGGAACGGCGCGGATCTTCACAATGGCCCTTCAGTTGCCCGGATCTCCATGGAATGGAGATCGTGATATGCCACAGACTGTAGTTGGACTGTTTGAGAATTCCGGATTGGTGGACGACGTGGTCCGCGAGATTGAGGAGCTGGGCTTCCCCCGGCAGGAGGTTCAAGCCATCAAAGAACCCCTTACGTTTGAGGTCACCGGAGTGATGAGTTTCCCGCGCATCGACTTTGAAGTGCAGATGAGCCGTGAGCTGACCCGAATTGGCGCCAAACCATCCGAAGCGCAATTCTATGTCGACGGGCTTCGGCGAGGAGGTGCACTGGTCTTCGCGACGGGCTCGGAGGAGAAAATCCGCTCTGCCGGCGACATCATGAGTACGTACGGCGCATCGGAGATCGAAGAGCTTGAGGGCAGCGAACTGCAGATGCCAGGTGTCGAACATCCCAACCTGAGTCCCATGCGCGATGGCCCTTTGGTGGCCGGACGGATCAGCCAGACCGGTGGCGGACCCCGGTGCTTCGTCTGGTAGCGTTGCTTTATGGGACGCGTCGGAATTGCCGCGGATCACGGAGGATTCGAGGCGAAAGCATACCTGCTGCGGATGCTGGGAGATGCCGGGCATGACGTTGTCGATTTTGGCGATCGTCATTTAGCGCCGGAGGACGATTATCCGGATTTCATTGTTCCCCTTGCCCGGGCCGTGGCACACGGTGTGGTGGAACGCGGCGTAGCCGTCTGCGGAAGCGGAGTGGGAGCGTGCATCGCGGCCAATAAAATAGCCCGCGTTCGCGCCTGCCTCATCCATGAAGAATTTTCCGCCAGGCAAGGCGTCGAAGACGACGATATGAACGTGATTTGCCTCGGAGGCCGTGTGGTTGACAATGCGTTCGCCTGGCAACTGGTCGAAATCTTTCTCCAGTCGCGATTTTCCGGCGCCGAGCGCCACCGTCGCCGATTGGCGAAGATCGCAAGCCTGGAGAACAGGGAGCCGGAATGACAAAACACGCCATTTACAACAACCTGCCGACGGAGATCGATGGCTTCGATTCGCTGGCGGCGCTGGCTCTGGACATGCGCTGGTCCTGGAATCATTCCACCGACGAGATGTGGCGCCAACTCGATCCGGAATTATGGGAGCGTACCCATAATCCATGGGTCGTCCTTCAGACCGTATCGCGAGACCGTATCGCCCAAATGCTGTCCGACCCGGCCTTTCGCAAACATGTCGATGGCCTGTCCGAGGAAAGCAGGCAGGCCGCGAAAGCGCCGACGTGGTTCGGAAGGAGTCACCCATCGGCGCCGCTCACGTGTGCGGCGTACTTCAGTATGGAATTCATGTTGAGCGAGGCTCTGCCCATTTACTCGGGCGGGCTGGGCAATGTTGCCGGCGATCAATTGAAGGCTGCCAGCGATCTGGGTGTTCCGGTGGTCGGCATTGGGCTGCTTTATCAACAAGGCTATTTTCGTCAGGTGATCGACCACGATGGAAACCAACAGGCGCTCTACCCCTACAACGATCCTGGGCAGTTGCCGATCACGCCGTATCGCCAGACCAATGGGGAATGGCTGCGGCTGGAAATCGCGTTGCCGGGATTCTCTGTCTGGCTGCGCGTCTGGCAGGTTCAGGTTGGCCGCGTAAAGCTGTATCTGATGGATAGCAACGACGCGGCTAATTTTCCGGCGCATCGGGGAATCACAAGCGAGTTATACGGCGGTGGATCCGAGTTGCGTCTCAAGCAGGAGATGCTCCTGGGACTCGGCGGATGGCGATTGCTTCGCGCTCTGGGCCTGCAACCCGAGATTTGTCACCTGAATGAAGGGCATGCCGCCTTCGCGGTGCTGGAACGCGCCCGCAGCTTCATGGAGGATACCGGACAACTCTTCGACGCCGCACTGGCTGCGACGCGAGTGGGGAATTTGTTCACTACGCATACGGCAGTGGCGGCTGGTTTCGACCGATATAGCCCGGCACTCATCGGCCAATTCATGGGGGCGTACGCACAGAGCAAACTCGGAATCACGCTCCGGGAATTCATGGCGCTTGGCCGCCAAAATCCCGACGATTCCTCAGAAGATTTCAACATGGCTTACCTGGCCATCCATGGCAGCGGCGCAGTGAACGGAGTGAGCCAGCTGCATGGGCAAGTCAGTCGGCGGCTTTTTCAGCCGTTGTTTCCCCGCTGGCCGGAGGATGAGGTTCCGGTTTCCCATGTGACTAACGGAGTCCATGTGCCCACCTGGGATTCGGCTGGCGCCGACGAACTCTGGACGACCAGCTGCGGCAAAGACCGCTGGCTGGGCGCGGCAGGATCTCTGGGGGAAGATATTCGCAAGGTGGAAGACGCGAGTCTCTGGAAATTTCGGACCGTCGCGAGGCAGACACTGGTAGAGTATGCCCGCGAGCGATTAGCACTGGAATTAGCCGTAGCCGGCGCGGCATCCGCGGACGTGGAAGTTGCGAAATCTCTTTTCGACCCGAATGCCCTTACATTGGGTTTCGCCCGCCGTTTCGCGACCTACAAGAGACCAAATCTGCTGTTGCATGATCCGGCGCGGCTGCTTCGCCTGCTCAGTAACACGCAGCGTCCGGTTCAGCTCATTATCGCGGGCAAAGCGCATCCGGCGGACGAAGCCGGCAGGGCTCTCGTTCGGGAGTGGATACAATTCATCCGCCAGCCGGAGGAGCGTTCGCATATGATCTTCCTCAGCGATTACGACATGCTTTTGACCGAACAGCTGGTGCAGGGTGTGGATGTCTGGATCAATACGCCGCGCAGACCGTGGGAGGCCTGCGGAACAAGCGGCATGAAGGTGCTGGTGAACGGAGGCATCAATCTCTCCGAACTGGATGGCTGGTGGGCGGAGGCCTATTCGCCCGAAGTGGGATGGGCGTTAGGGGACGGCCAGGAACACGGCGACGATCCGGCATGTGATGCCGCCGAGGCCGATGCTTTGTATGACATCCTGGAGCGAGAAGTTGTTCCGGAGTTCTATGAGCGTGATGAGAATGGTATTCCCGCCCGATGGGTTGCGCGCATGCGTGAGAGCATGGCGCGGCTGACGCCGCAGTTCTCCGCCGAGCGTGCCGTGCGCGAATATACCGAACAGCATTATTTGCCTGGTGCCGCCGCCTGGTCGGCGCGCGCGGCGGAAAAGGGCAAAGTCGGAAAACAGATTGCGGACTGGCAGCGCGCACTGGCCCGCGGCTGGCCAGTTGTGAGTTTCGGCGAAGTGATAGTTGACAGCGATCCGAAGCAGCACGTGTTTCAGGTTCAGGTGCATCTCGGCGACCTGGACCCAAACATGATGCGTGTGGAGTTGTACGTCGATGGCGCGGATGGAGACAGCGCGGTGCGGCACGAGATGCAGCGGGTTCCCGGACCTGGCGGGGCGGACGGAAGCTACTCTTACAGAACCGCAGTGCCGGCCACGCGTCCTGCATCCGACTATACGCCGCGCCTAATGCCGGGCTATGCCGGTGTCGCGGTCCCGCTTGAAGCAGACCGAATTCTGTGGCAGCGATGAAGACGCAGGGCTCTCGGTCGGAGGTCGAAGTAAATGCAGGTTGTCCCCTGCCTTTGGGGACACTGCAAACCGCGGAAGGCGTCAACTTTGCCATTTTCAGCCGCTACGCCAGCCGCGTTCGACTCGAGTTATTCGCGCACGCCGAAGACGCACTGCCAGTGCGTACTTTCGATCTGGATCCAGCGCATAACCGTACTGGAGATGTTTGGCACATCTGGGTGAAGGGGATCCGCCCCGGTCAACTCTATGGCTACCGAATGGATGGCCCTTACGAGCCAGCCGAGGGACATCGATTCAATGTCCACAGGCTTTTGCTTGATCCCCGCGCGACGGCGATCTCGCAGAGGCCGCCGTGGGATTTTGCCTCGGCGCGAGGGTATGACCCATCGGCGCCTGACCAGGATCTGTGTATTTCGCAGGTCAATAATTCCGGCTCAATGCCGAAATCCGTCTTCGCCCCCGACTTTTTCGACTGGAAGGGAACCCAGTCTCCGAGGCATCTGTGGCAGGAAACGGTCATCTATGAAACGCACGTTCGGGGCCTGACCATTCACCCCAATTCCGGGGCAGAGCGCCCGGGAACGTACCGGGGCGTGATAGATAAGATTCCGTATTTCCGTAGTCTTGGCGTGACGGCAGTGGAACTGATGCCGGTGCAGGAATTCAATGAGACATCAGTAACGCACAGGGATCCACAAACCAGCCAGGCGCTCAGAAACTATTGGGGCTATGATCCGGTAACATTCTTTGCGCCCAAAGGGTCTTACAGCAGTTCGGGCGAAGCGGGCCGGCAGAAGGTGGAGTTTAAGGAAATGGTCCGGGCACTCCATGCCGCCGGAATTGAGGTAATCCTGGACGTGGTGTTCAATCACACAGCCGAAGGAGACGAACGCGGGCCGACACTTAGTTTTCGAGGAATCGATAATTCGATCTTCTACACTCTGGAGGAAGACAAACGGCACTACAAGGACTTCACAGGAACAGGTAACACTATCAACGCCAATCACCCTGTGGTGCGGGAGCACATTCTGGCTGCGCTCCTCTTCTGGGTGGTTGAAATGCACGTCGATGGCTTTCGTTTCGATCTCGCGTCCGTGTTGGGCCGGGACGAAACGGGCAGGCTGCTGGCCAATGCTCCGCTGCTCGAACGTATCGCCGAAGACCCCATTCTCAGAGATGTGAAGCTTATCGCCGAGGCATGGGACGCCGCTGGCGCCTACCAGGTAGGCAGCTTCTCCGAACGACGCTGGGCGGAGTGGAACGGGCGGTTCCGCGACGAAGTTCGCCGCTTCTGGCGCGGCGACGACGGTATGCTCAGTTTGTTCGTCAGCCGAATCTCCGGCAGCGCGGATATCTATACGCGGTCCGGTAAAGGCCCCGGCGGCAGTATCAATTTCGTCACATGTCACGACGGCTTTACGCTGAACGATCTGGTCAGTTACAGCGAGAAAAGAAATGAAGCCAACGGAGAGAATAACCACGATGGTACCGACTTTAGCTACAGCCGAAATTACGGCGTTGAAGGCGAGACGACAGACGCTGCGATAGAGAACCTTCGGGAAAGGCAGATCAGGAACTTCATCCTGACGCTCCTGATTTCGCGCGGAGTGCCGATGCTGCTTGGCGGGGATGAATTTCGCCGCACGCAGCGCGGCAACAATAACGCCTGGTGCCAGGATAACGAAACGAGTTGGTACGACTGGACTTACCTGGAGCGGCACCGCGACATCTTTCGCTTCACCAGCAGTATGATTGCGTTCCGTCGGGCACATCCCGTCTTAAGCCGGGAAGCGTTCTACACGGACGAAGAGATCCACTGGTTTGCTCCGGATGGAGGACTGCCCAATTGGGCCGATCCAAAATGCCGCACCTTCGCCTGCCGAATTGATGAAGGCGGACAGAACGGGCTCTATCTGATGTTCAACGCGGATTCGGCGGAGATCGACTTTCATCCGCCGCGACTTCTGGCCGGCTGCGGTTGGTACCTTGCGGCTGATACTTCTCTGCCAGCGGAACAGGGCCTGCCCACCGCAGGTGAAGAGACGCTTTGCGACGATTCTGCTCCTTACAAAGTTGTAGCTCATTCCAGCGCGATACTTCTGGCCCGGACGCGGAATCCCGACGCCAGAGGGCATTCCGCGGCAGATAAACATCGAGGTCAAAAATGATAATTAACTCCAGGGACTTCCGAGTGCGGCCAGGTAAGAAGGTCAAGCTCACCGAATGGCCGACTCAGGTGAAGGCCGTTTGCAAGTCTAAGGATGCTTACCGGGAGCTTCTGGAAAAACATGTGTCAGAGCTAAGTTCGCTGCAACAACTGCACTACGCGAGCAACCGATATTCCTTGCTGCTGATTTTCCAGGCAATGGACGCGGCTGGCAAAGACGGCGCAATCAGGCACATCATGTCCGGCGTCAACCCTCAGGGGTGCGAGGTGTTCAGTTTCAAGCAGCCGAGCGCGGAAGAACTGGAGCACGATTTTCTGTGGCGAACTACGTGCCGGCTTCCCGAACGCGGGAAAATCGGCATCTTCAACCGGTCTTATTATGAAGAGGTGCTCGTTGTTCGCGTGCATCCCGGGATTCTGCGAAGCCAGGGGCTCCCGGCTGAGTTGCGCGACGAGAAATCCATCTGGAAGGATAGATATCGCTCCATCCGGAATCTGGAAGCGCACCTTGATCGAAATGGCACCCGTATCGTCAAGATCTTCCTTCACTTGTCGAAGGATGAGCAGCGAAGACGCTTTCTCGCACGCATTGACGAGCCGGACAAGAACTGGAAATTCAGTGCTGCGGACCTTCACGAACGGGGCTACTGGAAGGAATATATGGCGGCTTATGAAGACTGTCTGCACGCCACCAGCACTCATCATGCGCCCTGGCATATAGTTCCCGCCGACAACAAAGACGACGCCAGATTGATCGTGTCGGAGGTTGTTCTCGATGCGCTCAGCGGACTAAAGATGGCCTACCCAAAACCCACTCCCGAGCGCCTGCGCGAGTTGAAATCGATCGGCAAGCGGCTGGGCAGGAAGACGCCTTAGATGACAGCTAAGGTGCCGGTTACGACCTTGTTTCTCGATGTCGGCGGCGTTCTGCTCACCAACGGCTGGGACCACCTTGCCCGCAAACGGGCCGCCAGACATTTCGGTCTCAAGTGGACTGAAATGGAAGACCGGCATCGTCTGACGTTCGAATGCCACGAAGAAGGAACGCTGACTTTTGACGAATATCTTCACTTGGTAGTTTTCTTCCAAAAACGGCCGTTTACGAGGGCTCAATTCCGCAGCTTCATGCTGGCGCAGTCGCAGCCTTACCCCGAAATGATTGAGTTGATTGCTCAGCTCAAAGCACGGCACGGACTGAAGATAGTGGTCGTGAGTAACGAGTCACGCGAGGTCAACGCGCATCGGATTCGCCAGTTCCGGCTGAATCGGCTTGCGGATGCCTTTGTATCTTCCTGCTTCGTTCATCTCCGCAAGCCCGATGCGGCCATCTTCAGGCTCGCGCTCGACCTCGCCATGGCGCCGACCCGGCACGTTCTCTATCTCGACAATACGCCGATGTTTGTCCAGATCGCGGAAGGTCTGGGAATTCGGAGCATTCTGCACACCGAGTATAGGTCCACGACTGCGAAACTGGCGTCGTTCGGGCTTCACAAATGATGTACTGATTCACACACTGAGCACGGGGATGCGCGATCCGCGAATGATGCCGTAGCCGTTGCCGTTGTCCCCCAAATGGCTGCGCCCGGGAATATGTCCGATGACCAGGACATCGGCGTTTGTCCGCTCCGCCGCGTGGTTCAGCCGCTGCGAGACATCGCCACTTTCAAGGATGACTTCAAAATCAGTGCCAAGGTTCCTCTGCAGACTCGCGATCTCTTTGGATGCAAAGTCGAGAATCTCTTTTTGCCACACAGCATCAACCCGATATCCGCCGGGGCCATAAAATTCCATGCCAACAGTGACGTGGACAAGTGTCAATGCCGCGTTCATTGCCGCAGCCATCGGCGCGGCAATAGTCACTGTATGACCGCAATGAGCGGCAAGATCCACGGAGCACAGGACGCGGCGAATGGAAAATTCCGGCGATAGGGGGTCTTCCAGACGAACACCGGTCCAAACCGGGCATTCGACTTCATGCAGCACCTTCGCCGTCACTGAACCAAGCAGGAAGCGATAAGCAGGCCCATGTCCATGGGTCGACATCATTATGAGACCGACATTCAGCTCACGCGCGGCCTTTACTATTTCGTCGGCTGGATCGCCTCTGAGCAGTACCCGTGTCACGACAGTACCGTCAAATTCCGGGTATTGTGCACGATCAAGATCCGCCCGAGCGCGCTCTCTGATGCTTGCATGCAGATCCTCCGCGACGATCTCGCGTCCGCCGGTCAACATACCGGCGGGATAGCTGTGGGGCGCGACTACATGCAAAAGGATCACTTCCGCTCCCAGGCGCTTCGCAAGCCATGCCGCCTGTTGCAAAACGTGCCTGGAGGTGTCCATGAATACAACGGGAACGAGAATTCTTTGAATTGTCATAAATGCGGTTGTTCGCTGTTTGACTTAGGCACGGAATGGGCCGAACCAGCACAATGCGCCACAAACGCCTGACTTGACCTTGCTTGACCGTCCTCGGCCAAATGACCACAGGTGGTCACGCCCTCAGCGCATAACGACCGGCAAGACGCGTTTGCCATGGCGCTCGAAATGCAACGTCAGGGGCTCAGGAGGCAGTGAACGATGAAGGCTCTACTTGTGGTTTTCGCGCTAACACTCGCGTTGTTGTGCTGGATGGCCCCGGCACGGGTCGACATAGGCGGGCCACGGCCCCTCGACCTGGACAATATGCCCGTCGTCGGGGCTACTGCTCAGTCTCTGTGATGACAGGGAATTCGAACTGCAATGGAAACCAAGCAATGATCGAAACGACGAGCCACGCAGAAAATCCACTCGGTCCCGAACTTCTCCGAAAGATGAATTCTTACTGGCGCGCGGCGAACTATCTGTCGGTCGGTCAGATTTATCTCTATGACAATCCGCTGCTGAAAGAGCCGTTGAAACTATCCCACGTGAAACCACTCGTAGTAGGTCACTGGGGCACGACACCGGGGCAGAATTTCATTTATGTCCACCTGAACCGCGCGATTCGGAAATACGACCTCGACATGTTTTATATCGCCGGTCCGGGTCATGGAGGGCCTGCGATCGTTGGCAACGTTTACCTGGAAGGCACATGGACCGAGATCTACCCGAACGTCACTCAGGACGAAGCCGGCCTCAAGACGCTTTTCACTCAGTTTTCTTTCCCCGGCGGAATTTCGAGCCATGTTGCGCCGACTACGCCGGGGTCGATTCACGAAGGTGGCGAGTTAGGCTACTCCCTTAGTCACGCATTTGGCGCCGCCTTTGATAACCCAGATCTGATTGTTGCCTGCGTGGTTGGCGACGGGGAAGCGGAAACGGGTCCGCTGGCTACAGCCTGGCACTCTAACAAATTCCTGGACCCTGTTACGGATGGTGCGGTGCTGCCCATTCTGCA
>CAIKAS010000214.1 GCA_903825445.1 uncultured Acidobacteriia bacterium
CACCTTCAGGATTTGCTGGAAGACCGTGTGCTCGCGCCGGATGCCATGGACACCAGTCGTGTCCATCGTATTCGCGAGCAGATGGAGCGTGCCGACGCACGTCGCCTGCAACCCCATTACATCGAATCCTTCTTTCACGAGGCATTCAAGCGTCTCGGAGGGACCGTTAAGCAGCGCGAACCCCGCCGATACGAGATCACGCACGTCCCTGCGCCGATTCGTAACAGGGATCGGCTCATCGGCATTGGTGAGCCCATCCTGCCGCGGTACGAGCGAATTGCGTTCGACAAGGCATTGGTGTCGCCGCAGGGGCTGGCCCTGGCGGCGTTCGTCTGCCCAGGGCATCCGCTCCTGGATGCTGTCATCGATCTCACCGTCGAGCGAAACGGCGACCTTCTAAGGCGTGGCACGGTGCTCGTGGACGAAAGAGATCCCGGGACGCAGCCTCGGATGTTGTTCTATCTCGAGCACGTCATCCAGGATGCGGGGCTCACCCGGGCTGGCCACCGCAGAGTCGTTTCCCAACGCGTGCTCTATGTTGAACAGGACGCGAGCAGCACGATGCGACACGTCAATTACGCTCCGTACCTTGACTATCGGCCCCTCACAGAGGGGGAACCGAGTGTCAACGAGCTTCTCGACCGTCCGGAATGCCAGTGGATCAGCCGTGATCTTGAGCAGAAGGCGCGCGAGTACGCGGTTGTGAACGTCGTGCCTGAGCACTTGGCGGAAGTTCGTGGTCACAAGCTGGAGCTCATCGCGAAGACGCAGGCCGCAGTGAAGGAACGCCTTACGAAGGAAATCACGTACTGGGATCATCGTGCGGAGGACCTAAAGCTCCAAGAGCAGGCCGGGAAGTCCAATGCCAAGCTCAATTCCGGTGAGGCCCGTAAGCGCGCCGATCTCCTGCAGGGAAGGCTGGAGAAGCGGCTGGAGGACCTCCAGATGGAGTCGAAGCTCTCCGCGATCCCGCCGGTCGTCTTGGGGGGTCTCTTGGTTGTCCCGGCCGGTCTGATCAGGGCCATGGTTGACCCGGCGGACGTCGCTATCGGCGTACCAGTGAACACACAGGTGAACGCAGCGCGTGCCCGCGCCGTTGTCATGGATATCGAGCGTAGCCTCGGGTTCGAACCGACCGACCGCGAATTTGAACGGTTGGGCTACGACATCGAGAGTCGCGTCCCCGGAACTGGGAAGCTGCGTTTTATCGAAGTGAAGGGCAGGGTCACCGGCGCGTCGACGGTAACCGTGACGCGCAATGAAATTCTCTATTCGCTCAACAAGCCGGACGACTTCATCCTCGCCATTGTTGAATTCACTGGTGACGACTCGCACCGTCTCCACTACGTGAGGAGGCCGTTCCATCGTGAGCCGGACTTCGGTGTCACTAGCGTAAACTACGACTTCGCCGAATTACTGGCTCGCGCCGGGGCGCCCAGTTGAAGCCCCCAATTCTCGAGAAGTGGTCCATCCGGACGCTTCGGAATCATCTCCAGGCGCGTCGATTCGCCGTCCCGAAGCTACAGCGCAATTTCGTCTGGGACTCAGGGCGCGCGGCCAAGCTTCTGGACAGCATGTATCGTGATATGCCGATCGGCTCGATATTCCTGTGGGAGATGGACCGCAAGTCTGCGAACTTGGTGCGTCAGTCTGCCGATGTATTACCGACCTTCAGTAGCCAGAACAGGGATATCTGGTTCGTCATAGACGGCCAGCAGCGCTTATCAGTCATTTACCAAGCCTTCGAAGCTCAAGTCCGAGACAACGACGCGGGCCGGCGAATCGATTTCGGACGCCTCTGCTTCGTCGTGAATCCCGAGAAAGGGCAGGACAACCCGCCGCGGGTGGTGTATCGGAAGCCTGTCGACAAGGAACTAGTACCGATTCGAGACATTCTGGCGCCAGACTGGAAGCGCAGGATGCCAACGGCTACTGCGGTCTTTCTGTCGAAGATCAGAGATTGTAGAGACAAACTGCTGTCCTACCCGCTTCCCATCGTAATCGTACGATCCGCGACGCTCGATGAGATTGGCGAAGTATTCATTAGGGTCAATTCGCAGGGTATGCGGATTACGTCCGCGGACCGCGCAATTGCGCTGATGGGCGCGCTCGACGTCCGGGCGATGGCCCATGAGCTTCGACAGAAGGTTCGCGACGATGTTTTCGCGCTGGGAAGCGTCGACCCAATCCTTATAGGCTTCAACCTTGTCTCGGAGAAGCCGAGCTTGGACCAGGACCCACCAAAATTGGACGTGATGGCTCGGAGATGGTCTCGTGAACTGCAACGAGACGAGCGAGAAAAGGAGAGATTTCGTCAGGTCTGGCACCGATATCAGAAGGCGTTCTTGACGGCGGTTGACTACTTGCACCACCGGTGTCACGTGTACGACGAGACCTACCTGCCATCGGCCAACATGCTGGCGACGCTATCGGTATTCTTTTTCCACCACCCGGGCCAGCCGAACGGGTATCAGGCCGCGGAAATCCGCAAGTGGTTTTGGGCCACCGGTGCTGCTCAGCGATACACCGGCCGCGGCTATCACAGAAATATCGTTTCGGACGCACGGCTGTTTGTGTCGCTGGCCGCGGGAGCGAAGAAGCGCTTCGTGTTCAAGGAACTCCTCGATCCCGTACTCGATCTGCAGGCTGCTGAGTACGCATCCAGGTCCGCACGAACGCGTGCGTTCTTCTGCCTGCTAGCTTCCCGGAAACCACGATACCTCGAGAACGGCGAGCCGATCCCGCTCGGGCCAGCCGTGGCCAGCAATTCCAATCGACGGGATCGTCACCACGTATTCCCGCAGGGCCAGTTGCGAAAGTATTTCCCAAAACGCGGGTACAACAGCCTTTGCAACATCTGCTTCCTTGTGTCTAGAGACAACGTCAAGATCGGAATGAAGCTCCCGCGCAGTTATCTCGCAGAGTATCGCGATTCCGGCCGTCAGCAGTTTCGGCGTGTGATGAAGAGTCACCTAATTCCGGTCGGGCCCGAAAGCGGCGTATGGCAGAGGGGCGTGGTACATGCGTTCAAGAAGTTCAGGCAGGAGAGGCTCACGCTCATTCGCACGGCTTTCGAGGCTGCGGCTGGCATCCGACTGTTCAAGCGCGCGTAGTCACGCCTCATGGATTCCGAAACAGTATGAAATATAATAAGAAGCTCATCGAAGTCGCCCTCCCGCTCGACGCAATCAATAAGGCGTGTGCGCGCGAGAAGTCAATACGGCACGGACACCCCAGTACGCTTCATTTGTGGTGGGCGCGGCGACCGTTGGCGGCGGCACGAGCAGTGATCTTTGCCCAGATGGTCGACGATCCATCGGAATACTTAGGAGTGCTGCGTGGCGATCCGAAGCTACGCCGAAAGGCTGAAAGCGTGCTCCGAGCGCGCCTTAAGGTGTGGGAGGAAGCAAGGTCTCTTGCCGCGAGAGCGAAAGGTACTGGGCTATCGGTGCCAGAGCCCGGAATGGAGCCTTCCCTCGATGATGTCCTCGCGGACCAAGAGCGCCAGCGGCTGTTTCGCCTTATCGAGGACCTGGTGTTGTGGGAGAACACAACGAACGAGACCGTCCTGCAGGCAGCCCGAGACGAGATCTGGCAAAGCTGGCGGCGAGCTTGCGCTGAGAATGTCGATGATCTCCGGGCGAAGGAGCTATTCAACCGCAATAAGTTGCCACCTTTTCACGATCCGTTCGCAGGCGGCGGCGCGTTGCCGCTTGAGGCGCAGCGCCTTGGGCTCGAAAGCTACGCCAGCGACCTGAACCCCGTTGCGGTGCTAATCAATAAAGCGATGATAGAGATCCCCCAGAGATTTCCGGGGCGGCCGCCCGTGAATCCCGAGTCGAGCAGGGAAAAATTGCTTATCGGGCAGGAGTGGACGGGTTCCCACGGTCTCGGCGAGGACGTGCGCTACTACGGAAAGTGGATTCGAGATGAAGCAGAGAAACGCGTCGGCGCCCTGTACCCAAGCGTGACTGTGACCGCCAAGATGGGCGGGGTTCGGCCCGACCTCAAACCATACGTCGGCCAGTCGCTGACCGTTGTTGCATGGTTGTGGGCGCGTACCGTGAAAAGCCCGAACCCTGCCTTCGCGCAGATTGATGTGCCACTCGTTTCAAGCTTTCTGTTGTCGCCGATGGCAGGAAAGGAAGCCTACGTTGAGCCTGTAATAGAAACTGGCAGTTACAGGTTCGTCGTACGGGCTGGTAAGCCCGCCGATGTGGAGGCGGTGAAGGCGGGCACTAAACTGGCCGGCGCGAATTTCACTTGTGTCGTATCTGGTTCGCCCATTTCTGGCGACTATATTAAGGCCGAAGGCAAAGCTGGCCGAATTGGTGCGCGCTTGATGGCCATCGTTGCAGAAGGGACGCGTGGGCGAGTGTATCTTTCACCGACACCGGAACATGAGGCAGCTGCGCGGATAGCAACGCCAACGTGGCGACCTGATGGCCCAATCGCCGCACGGATGACAGGCGGAAACTGCACGCCTTACGGGCTAACTTCGTGGGGCGACATTTTCACGAATCGTCAACTCGTGGCACTAACGACGTTTTCCGATCTCATTCAGGAAGTGCGGGGAGTTGTTCAGCGAGATTCGGTCGCTTCGGGCCTACTCAACGACGGGATCGCATTGTGCAATGGCGGCAGTGGCGCTACAGCGTATGCGGACGCCGTGGCTGTCTACCTTAGCTTTCTCATCAGTAAGTTGGCGGACAAGGGATCAACGCTTTGTACCTGGGATTCAGGCCCTTCGTCGAATCGCACCGCGTCAGGTCGCTCGGCACGCGTTGCAACCGTTCGCGTTACGTTTGGCCGGCAAGCACTTCCTATGACGTGGGACTTCGCAGAGGTAAATTTCTTCAGTGAGTCTGTCGGTAGCGTCGAAACCGTTGTAAAAACTCTCAGCACGACACTTGATTACTTCTCCCCGGGACGGCAGCCTGGAAGCGCACATCAGGCCGATGCACAGCTTCAAAGCTTCAGCGACGGGGCTGTTGTCTCCACAGATCCTCCGTACTACGACAACATCGGTTACGCCGATCTGTCGGACTTCTTCTACGTTTGGTTACGGCGCTCCCTGAGGACAGTCTTCCCCGATATCTTTGCCACGCTGGCCGTGCCGAAAGCCGCGGAACTCGTCGCTACAAAATATCGACATGGCAGCAAGGAAGAGGCAGAGGCATTCTTTCTCGACGGCATGACTAAGGCAATGCATCGTCTCGCGGATCTATCGCACCCGGCTTTCCCAGTTACGATTTACTACGCCTTTAAGCAGGCCGAGAGCGACGGAGCTGATGGTACGACCAATACTGGCTGGCAAACGTTCCTTGCTGCCGTGATCGAAGCTGGCTTTTCAATCAGCGGTACCTGGCCGATGCGCACTGAGCTAGGCAACCGAATGATAGGCTCTGGGGCAAACGCGCTCGCGTCCAGTATCGTACTCGTCTGCCGCAAGCGCCCCTTGCATGCACTGCCCGCGACGCGACGCGAGTTTGTCTCCGCGCTCGTGGCGGAGCTGCCTGCTGCGCTCGCTCAACTTCAGCGTGGCAATATCGCCCCTGTGGACCTCGCACAGGCTGCCATCGGCCCAGGCATGGCCGTCTATACACGCTATTCCAAAGTGCTGGACGCCAAGGGGAAGCCGCTCACCGTCCGTGACGCGCTGGCGCTAATCAATCAGACGCTCGACGAAGCGCTGGCTGAGCAGGAGGGCGACTTCGACGCCGAGAGCCGTTGGGCGCTTACTTGGTTCGAGCAACAGGGTTTCTCGGAAGGTGAGTATGGTATTGCGGAGCAACTATCGAAGGCGAAGAACACGAGCGTTGCCGGCATGGTTGAGGCCGGCATCGTCGCTTCTAAAGCGGGGAGGGTACGGCTTCTGAAGCCTGACGAGCTTCCGGACGATTGGGAACCGGCGACAGACACACGCCTAACCGCGTGGGAGATGGTCCATCAGCTTATTCGGGTTTTGGAGGCGAATGGAGAGGCAGCAGCCGCAATCCTGCTGGGGAAGCTTGGGACAAAGGCGGAGGTTGCGCGCGAATTGGCGTATCGCCTCTACACCATGTGCGAGCGTAAGAAGCGTGCGACCGAGGCTCTCGCATATAACGGCTTAGTGCAAAGTTGGCCGGAGATTGCACGGATCGCGCAAGAGAGCGCGCTTTCGACGGGGCGTGCGCAGCCGGTTGAGCCGGACCTCTTCGGTAATAGCGACACCTGATTCCAATGTATCTGACATGGATGATAATCGCGGCTAAGCCAAGGATCTAGCGATGGCGATCACGAACCAAGAGCGCGTCGGTAAGGCGATGGAACTCCTTCGCGCAGGGTTAGCGCCCTTCGTTGAGCGGGAATTCAAGAGCCAGCATCAGGCGCAAACCCCAGAGGCCGTTCGTCGCTATTCCGGCGACGACCGAGTCGCCGGAAATAAGCCGGTATCGGACTGGGACGTGGCCGCCCTGCTGAAACTCATGTGGGATTCGTGGAACGACGTCTTTAGCAGAACGCTAGGTCGTGCTGAGCGATCGCTTGTTCAGGAGCTTAGGGACTGGCGAAACAAGTGGGCTCATCAAGAGCCGTTCTCAAGCGACGACGCTGACCGCGCCCTTGACTCAATGGCGCGGCTATTGACGGCGGTGTCTGCACCTCAAGCGGATGACGTCGGCAAGATCAAGATGGAGCTCCGGAGACTCACCTTCGACGAGCAGGTGCGCGGCGAAAAGCGCAAGGCAGGGGGTTCGCTGATAGAGGTCGCAGCCACCGGAACTCTGAAGCCGTGGCGTGAGATCGTGACGCCTCATGCGGATGTCGCGAGCGGCCGCTACCAGCAGGCGGAGTTCGCGGCAGACCTGTGGCAGGTACATCTGGGCGAGGGCTCTGACGAGTACAAGAAGCCCCAGGAGTTTTTCCGGCGCACCTTCCTGACCGAGAGCCTCAAGCGCCTGTTAGTCGGCGGCGTACAGCGAATCTCCGGTAAGGGCGGGGATCCAGTCGTCCAACTACAAACCAACTTCGGTGGCGGAAAGACCCACTCGATGCTGGCGTTGTATCACCTGTTTTCCGGCGCAAAGGCTAGCGAACTCGCGGGCGTCGATGCCGTGCTTGCGGAAGCGGGCGTCAAGACGCTACCGAAGGCAAAGTGCGTCGTGCTCGTCGGCAACAAAATTTCCCCCGGCAACCCCATTACCAAGCCCGACGGAACCGTTGTACGCACTTTGTGGGGGGAATTGGCATATCAGCTCGGAGGAAAGGCGGCGTTTTCACGCGTGCGCGCCGATGATGAACACGCCACAAATCCGGGCGACGTGTTGCGTGAGCTCTTCAAGGAATATGGTCCGTGCCTCATCCTGATCGACGAGTGGGTTGCCTACGCGCGCCAGCTACATGACCAGAGCGACCTTCCGGCCGGCGGCTTTGAAACTCAGTTCACGTTCGCCCAGGCGCTGACGGAGTCGGCCAAATTGGCCGGCAATTGCCTACTAGTCATTTCCTTACCGGCGTCGGACACGTCCGGCTCACCCCATACGCAGTCGGACGACGTAGAAGTTGGCGGCATACGGGGCCGTGAGGCGCTGGATCGATTGCGTAACGTGGTTGGACGGGTCGAATCGTCATGGCGCCCTGCGACCGCCGAGGAGGGCTTTGAAATCGTCCGGCGGAGGCTGTTCGAGCCGCTCGCCGGGCCTGATGCGTTCAAACAAAGGGACGTCACGGCGCGCGCGTTTGCTGACCTCTACCACTCCCAAAGTGCCGAGTTTCCCCCCGAGTGTCGCGGCGGCGACTACGAGAAGCGTATCCAGGCGGCGTACCCCATCCACCCTGAAATATTCGACCGCCTTTATACCGACTGGTCAACACTTGTAAAATTTCAGCGCACACGTGGCGTACTACGCCTGATGGCCGCAGTCATCCATAGCCTATGGGAGAAGGGCGACCGTAACCCCCTAATTCTCCCGTCTACGGTTCCGATCGACGATGCCCGGGTGCAATCCGAGCTGACTCGGTACCTGTCTGACAATTGGGCGCCGATCCTCGAAAAGGACGTCGATGGACCGAATTCGCTTCCGCTGAAGATTGATAGCGAGCAGCCGAATCTAGGCAAGCTCCACGCAACTAGACGGGTGGCACGAACAATCTACTTGGGCTCTGCACCAACGGCCGCCGCTGCTCACCGGGGCCTGGAGGACCGCCGCGTCAAGCTCGGATGCGTAATGCCGGGCGAATCGTCGGCAGTTTTTGGCGACGCGCTCCGAAGGCTGGCGGCTGCTGCGACCTATCTATACCAGGACGGTTCGCGGTTCTGGTACGCGACGCAACCGACGGTGACCAAGCTCGCCGAGGATCGCGCGGAGCAACTTAAGCGTGATCCTGTTCCGGACAAGGTTGCCCAGGAGCTTGATACGCGGCTGCGCGCAGACCTCCGGAAGACCGGCGAGTTCTCGCGCATTCATCCAGTTCCAAAGTCCGGCGCAGACGTGCCCGATGACCTGGATGCTCGGCTGGTTGTCCTGTCGGCGGACGAGGCATATAGCAAGGAATCCGGCAACGCTGCGGAAACGGCCGCTCGAGCTATTCTCGAGTCGCGCGGTAATGCGCCACGCCTCTATCGAAATACACTCGTCTTTCTCGCCGCCGACAAGGCGCGTCTGCAGGATCTATACGAGGCGTTGCGGAGATTCCTGGCCTGGGATTCAATTCTGTCAGAGAAAGAGACGCTGAACCTCGACCCGCACCAGGTCCGCCAAGCAGAGACACAGAAGCACGCAGCAGACAGCGCGGTCACGGCGCGATTGCCGGAAACATACCAGTGGCTTCTAGTGCCAGAGCAAGCCAATCCGCAGGCTACCATTGCGTGGCACGCTACCAGACTTTCCGGGACTGATCCGCTCGCGCAGCGAGTTAGCAAGCGCCTTCGTACCGACGACCTGTTGGTCACAGCACTCGGTTCGACGATTCTACGGAAGTATCTTGACGAGGTGCCGCTCTGGCGCGGCGACAGCGTCGGGATTAAGCAGCTCGTTGAAGACTTCGCGAGGTATCTCTACCTCCCTAGAATTGCGGGACCTGAAGTCCTACTCCAGGCAATTCGCGACGGGGTTGGACTCCTGACCTGGCGATCGGATACGTTTGCATACGCCGAGGGACATGATTCCGTCGCTGCGCGGTACTTGGGACTGCGCGGAGGTCAGATGGTCCTGGTAGCGCCGGAAGGCGCGGCAATGATCGTGAAAGCACCCGTTGCCAAGCTGCAGTTTGATGCCGAGACGGCGCCGGAGGTTTCGGGCGGCACCGCTCGCACTGATGTCACCCCCGATGGCGTCAGCGCTCTTCCTGGCACGACGTCGACAGACGGCAACGCCTCCGCATCCGGAGTTACGACGCCTCCGCGGCCGCGGCGGTTTCATGGGTCTGTTCAGCTCGATTCCGCGCGCGTCGGGCGTGACGCGAGCCGCGTGGCGGAGGAGGTTATCGCGCATCTCGTTGGTCAAGTCGACGCGGAAGTGACAGTGACGCTTGAGATCGAAGCGAGGCTCCCGGGCGGAGCGAGCGATCAGGTCGTTCGAATCGTGACTGAGAACGGTCGGACTCTAAACTTTTCGACTCAAGGCTTCGAGATAGAGTAGAGCACGATCTAACGTGGAGCCAGTGTAAGTACATGTGGACAGACAACGAAACGGACGTCGACTATCTTAACTTCTCTGGAGTGGCGGAGACTGTCGCCGAATTAGTTGTTCAGGCCAATGCGAGGCCGATTTCAATTGGTGTGGCTGGCGCTTGGGGAGTCGGCAAATCCTCAATGATCAAGCTGGTTCAGGTAGAACTTAAACGGCGCCAGTCAGAACGCAACCGCTTCGTATTCGTGACGTTTAATGCGTGGTTGTACCAAGGGTACGACGACGCGCGCGCCTCGTTGATGGATGTGATCGGGGATACGCTACAACGCGAAGCGCAAGCTAGAAAAACTGGCATCGAAAAGACCACAGAATTCTTGATGCGCGTGCGGTGGACGCGCGTAGCAAAATTAGCTGCCTCCGTCGCGGCGACGGCGGCCGGATTTCCGCCGATGGCTCTCGCTACGACGGCGCTTGATACGGTTAAGAAGGTCCTCGGCGGCGAAGACGCGTCTGCGGGTAGCCAGACGATCGAAGACGCCGTCCACAAAGCTGCCGAGGGTGGTGCCGGCTTCCTGGAGCCTAAGACCGAGTACTCTCCACCACGGGAAATTGACGCTCTCAGAACGTCGTTCGCGGACGCGCTTCACGAGCTCGGCGTGACCTTAGTAGTATTGATTGACGACCTCGATCGATGCCTTCCAGAGACAACAATTTCAACGCTGGAAGCCATCCGACTATTCCTTTTTCTGCCGAGAACTGCGTTTGTGATTGCTGCGGACGATCAAATGATCAAACACGCGGTGAAACGTCACTTCGCGGGGCTTGATGACGAGCTCGTCACCAACTACTTCGACAAGCTAATTCAAATCCCCATTCGGGTGCCGACGCTCGGCATTCAAGACGTCCGTGCCTACATGATGCTGCTCTACGTGGAGAACAGTGCGCTCGCTGCGGAATCTAAGGAAATTGTACGCGCGGCAACCATTAAGCAGCTGAGACAGTCGTGGCAAGGGAAACGAGTGGACGTCTCCTTTATCCAGAGTCTTGGCGTTGACCTTCCACCAGAGCTTGTCGGTCGCTTGAACAGCGCGTACCGACTTGCGACGATCATGGCAAGCGCCTCGCGCATTCAGGGAAATCCGAGGCTCATAAAGAGATTTCTCAATACACTTGCAATCCGTCTCACGATCGCTCGAACCAACGGGGTTACGATTGACGAGGCGGTCCTCACCAAGATGTTGCTACTGGAGCGCTGTGCGCCGCCCAAGGCATTCAACGACATTGCGACAGCAGTTACGAAGAGTGCGGACGGCCACGCGGAACTACTCCGATTGCACGAGGACGCAGCACTGAAAGGCAACACATCGGAATTGCCGATTCCATGGAATGAGCCGTTCATCGCGGAGTGGCTCTCACTATCGCCGCCGCTCGCGGATCAGGATTTGCGCGGCGTGTTGTATGTCAGTCGAGAGCATGCGCCCCTCATCTCTCCTGAGGATCGGCTTTCCTCCGAAGCCGCTTTACTCCTGACGGCACTGGTGGACCAGCCGGACATGGGCGCAACGCTAAAGCCGAGACTCATTTTGCTTCCGCCCGTTGAATTGGCGACGATTATGCAAAGGCTATTGTTGCGAGCCGCCAAGGAGCAACAGTGGGGCGCGCCGAAGATTTTGACGGCCTGCATGGCGGTCGCGGACGCGGACGCGGCTCAAGGGCCGCTGCTTGCAGCATTCCTGTCCGAATTGCCACCGGCCCAGCTCCAGCCAAGTATCGTCCCAAAGATCTCCGGCCGTTCGTGGACGCCGTCTGTCTACGACAGGTGGGACAAGGTGGCGGACGTCAGTGCCCCAGTGAAAGCTGCGATCAGGCGAGAATTGAAAAAGTAGATGGGTACTTCGCAATCAAGTAGGGGTCCTGGCCCGGGCGTCCCGCTAGTGCCGCCTTGGGTGCCGCCACCGCCACCGCCGTTCCCCGACGGCGCCAGTCCAAACCAGCCGCCGCCGCCGACCTCGGCTAATCCGGCACAAGCACTGCCAATTGCCGGCCCGGGGTCGGTGCCCCTTGCGATGCCGGGCAGATTCGGATCTGCGCGAACCTACTTAGGAAAATTCGCGAGATCCGGCGAGGGAACATCACTGCGACGTGGAGTTTCTGACTACGTCACCAAGGGCTACGGCGGCCGATCGACCGCGGCAAAGCGCTTGGAGGGCACAGCACGGACCGCCGGCGCGCTCCACGGCGCACTATCAGCACTCGTTACAGGCCAGCAAGGTGAGTTTTCAGGATCGTTGAGTCGGTCCCTTCTGCAAGGCAAATCAGCCCGGGAGATCATCGACGCGGTACTTGAGGCGGTGCGCCCGGTAGATGGCACGCAGGACGCCGAGGCCAGTCGCGAAGCGGTCAATGACTCCCTTTCGGACCTGCTCGAACGGTTCCCGGACGCGGACTTGCTCGCACTTACCGATGACCAGCGCGCTCTTGTGGTCGAGACCTTTACGGCCGAGGACCTTTTTCGACGCCTCGTACTCGACGTTGGGAAGCACATCCAAGACGCTGCCCCGACGGCGTCAGAGGCTCTTTCCCGCCTAGCGCAGATCCGTGACTACATCCGGGAAGTGATTTCGGACTCGTTCACGCGCCTTCGAGACTCGGGCACGCCACTCACCTCGGGGCACGTCGCCTCGACGGTGCGTTCGGCGCTGTCCGCCGCGCTGGAGGTTTTCGAGTTGACGCGCCTGTGAAGCTGCTTTGCGCTCGATCCGCTAAGAAGTACCCCAGCGTCGCGTCTGATCTCCGCGTGGATTTGTTCTTCAACAGTGGCTTCAATATTCGAGGAAATGCTGGCGCAGCAATCGCACGCAACGTCCGCCGCGCAAAGCTTAATCCGGCTCAGCGCGCTTGGGACTTGCTATCCCTAGCCCTAGCCGTGGTCGCGGCAGACCATGCTCACCACCGCAGCGCAAGCGCTGACGGCTGGACCCGCCAGATTCACATCGCGGTTGCTGTAAGCGATCCTGATCTTTGGAATACTCAGTCAGCTCTTGTCGAACAACTACTTGCCTTCCTAACGACCGATGTGTGGCAGGTGGAGTTTGTTGGCGGGGGATATGCACCCGCCCTAAATGCACCGATGCAACCGCGGTCCGAGGATTGCGTCGTGCTCCTTTCCGGTGGTCTGGACAGTTTGATTGGCGCGATTGACCTTACGGTGGCCGGGCGGTCGCCGCTCGCGGTCAGTCATGTTGTGCGGGGGGATAAGGCTAGTCAGGCACTCTTCGCCGGCCGCCTTCGTCCCGGCGGAGTACGCCTGCTCCAACTTAATCACAATGTCTACGTTCCCAATGCCGAAACGCCGCCCTCTCAACGCTCTAGGTCGATCGCGTTCTTGGCTTACGGCGTCCTGGCAGCGTCGACGCTCGACTGTTACAAGATGACGACTCCGACACCGCTCTATGTTTGCGAGAATGGTTTTATCAGCGTCAATCCGCCCCTAACGGGGTCACGACTCGGTAGCCTCAGCACGCGCACCACCCACCCAGTCCTATTCGCGCTTTTCCAAGATCTTCTGAACGCTATGCAGATCAACGTGCAGTTGACGAACCCGTACCGACTACAGACGAAAGGCGAGATGCTGGTGAACTGCGCCAATCAGGCGCTGCTCGACGATCTGGCAACTGCGAGCACGAGTTGCGGTCGCTATAAGCAGTTCGGGTACAAACATTGCGGTCGATGTGTGCCATGCCTAATCAGGCGCGCAGCGTTTCTTCGGGCCGGCCGTGCGGACAAAACATTATATAAGTACGGCGATCTCTCTATTAATAGCGCCGAGCGCATGCGATTTGACGATGTGCGAGCCGCGAAGATGGCCGTAGAGAAGGCCCGTGCGCTCGGTGTCGATCGATGGCTTGGAGCCTCGCTGGCATCTTCACGGATTCCCGATGCACCCCAGCTTCGCAGTATGGTGGGTCGCGGACTCGCCGAACTCGATGCGCTGCTCATTGCAAGCGGCGTTAAGTGATAGATTTCCACTGCCATGTGGACCTGTTTCCGAACCCTGCCGCGGTCGTAGCTCAGTGCGAGGGCGCCGGCATCCACGTGTTGTCTGTTACAACGACTCCGAGCGCCTGGCATGGCACGCTGGCGCTCGCACCCACATCAGAATACATCCGCACGGCCCTTGGGCTTCATCCGGAACTCGCTCATGAGCGACACGGCGAGCTCTCGCTGTTTGACTGCCTCTTGCGGGAAACGGGATACGTCGGTGAAATCGGGCTCGATCACTCCCGAGGAACTGAGGCGCATTGGTCGACGCAATTGCGCGTGCTGTCGCACATTCTTCTTTCCTGCCAAAACTCTGGCGGTCGAATCATGTCGCTCCACAGTCGCCAGGCGGCGTCCGCCGTGCTCGACCAGCTTGAGACATTTCCGAGGGCGGGGACACCGATCCTTCATTGGTTCACGGGTGGAATTGCAGAATTGCAGCGCGCGATCGCCTTAGGCTGCTGGTTCAGTGTCGGACCGACCATGTTGATGAGTGCGAAAGGGCGAAATTTGGTGTCGCGCATGCCAATGGATAGGGTCCTTACTGAGTCCGACGGCCCATTCGCTACGATTCAGGGGAGGCAAGCATCGCCG
>CAIKAS010000215.1 GCA_903825445.1 uncultured Acidobacteriia bacterium
GGGCTCCGGCCCTGCCCCCCGGCATCTTGCTGTCCGCACTTCCATCTCCCGCCCTAAAAAATCCCGTTCCATGGCAGCTTCAGTTGTAGTATGATCTAGCCTATGAAGAAAACCCTCTTGGCCCTCGTGGCTATTCTCAGTTTCACATTTATGGCTTCCGCTGCCGATTTCAGCGGAAAGTGGGTCCGTGACCCGAATGCCGCGCCTGCGGGTGGCGGTGGTGGCGGCGGACGTGGCGGTGGCGGCGGTACCTATGAATTCAAGGTCTCCGGCAGCACGCTCACTGGCTCAATCACCCAGGCTGGTCGTGGTGGTGGCGATCCGACTGTAACCCCGCTGGCGGATGGCAAAGTCACAGGCGACACTTTCACATTCAGCATCACCCGCAATGGCCGTGATGGTACCCCCACCACGACCGTTTATACCGGTAAGGTAGTCGGTGACAAGCTCGAAATCACGTTTGATATGGGTGGCCGCGGTCCCCAGACCCAGACGCTTGTCAAAGCACCTCAGTGAGCCTTTGGATCTGCTAAAACAGTCTGAGATGGCAGAGGGTGGACTGACGGCGGTCTGAACACTTGCCGTGTGTGCCTCTTGGACAACCGAGTAAACAGCGCCGGAGCAAGACGTCTTAGTCTGCTCCGGCGCTTCTATTTTGTGGCGACACTTGCCCGACGCGCCGGTACCACCAAGAATTACCTATGTAGTATAAGGATCTCATCCCTATTTCGTGTAAATGAGTGTAATCTGCCTGTCCTGGGTAACCCTCGCCCCGTCACCGTCATCATTACCAGTTATGAAATCAATGCTTCTGGCCCTTGTGGCCGTTCTCTCTTTGACCTTTGCCGCTTCGGCGGCCGACATTTCCGGCAAGTGGGTTGTGGACGCGTCCGCAGCTCCGGCTGGCGCACCTGCCGGCGGTCGTGGCGGCGGAATGGGCGGCGGCACCTACGAGTTCAAGGTAGCTGGCTCCAAACTGACCGGTTCCATCACGAACCCGGGCCGTGGCGGTGGTGATCCCACCGTGACCCAGATCGCCGATGGCAAGTTCAGCGGTGACACTTTCTCCTTTAGCGTGACTCGCAGCTTCGGCGGCAATGATATGACCACCGTATACAACGGCAAGGTGGTTGGCGACAAACTGGAACTGAGCTTCGACATGGGTGGCCGCGGTTCGCGCACCATCACCCTGAAGAAGGCTGAGTAGTTTTAGGCCTTCGGGAAGTCGCTGTTCGTTGAGTTTTACCGGATTGGCTCGCGGCGCGCGCTGGCGGGCCAATCCGCACATCAAGTGTCTCGATTCCCGTGTTGTCCCGCGGGAAGGCAAACAGAAGAGGAAAGATATTTCATGCTGCGTTCTACTTGTCTGATGTTGTTGGTTTTTGCCGGTATCGCTGCCGCCGATGTTCAGACCGGCGTCGTACGTTCCGGAGGTCAGCCCATCCCAGGTGCGACCGTCTCCGCCGAGTGCGGCACTGACAGCAAGATCACCACTACTACGGACGACGCCGGGCGTTTTGAAATTGGCGGCCTGCCTTCCACTTCCTGCAAGTACACGGTTCTGATGTTCGGCTTTGTACCGGTCCAGAAGGACGCCGCGGCATCCTCCACTCCCTTGGTTTTCGATGTGGTGATGCAGGCTAAGTCCACTTTGCCTGTTGCACCCAAGCCGGTTGCCCCAGTCGTGGTCTCCACCGCAGCCCCCGCTCCTGTCGCGAAACCAGCGGCGACTCCGGCCCCCGCCGCCCCGGCGCCGACTCCGGATGCTCCCCGGCCCAGCATGGTAGCTGCTCAGCAGGCAGCCAACGCCCCACAAGGCGGACGCGGCGGCGGACGTGGCGCACGCGGCGCTTCGGGTGCGACGGGCGCACTGGCGAATAACGGGCGCGGTGGACGTGGTGGCCAGGCCCAGGCTGGACGCGGTGGCGCTCAAACCGGCTTCCAGAGTCTCAGCCTCGTCCAAAATGAGGATTCCCCTCTCGCCTCTGACGCGCCTGCCGGCACCATCGCTGGTGGCGGTGACGCAGGTGTCTCCACCGGCGACTCATTTACGGTGAACGGCACCTTGAGCCAGGGCGTTCAGGCGCAGGCTGGCGACGGTTTCGGCATGGGCGGACCCGGTGGTTTCGGTTTCGGTCAGGGTGGTCCCGGCGGTGACCCGTTCGGCGCGGGTGCCCAGGGAGGTCCCGGTGGCCCTGGTGGTCCTGGTGGCGGACGCGGCGGCGCAGGTGGCGCCGGTGGCGGACGTGGTGGGGCGGGGGGCGGCGGTGGTGCAGCTGGCTTCGCCGGCGGTGGCTTTGGCGGTGGTGGTGGCGGTCGCGGCGGTGGGGGCGGTGGTGGTCGCGGCGGTGCCGGTGGCCGCGGTGGTCGAGGCCCCAACGGCACCACGACCTTCGGCAACCGTGCGGGTCGCGGCCGCGGTCCTCAGTGGCAGGCCAGTGTCGTCTACAATTTCCAGAACTCGGCCCTTAATGCGCGGCCTTATGACCTTGCTTCGGCGACAACCAGTGGTATCGCGCCCTCTAAACCGGCCACTGCGACGAATTCGCTCGGCTTTACTCTCGGTGGGCCGGTCATGATCCCGAAGACGAAGATCAATCTCAAGAACTCCCGTTGGAACCTCAACGTTACCGGTGCGCGCAATCGCGTAGGCGTTGAGAATGTGTCCAGCGTGCCAACGGCCGCTCTTCGCGGCGGTAATTTTTCCAGCATCACAAATATCCTGTACGATCCAACGTCCGGCGGAACCGTACCGTTTGCCGGGAACATCATCCCTGCCAGTCGTTTCAGCCCGGCGGCCTTGGCCTTGCTCAGCTACTATCCCTCACCAACCGGCGTAGGTCTCGTGAAGAATTACGAATTTGACGCCAGCAACCCAAGCAACACCAACACGATGACGGCGCAGATTTCCGACCCAATCACCACCAAAGATCGCCTCAACATCAACCTGTCGGCGCAGGGTCGCAATTCCGCCAACTACCAAACGTTCGGCTTCAGAGATCCTACCAGCGGCGGCGGTAAGGCACTCACTGTCTCGTACGCGCGTACCATCAACCCCACCACAGTGAATACATTCACCTCGGCAGTGAACCGCAATACCACTAACAACGCTTCGTATTTTTCTGCTCTGGGCATTAACGTCGCTGCCCAGGATGGCATTAACGGCGTCCTGGCAACGCCTGCTACTTACGGTCCACCGTCACTGAGCTTCTCCAATTTCAACGGGTTAAACGACGGCACGCCATCGACGAACCACTCGACCACATTTACTCTTACCGATGCTATAGCCAAGACAAAAGGCAAGCACAATATGGCGATCGGCATTACAGGCGCGAAGCGCGAAACTAATTCCCTGACTGGCAGCAATGCCCGGGGCAGTTTTAGTTTTACTGGCGTCAATACCGAGCAGATCGTCAACGGCAGTCCTGTTTCTTCCGGTACCGGCTACGATATGGCGGATTTCCTGCTCGGTCTTCCCGCTTCTACGTCCATAACCCAGTACCTCAATGGCAATGACGTCTTCTACTACCGCCAAAAGACCATGGCGTCTTATATCAATGACGATTACCGTCTCAGTTCCAAAGTCACGATCAACGCCGGCTTGCGCTGGGAGTTCTACGGTCCACAAACTGAAAAGTACGATCACATGGCGAACCTGGAATTCTCGCCATCCGGCACTGCCGCCCAACTCGTCACTCCCGGCGCTAACGACCCTTATAACGGTGGCAGCGTACCTCTTGGTCTAATTCACCCCGATTACAAAATGCTCGAGCCGCAGTTCGGTATCGCCTCCAAACCCTGGACCAAGCGCGCTATCGTCTTCCGAGGTGGCTACGGTATCCGCTTTAACGGTGGCGCCATTGCCGCGCAGGGAAACAAACTGGCAATTCAGCCGCCTTTCGTTCAGGCTGTCAGTCTTACGCCCGCCCAGGCTCTCGCCGATACAGGTCAGGTGCTGACTCTTTCGAACGGATTTCCGACGCTGCCATTAAGCGACATCACCAACACCTACGCGATCAGCCCGAATTACAAGCCCGCCATGGCGCAGCAGTGGAACTCGATCGTTCAATATACTTTCGCGCGGTCTTATGTGCTTCAGGCATCCTATTTTGGGACTAAGGGCTCCAATCTTGACGTTCTGCTCGGTCCCAACCGGGCAACTCCTGGTCCGGCTTCCACCGAAGCTTCCCGGGTACCGATTCAGAACGCTCTCACTAACATCCAGCTCGATGAGTCTATCGGAAGTTCGATCTTCCACGAGGGTCAGTTGCAACTCACAAGGCGTCTTGCCAGGGGCTTAGGGGGATCGGTCACGTACACACTTCAAAAGTCGATCGACGATTCATCTACGCTCGGCGGAGGTGTGGTGCAGATTGAAAACAACATCCTTGCGGAGCGCGCACTGACGCCTGGCATCCCTCACCAGACTCTGGGAGTTCAGTTCAACTATCAGACACTGGCCACCAACCAGAAGAGTAACTTTTACTGGAATATCGTCCGCGGCTGGCGCGTGAATGGCACTTACAATCTCACTTCAGGAACGCCATTCACCGCTACGGTTTCGGGCGATCCTTCCGGCACCGGGATCATCGGCTCGGCCCGGGCTGAAGCCACCGGCCTTCCGGTAGAAGACGGCACCGGCTATTTCAATACCGCGGCTTTCACGACGGTCACGCCTGGTACGTACGGTAACGCGGGTCGCGATACGATTCCTGGCATCGTGAACTTCTCAATTAGTGCGAATGCCTCCCGCTCATTCCAGATCGGCGAGCGCCACAGGCTCCAGTTGACCTTCATGACGAATAATCCACTCAACCATCCGAGCATCACAGGCATTGGTACGACAGTGGGCACGATCAATTACGGGCTCCCGACGGCGGCTGGTGGCATGAGGACGGTTTCAGCGAATGCAAGGTTTACGTTCTGACGGACGTTTGACGCCGGTATTTTCCGGCAGTACAGTTGAAGTAGAATTACGGCGGCTGGCAACAAGTTCGGCTCGACAGGCAGCACGATGAAGAGGTTAAACAGCACTACTATGAAGCGCACACTCGTTTTCGGACTCGTTTTTCTTCTGGCGCTGGGGAACATCCCGGCCCAGCAGGCCCCCGTGACGTTCACGTCAAATACGACGCTCGTTATCATCGACGTGACTGTAAAGGATAAATCGGGTAAGGTCGTCGAAGACCTGAAGAAGGGTGACTTCTCGCTCAGCGAAGACGGTAAGACCCAGCAAATCGCCGTGTTCGATTTCCAAAAGCTCGATATCGATTCGGCTCCGCCCGTGCCTGCTGTGAAACCCGGGAACGAGAGCAAACCAGCGGCCACAGCCGCTGCGCCCGCAGCATCGGCCAAGCCTGCTGCCATGAGCGGTGCGATCGTCCAGACGGCCCAGCCCGCGCCCGCTGGCACCAAGCCCGCCACGCCCGTTGCAACCAAGCCCGGTACTGCGCAGCCGATTATCCGCTATCAGGACCGCCGCTTGGTCGCCATGCTCTTTGACTTCAGCACCATGGCCGTCCCCGAACAGATCCGCGTCCAGAAAACGGCCATTGACTTCATCCACAAAGACCTCAAGCCTGCCGACCTCGTTTGCATCATGATGGCCACCACCGGGCCGCTCGAAATCTCTCAGGATTTCACCGACGATAAGGACGCGCTCGAGGCCGCCGTCAAAAAGTTCCATATCGGAGAAGGCGCCGACATGGTCGATAGCCTCGGTTCCGGCGATACCTCTGACGACAATACCTTCTCCGCTGACCAGTCCGAGTTCGATATCTTCAACGTCGATAAGAAACTGACCACCATCGAGACTGCGGCCAAGATGCTCGCCGGCTTTCCTGAGAAGAAAGCCCTCATGTACTTCTCGAGCGGCATCACTCAGTCCGGCATGGATAATCAGGCTGAGCTGATGAAGCTGATCAATTCGGCCAAGAAGGCCAATGTCGCTATCTATCCTGTCGACGCCCGCGGTATGACCGCGTCAGCTCCGGGCGGAGATGCCAGCACTGCCTCAGGCAAGGGTTCCAGCCTGTTCACCAGCGGCGCGGCGGGCGGCATGGGCGGTGGCCGCGGCGGCGCGGCGAATGACTCAGCCCAGCAAACTCTGGCCACTATGGCCGCCGACACTGGCGGTAAGCTCTTCGCCGAAGACAACGATCTCGCCGTCGGTATGGAACAGGCCCGCGACGATATCGGCAGTTACTACATCCTCGGTTACTACAGCACGAACAGCAAGATGGACGGTAAGTACCGCACGGTGAACGTGAAGCTCACCCGCGCCGACGTCGCCTCCGCCAAACTCGATTACAAGCACGGCTATTTCGCGGAAAAAGAATTCGGCAAGTTTACTCAGGCTGATAAAGAAGACCAGCTCCAGCAGGCTCTCATCCTGGGCGATCCCATTACGGATCTCTCCCTTGCCGCCGAAGTGAACTACTTCCGTCTGGCCCGCGATCGTTACTTCGTACCGTTCAGTGTGAAGATCCCCGGCTCGGAAATCGCACTCGCCAAGAGTAAGGGCAACGCTAAGACGGATCTCGATTTTGTCGGTCAGTTGCGCGACAGCAAAGACCAGATGAAGGGCGCGGTGCGAGACGGCATCACCATCCAGTTGGCGCAATCGAGCCTGACCGAGTTAAATAACCGCACAATCGCGTACGATACTGGCTTCACCGTTCCTCCCGGTTCCTACAAGCTCAAGTTTCTCACTCGTGAGAACGAAACCGGCAAGATGGGTACCTACGAAACCACTATTGTGGTCCCGGATCTCGCCGCCGATCAGCCGTCCAAGATTAAGACCAGCTCCATCGTGCTCAGCAGCCAGCGCCAGCCCCTGAAATCGGCGCTTGCCAAGGCCGATCCCAACAGCAAAGTTGCCGATGCTAATCCGCTGGTTGAAGAAGGCCAGCAGTTAGTTCCCAGCATCACCCGCGTCTTCCGCAAAGATCAGAACCTCTACGTCTACATGGAAGTCTATGATCCAACGCTCGGCGCGGACCAGAAGCCCAGCGTAGCGGCCACGCTGTCCTTCTATCGCGGCAAGAACAAGATGTTCGAGTCGCAGCCTGTCGAACTGGATAGCTTCATTCCGCAACGCGGACAAACGCTGCCCGTGAAGTTCCAGGTGCCGCTCTCGCAGCTGCCAACCGGCGTCTACGTCTGCCAGATCAATCTGATGGATGAGAACGGCCACAAGTTCGGCTTCCAGCGCGCCGAAATCAAGGTTCTGCCCGCGCAGAACGCCGCCACTGCTCCAGCTGCCAAACCAGCGGGCTTCTAAGCGCGTTTTAAAGCTGCTTCAATGAAAGGACCGCCGATTCAAGGGCGGTCTTTTTTTTGATTAATCTCCGCCGCTATTGGTCGCCGGCGTCCCCAGCATCTTCGGCGTGAGTTGCTCCGCACAGTTCGGCACTGTCCATCGTTCCGTAATCGGCGTTCCGCTCTCTTCTTCGTCGGGGCCCTCGATCACCTCACCGCCAGGCACGCCTACGACAGTTGTGAGTCGCACGTTGATGTATTGCGCTTCTATGGTGCATGGCGGCACTATCTTCGCGGGAGGCACTAGTTTCCTATACGTCTCCGTGCGGCGGATAACCGCTTTGCCGCCAATTGTTGTCGACTGCGCTTCCTGCACGATCGGTTTCCCCAATACATTCGGCGGCGGCCAGTCACCCGCAGGCGTCCAGTTCACCAAACCGATCCTTCCGTCCGGGCAGTTAACGACGTAAGCGGTCTTTCGCGAGAGCTGTACTTCCTTGTATGAGACTCGCGGTGAACTTGGCGCAATGATCCAGCGGATTTCCGTAACTTCCCAACAGGTAAGCCAGGTTACATAAACCTGGCATCCGTTGGCCAGCGTTACATAGGGATCGCCGTCATTGGCTTCCGTGTATTCACACCGCGTCCAGGTGGATTTCTGAAACTGCATCCCCGCTGGAATCTTCCCGTTTACGAGGAGGGCAGGGTCGATGGCATCTCCCTGCGGCTCGGTGGGCTCGGTGGTTGGATACGTTACCGTGTTCTGGTTCGAAATCTCAGGTGGTGGCAGATTCACAATCTGATGTCCTTCTTGCTTGCAGGAGGCAGAATCCAGGATGCGCCCGGAGCCGTGAACCGGACGAAATGAAGGGCTACAGCAATCCCGCAGCCTAAAACAATTGCCGCGGGAAACATGTATCGGAGCAGGGGAATGCCCCAGAAAAATATCAGGACAGTTCCGGCGGCGAAAATCATTCC
The DNA here is from genome assembly GCA_903825445.1 of uncultured Acidobacteriia bacterium. GTDB lineage: Bacteria > Acidobacteriota > Terriglobia > Bryobacterales > Bryobacteraceae > BOG-234. Next base: position 8,239 of record CAIKAS010000215.1, read on the forward strand.
GCCAATGTTTCTGTCAGCCGGTATTTTTGATGCATTAATCTGTGCGTAGGGAAGATCTTCCTGCATGGGAACCTTCTGCCATAACGCTATCACAATTTTCAGGCGCCCAACAATTCACGCCTCTCTAGTAAAATGGACAACGACCTGATCCGTTCGGATCATGCGTCCTACAACAAGGAGACTTAATCGGAAATGACGATGAAATTGGCCAATGCGGCATTGCTTCTCACCCTGGCATCCACCGCCACCTGGGCTCAGGTCAATGTGGGCGCGCAGAAGCCTGAACCGAGCGTGCCCTTCACCATGACGACGGTGGCTAACTTCGAACTGCCCTGGCGCATAGCCTTCCTGCCCGATGGCCGCATGCTCATCACCGAAAAGGTCGGCCCCGTTTGGCTCGTGACCCAGCAGGGCCAGAAGACCCTCGTCAGCAATACGCCCCCCGTCTATTGGCAGGGCCAGAGCGGTATGCACGGCGTCTTTCTCTCTCCCCGTTACGCCACCGACCAGAGTATTTACCTCACCTACGCCGAGCCTGGTGATTACGGCGGCGGCCTCGCCCTCGCTCGCGCCAAACTCAGCATCACCCCCACCTCCGCCAGGCTCGATAACTTCGAAGTTCTGTGGCGCCAGTTACCCCGCGGCAAAGGCGGCCAGGAAGGCGCGCAGATCGCTTTCTCTCCCGATGGCCAGTATCTCTTCCTCACCGTTGGTGACCGCCAGCGCATGACCCCTGCCCAGGATCCCGACCAGCCCGAAGGCAAAATCCTGCGTCTGACGCTGGACGGCAAACCCGCCCCCGGCAATCCAAACTTCGGCAAAACCGGCGCTGCCACCATTCCTCTGATTGATCCGCCCAGTGACACCGAAGCCGCCAAGAATGCGAAGGTCGTCAGTACCTATACTTTTCAAGGGCCTAACCTGACTCCCGCCGAAACCTGGGCCAGCGGCGTCCGCACGCCCTACGGCATGGCCTTCTCGCCAAGCGGCGAATTGTGGGAAGTGGAACATGGTCCCATGGGCGGCGACGAACTGAACCTGATCGAGAAGGGCAAGAACTACGGTTGGCCGCTCGTCTCCTATGGCAAGAACTACAACGGCGTGCCCATTCCCAATCCCGATACGCGCCCCGACCTCGCGAAGCCCGTGCTCTATTGGGTGCCGGTGATCGCGCCAGGCAACCTGATGTTCTACCACGGCACCCAGACCTTTCCACAGTGGAACGGAAGCGGCTTCATTAGCGGCCTCGCGACCATGACGCTCAACCGCCTCATCTTTGACGGAAAAGGCGGCGCCAAGACCGCCGAGCGCTGGGATGTGGGCCACCGCATCCGCGATGTCGAAGAAGGTCCCGACGGCTCCCTGTGGATGGTCGAAGACGCCAACCCCGGTGCCCTGATTCACGTAACGCCCAAGTGACCACTTCGCGTTGAGCCCCCGGATATCGAAAGGCCGCCCGCTTTACGGGCGGCCTTTTCTTCTTTCCTGCCAGGCTCTGCAGCGCCGCAGACTCAAGGCAACGCCAGTCCAAACCAAAATCGCTGAAGGATGGCTGAACCTCTCGGCGTCTCCCACTCCCGCGACTGCTATCACTCAACTGCCCACCTCATTTAGCCCTCATAATCGCAGCCAGAGTCTCAATGCCATCCCACAAGTTGCCAAGGCGCAGGTTCTCGTCGTCGGTGTGCTGGTTGTCGTCGGAGTTCGCAATCGCGATCCCCACCACTGGAATGTGCAGTTCATCGATGAATTCCAGCACCGGCAGCGTTCCCCCAAGCGTTCTCATCCGCACCAGTCGATCACCCCATACGCCGCGTAGCGACTCTGTCACGAACACGGCTTGAGGATCTTGCGGGTCAGTCCTCCACGCGCCTCCGGCGGCACCCGCTCCCAACGTGCGGCTGACTTTTGCGATCCTGGGATGACTTGCCAGTATCGCCAGGTCGGAATTCTGCTCGGTCACGAAATAGCCTTGCTTGCGAATATGTTCGATCACCCGGTCCTGCATCGCGCGCGGGGAATTTTCTTTCACCAGCCTGATTTCGATTCGGGCCGTCGCGCTCGCCGGAATCACCGCACCCAACTCGCCGCCCTTCATCATATGGACGCTGAAGCTCGGCAGATTAAGGCCTTCCTGCAGCGACCGGGCAGCCCCGTCCACAGAGCCTACCCCGTACATTTTCTGCATCGTCGCGCTGTCGTCCGGCACGGCGTCGATCATCTTGACTGCATCGGCGGGAAGCGGTAAGACGTCCGAATAGAAGCCATCGATCAGCACTTTCCCGGAAGGCGCCACCATCGAGGCAAGCAACTGAGCGAGCCGCACGTTAGCATCGGGCATCCAATTCCCATAGTTCCCGCTGTGCATTCCGGCCTTCGCCGTGTAGACCGTGACATCGAGGCCGGTTCCGCCGCGCGCGCCGTAGTAAATCGTGGGTCGACCGCTTGGATGCTGCGGACCATCGAGGAAAACCATCACATCGGACTGCAGTCGGTCGCGATGAGTCCGCAGCGCCGCCGGAAGCCCGGTTCCACCGCCTTCCTCTTCGCCGTCGAGGATGAGTTTTATGTTGCTCGCGGGCGCGCCGCCAAGTGCGTCCAGCGCAGAGACAAACGCTTCGATAGGGCCTTTGTCGTCCCCAGCCCCCCGCGCATAGATGCGCCACTCCGGCGGGAATTCTGCGAGTGAGCTCGCGTTGGCTAGTATTTTGCCGCCGTTGTCGATGCTGCCGTCGCGCAGCACTGGGATGAACGGATCCGGTTGGTTCCAGCGAGCCCGGTCGATCGGCTGGCCATCATAGTGGATGTAGAAGAGGATAGTCCGTGTCGCGCCCGGCACGAGCCTTTCGCCGAAGACTGTAGGCGCGACATCCGGAGTTGCTTGCCATATCTCCGGCTTCATCCCGCGCCGCGCGAGCATATCGCGCAGATACTCGGCGTTCTTCTTCAGATTCGGAATGTCCCCGTGCACATTCGGGATTGCCAGCAAACCACTCAACTCGCGAAAGATCGCGGCATCGTGCGTTCGCACGAAGTGTTTTACATCGACCGGCGTGGATGTCTGACCGAATGCAGTGGTCACGGTAAGCAGGAGTATCGTCGCGGTGCGCATGCGTGAGCCTTTCAATGAGTCTAACAATGAGTGCGGAAAGTCGGGTGGGGCCGATCGGTGCTCTCGGGCGAAAGACGAAGGAGTTCCATGGATGCAAAGAAAGAGGCGGAATTCAAGGAGGCCTTGACCGAAGTCCTCGCGCCGGTACGAAAAGAGGATGGGTGTCTGTTTTACAACCTGCACGCGGGGGTGTCAAGTTTTTTGTGTAAACGCAGTTCCGTCATTCATTGGAAGGTTTTGATTTAGCTGCCCAGGCCGAGTCGCATTCTCTCGGGCCAGCGGATGCTGAACTGACTCAGGGCTTCGCGCCAGTTCTGGACAGTGTGCCACTTTTTCGAGACATTCTGTAATGCCAGGTAGAGCAGTTTGATGGCGGCATCCTGGTTGGGAAAGGACCCGCGATTCCGGGTGACTTTGCGCAGTGACATATGCAGTGATTCCACTGCGTTGGTCGTGTAGATGATTTTGCGGATCTCCTCGGGAAAATCAAAGAACGGAATCACCCGCTGCCAGTTTCTTTGCCAGACATCGGCTACGGCCTGGTGCTTTGGGTATTTTTCACGGAACGCCGCCAGCGCCAGTTCCGCCATTTCCGCGCTCGCCGCGCGGTAGATCAGCTTCAGATCGGCCGCCATGGCCTTGCGCTCCTTCCAGTTCACAAAGGCCAGACTGGCCCGGATCAGGTGCACGATGCAGGTCTGCACCAGCGTGCTCGGGAAGATGGCTTCAATGGCTTCCGGAAAGCCCTTCAGCCCGTCGGTGCAAACGATGAAGGCATCCTTCATTCCCCGGTTCTTCAGATTGGTCAGCACCGTCATCCAGTGTTTGGCGCCCTCGTTGGTGCTGGCCCACAGGCCCAGCACCGACTTCTGACCTTCCACGTTGATGCCGATGGCGGTGTAGATCGCGCGGTTTTCGACCTTGCCCTCATAACGCATTTTCACCATCAGCGCGTCCAGATACACGATCGGGTACAGCGCTTCCAGCGGCCTGTCCTGCCAAAGCTTGACCTCTTCCTGGATGCTCTCGGTCACCTCCGAGATCAGCGACGGACTCACGTCCACCCCGTACATATCGTGCAGATGTCCCTGAATATCCCGGACCGTCATTCCCAGTGCGTACATCGACAGAATCTTGCTGTCGAAACCTTCGAAGCGCGTCTGGTGCTTTCGATCAGCTTCGGCTCAAAAGTGCCATTGCGGTCGCGCGGCACCTGGATCGTCATCTCGCCGGCTTCGCCTTTCAGGGTCTTCAGGCTCTTGCCGTTGCGGGAATTCCCCGTTCCGTAGCCCTCCACCTCATGCTTTTCGTAGCCCAGGTGGTGGTTCATCTCACCGACCATCATCCGCTCCACAAGCGCCTTCGTCAGCTCCTTCACCAGCCCGTCGGGGCCGATCAGGCTCCCCCCGCTCGTCGCGATCAGCTCGTCGATTAACTCTTTTCGGATTGTCATTCGGTTCTCCTATGGTCGTCTGTCCACGAGAACCGCGTTTACACAATCCTTTTTACACCCTCCTGCACGCCGCGGCCGATGATCCCTCGAAATTCCTGTTTCACGAAAGCTGGGCGAGCAACGCGAATCTTGAGGCTCTCGACGGCAAGCCGCACATTCAGCGCTTGCGGGCACTCATCAGTGAAATCTCTCCTCCCGGCGATCAAAGCCTGGTAGGAGAAGATCGTCTGACAAACGGGTTCTGCTGCCGCAAACCGGTTTTGCCACAAAAAAGATGCTCGCCTGAATCGTATGAAATTCACGACGGTAGCCGCTCTTATTGTGCTCTCCGCAGTCTCCGCATGGACGCAGGAAGCTGTTGCCGAACCTGAATTCGCCGATGTGTTCTTTCGGCTGGATGCCGGGAAACTGGTACCGCTTGAGCGCGAAACCGGCACCATTCAGGGGAAGACCAGCGGGTTCATCGTGACGAACGCTAAGACGGTATCCGATTTTCCAGGGGCAAAGTCGCCAGTGCGCTTTAGCCCGGGCCAGCATTTGGAATTTATAGCTCGGACGCTGATGGGTCAGTCCGCGGTTGATCCGAATTCCATCTATGTACTCAGGAAACTCGATGTCAAGAAAAAGAGTCGCGAACTGGTGATGTCTTCGGGGCATTTCACTCCCATTGGCGGGTCGTCAAAATCGTCGATGACCCAGGGCGTTCTGCCTGTTGATTTCTCCCGGTACGGCGCGTCTTCTATCAAGATGACTACGTCGGCGCTCCAGTCGGGAGAATATGCCCTGAGCCGCATATCCGGACGGACCGTTTTTTGTTTCGGCATCGATTAGGAGGCGTGTGAAACGCGTGCGGCCCCGCTGCGGTGGATTCAGCGCAACGTTAATGTAGCGCCATGTTAGCATCAATGGCTGGAAGGTCTTCCCCATGAAGCTATACAACCTGAACCGATACAACCAGGCCGCTGTTCTCTGCCTCCTCGCCGCAGGCACGGCATTCGCCGCCGATCGAGTCAAAACCGCCAACGGCACGCTCGAATCTACCGCCGCCCCGAAGGACGGCGTGCGCAGTTTCAAAGGAATCCCGTTCGCAGCGCCGCCTGTCGGCGACCTCCGCTGGAAAGAACCTCAGCCCGTCAAGAACTGGACCGACGTCCGCAGTGCAGATCAGTTCGGCCCCCGCTGCATGCAGCGCGCCGGCGGCGACTACTGGTCCCGCAGCAATGGCACGAGTGAGGACTGCCTGTACCTCAACGTGTGGACGCCCGCGAAGCCGGGCAGCGGGAAACTGCCCGTACTGGTTTATTTTTTCGGCGGCGGCTTCACGAACGGCGACGGTTCCGAGTATCGTTATGACGGCGAGAGCATGTCGCGCAAGGGCATCGTCGCGGTGACGGTCAACTACCGGCTGGGTATTTTCGGTTTCATGGCGCATCCTGAATTGACGAAGGAATCGCCGCATCACGCCTCGGGCAACTACGGGATGCTCGACCAGGTGGCTGCGCTGGAATGGGTGCAGAAGAACATTGCGGCATTTGGCGGCGATCCAAAGCATGTCACGATCGGGGGCGAATCGGCCGGATCGATTTCTGTCAGCGCGCTGATGGCCTCACCGCTTTCGAAGAATCTGATGGCGGCCGCGATTGGCGAAAGCGGCGCGCTGATTTCGACGCTGCCGCCGAAGTCGTTGGCGGTGACGGAGAAGGACGGCGCCACCTTTTCCGAAAGGGCGGGGGCTGCTTCGCTTGCCGATCTCCGTGCCCTAACTGCGGACAAAATTATGGAATTGACGGCCCCGGCAGGTGGTCGCGGCGGAGGTCGTGGTGCACCGGCCACTCCTGGCGCGCCCGCTCCTCCCGCGCCGCTTTCCTTCAGCGTGAATCTCGACGGCTACTTCCTGCCGAAAACGCTCGCCGAAATCTTCGAGGCCGGAGAGCAGGCAAAAATTCCGCTCCTGGCGGGAACCAATTCGGCCGAGCAGGGCGCGGCCAGCGTCCTTGGGCAGAACGAGCCGACAGTCGAGGGTTTCGCGGCGGCGATTCACAGGCTATATCCGAACGATGCCGATGCTGTGCTCAAGGTGTACGCGCCGAAGACGCCGGATGAAGTGATCCAGGCCGCCACCGATTTGGCGAGCGCACGATTTATTGCGCACGGAACCTGGAAGTGGAACGAACTACAGGCGAAGACGGGCGGCAAGCCGGTTTATCGCTATTACTACGCCAGGACTCGTCCGCGATACCTCGGCATGCCGGGCGATACCGCGAATGCCGGGCCGGGTGGGGGCGCCGGTTTTGGCGCAGGCGGCGGCTCGGGACGCGGCGGTGGTCGGGGAGGCAGTGGACGCGGTGGTGGCGGACGCGGCGGAAGTGCATTGCCGCCGCAGCGTGGTGCTGCGCATTCGGCGGAGATTCAATACGCCTTGGGGAACCTCGACCTCGATAACCGGTACGCATGGGAAGCCGACGATCACAAAGTGTCGGAGACGATGCAGGCGTACTTCGCGAACTTCACCAAGACGTTTAATCCGAACGGTCCGGGTCTGCCCGAATGGCCCGTCTACTCGGCTAAGACGAATTACGCGCGGATCCACATCGACGTGACTACAACGTCGGAGCCGGAACCGGATCGGGCGCGGTATGCGGTGCTGGACAAAATCTTCGCGACCCAGCGATAGAGGCAGCATATACTCATTCACTGTTGGGAAGCGCTGGCGTGACGATGAGGTTAAGGAACTATGTTTAGAAGTAAACTCCCGATGAAGGCGGCTGTGAGTCTCGCCGCCATTGCCACAGGCTGCATTCTTTTGATGGCGCAGGAGCCCGCGCCGGCACCGGCCGCACCAGGCGGTCGGGGTGCGGCCGGTGGGCGCGGTGGCCGGGGAGCGAGTGGCGCGGCTGGCCCCGGTCGGGCGACCGGCAGGGGGCGGGACGGATTCTCGCAGTTCATTCGCCCGCTCGCATCGCAGGATGTGCTGCTGCGTGGTAAAACGCTCTACGAGGCCAACTGCGTCGGCTGCCATGCGGCGGATATGCGTGGCGTCCCCGGTAAAGGCAACAACCTGTTGCGCTCACCCGTGGCGATGGATGACGAGCACGGCGAACTCATCATCGCGAACCTGGCCAAACACAACCCGCCCGTCACCCTGGTGGAAGCCGATGGGGTGGCGGCATCGGAATACATCCACAGCGTTTTGGCGACGATGGGCGCTCAAGGCAGCCCTCCTGGCAGAAATCCCGTCGGCCTCCATTTAAATGTGCTGGTGGGCGACCCGCAGGCGGGCAAAGCCTATTTCGACGCTCACTGCGCGGCCTGCCATTCGATCACTGGTGACCTGAAGGGGTTCGCATCCAAATTCGGCGATGACCGCGATCTGCAGAATGCGTGGGTGGCGGGATCGGGAGGTGCCGGTGCCGGAGGCGGTCGAGGTGGCGGAGGCCGCGGCGGTAAAGCGACCGTGACACTGGCGAACGGTCAGAAGATCGATGGCTCGCTGGTGCGCGAAGACGATTTCATTGTCATCCTGAGACTCGCCGACGGGACACGCCGCGTGTTCCCGATTGAAAATGGTGTGCCCAAAGTTGAAGTAGTGGACCCGCAGGCAGCCCACAAGAAGATGGTCGTGGAACTGGACGATCCTCAGAACAAGAACATGCACGACGTTACTGCCTACCTGGCCACGTTGAAGTAGCGGTAGAAGCAGAGGAGACGAATCCATGAAGAAACTTGTACTTCTCACTTGTCTGGGAACCACAGCGCTGTTTGGGCAGGGCGGACCTCTCGATCCCGCCGAACTGAGCAAGCCGCTGTCCAATAACTGGACCAGCTATTCAGGCGACTACAGCGGCAGGCGCTACAGCCTGCTCAAACAGGTAAACGTCGAGACCGTCAAGAACCTGAGCCTGGAATGGCTGAACACCAACATTAAGAGCGGTTGCGGCGCATCGGGCACCGAACCTCAGACTGCTGGTGGCGGCGGCTTCGGGCGAGGCGGCGGCGCGGGCGGCGGTGGTGCGGCGGCCCCCATCATCGTCGGTGGTCTCGGCGATGGAAGTTCGAATCAGTGCAACGCCGCTCGGTTCCAGGGCGGAGTACTCATCGTGAACGGCATCATCTATGCCTCGCAGCCGAACAATGTATTCGCTATCGACGCGCACGATGGCACGCTCCTGTGGCAACACTACTGGAAGGTGCGGCCAGGGCACGGCCTCGCCAATCGCGGTCTCGCGATGTGGAATAACCGCATCTATTTCGAAGAGCAGGATGACTTTCTGATCTGCCTGGATGCGGGGACCGGCAAGGAAGTCTGGAAAAAGGAAATCGCCTCGCTTGCGGAGAACTACTGGATGTCCAATGCGCCCATGGTTCTCGGCAACCATGTGATCGTGGGAGTCAGCAACAACCTGGATATGCCGGCCTTTCTCAAGTCGCTCGATCCTGAAACGGGCGATCAGCAGTGGATTCTGTACTCAACGGCGCAAAACCCCGGTGATCCAGGAGTTGATACCTGGACCAGCCTCGACGCCGCGCGGCATGGCGGTGGCACGTCCTGGATCCCGGGTTCCTACGATCCTGATCTGCATCTCTATTACTACGGCACCGGCAACCCCACGCCAGCCTACACAGCGGGACGTGGCGACGGGGACAACCTCTTCACTGGCTGTCTGATTGCCGTGAATGTCGACACTGGGAAAATGGCCTGGTATTTCCAGACCTCGCCCCATGACACGCACGACTGGGATTCCACCGAGACTCCCGCACTCGCCGACATGCCCTTCAACGGACGTCAGCGCAAGCTGCTGATGATGGCGACGCGCAATGGTTATTTCTATGTGCTGGACCGCGTCACCGGCGAACACCTGATCAGCGCCAAACTGGGCCTGGTGAATAATTACGCTTCGGGAATTCACCCGGACGACAAGCCTACGCTCGATGCGCGCGGTCAGGTGAAACGCAATCCGTACAAGGACGCTACGATTCCGGGGTCGCTCGTGAATGGCGACGTTCTGAATTATCCGCCTCCGACATTCTCACCGGCAGCTGGACTTTTTTACACGCACGAGGAGAACAGCCTGCACATCGACTACCTGATGGAACCCGATCCGCGCGGGTCGATGGGGCTCGGTGGCATCTCCAGCGGGGGAACTTTCAATTTCGGCACTTTCCTCGATGCCATCGACTACAAGACCGGCAAGGTCGTCTGGCGGCATAAGCTGACCGGCGGCAGCGTCGGCCTGCTTACGACCGCGGGAGGCGTGCTGTTTATGAGCAACGGTGGCGGCATCGAAGCGCTTGAGGCCACGACAGGCAAGCCTCTGTGGCACTCGGAAGTTGGCACGCTATCGGCGCCCGTGGAGACATTCCTCATGGACGGAAAACAGCATGTCGCCGCGTTCGTCAGCGGCGGTCTCTTCATGTTTGTGCTCAATTAGTGAGTGGGGAGGGCACATCCCGCTCTCCTCATCTGTGCATGTCTGTGTTCATCTGTGGTTAATTACTTCGCCGCGGGATTCCAGCCATCGCTTCCGCGCAGGAACACGTTCGGCTGAAATGCCGCCGCCTCCGCTGCCGTCAGTTGATGCGACCAGCCCGCCCTGCTAACAGTCCTCGCGCCCGGTCCGGTTGACTGGAATTCGCCGTACCAGGCCGTCGCCTCATTCTTCGCGTCGTTCCAGTTATCCCAGCCTTCCGGGCGAATGAAAGCGTCCATCGCGCATTGGATATAGACCACGCGCGAGTACGGTCGCCAGGGACGCCCCAGAAAAGATCCCTTCGTCTGGTTCTCGGCGGTCAGTCTGGAATGGTAGAAAACATAACCCGTCGTCAGCTCCGGCGACGTGCGGCTGTGTGCCGTAAGATAACCGTCGCCGCGGCTGTGAATCTCGCAGTTCTCGAATACCGCCGTGGCATTTCCGAAGATGAAATCCACGTGACCTTCGATGTAGCAGTCCTTGTAATACTGCCGGCCTGTGGCGGCGTACAGGGTGTCCTGCCAGCCGAGGAACCGACAGTGCCGGAATTCCGCGCGATCGGAATGGATCATCAGCGCGACAGCCTGCGATCCCACGCCGAAAGTATTCTCAAATGTGACATTCTGGGCGTGAAACTCAGCCCCTTGTACGTCAACGGTACTGCTGAGAAAAGTGCCGCCAGCCTCCTTTGCGCTCATGGCTGCGGTAATAATCGTGGTCGCAGCATCCTCACCAATAAAACTCGTGCGCGGACGATCCTGCGGAACCACCAAGCGCTCCTTGTATGTGCCCGGACGAATTTCGATATTCAGGCGTTGCCCGTCCGGCACAAACGGAGCATGGTCAATCGCCCTCTGAATTGTCAGGAAATCGCCGGAGCCGTCGGCCGCAACCACCACCTGCATTGGGGGCAGACCGGCCTGGATCATCGGCCTCATCGCGGGCACCACGCGCACGAATTCATGCGCGGCGATAGCGCCCGTTTCGTTGCGGCCAATGGGGCCGAGATGCGTCGTATCCGGCTTGCCGTCTTTATCCACCGCATCGATATCGATGCAACGCGCAGGGCCCAGCTTTTCGGCGTAGGCGAGCGTCAGAGCGTACAGATCTATCAGCGGCACGTTCTTTTCCTTCGCCACTGCGCGAGTAGCGGCCACGTACGGCACGAGCGAATCGGGCTTGATTTTGCCGGCGGCATCGAAAACGCGGCGGACGATCGACGTCACAAGGACCGGCTTCGCACCAGCCGCGCGGGCTTCGTCGATGTAGCGGATCAGGTTAGCGCGATAGGTGGTGTCCGGATCGGTCTCGCGTTCCGGACCTTTGCCGGGCGAATCGTTGTGGCCGAACTGGATCAGGATGTAATCGGGTTTGGCGGCCAGCGCGGGAGCCCACGCGCCTTCGTCGCGAAAGCTTTTCGAACTGCGCCCGTTGAGCGCGAGATTGACCACCTGCACTTCGGAGTTGAATGAACCACTGAAGCCTTTGCCCCAGCCGCCCTGGTCGTTGACCGTGGAGTCTCCAACGAGTACGATCTTAACCGCAGCTGGCGAGACCACAGGCAGCAGGAAAAGAAGAGGAAGAAGATACTTCATATCGTCATCACTCTAGCAGAGCAAATGTCGGACATCTCACTTCATCGAAGCCGCGGCCGTCGGATCCAGCGGGATAGACAGCGATCCCGTCGCGCCAGACCCGAAATCGAATACGATGGCGCGAATCATGGCGATCCCGTCAAGATTCAGGCTGCGGTTCAACTCAATCCCGTCGCGCAACGCTTTCTCCCGCTGCCCAGCGTCGTAATCGAGTTTCAGAGGCACAGCCGCCATCCCCATCGCGTTCCCGTCTTTCTTGTACAACACGAGCGTAAGCTTCAGCTGTCCGGTAAACCGGTCGCCATTCTGCGGCAGCGCCACGTCCTCTGCCGTAATTCGCATCGCGATGTCAGTTTGATGAGCGACCTTCGGATCCGGCGTCACCAGTGCGTATAATCCGATCTCCGCCACCTCGGCCCGGGTTCTCAGGGCGTCGCCGGTTGCGCGGTCGGCCAGAGTTGCGTCTGGTTCCTTCGACGCCAGGTAACCCGTTCGCGTCTGAATCCGCACTCCCTTGCGTGTACAGGTGACGCGGAGATCATGGAACTTTCCGTCCCAGGAGTCGTCCGATGGGTAATAGCCAATTTGATAACCGCTGCGCAGGTCGCGCATGGCTTGCTGAACAGCTTTGCCGATGTCACTGCTGGCGTCCGGCCGTCCGCCCGTAATGCCTGCCAGAATGTTAAGTGCCCCAATGCTGTTCAGATCGCCATTCACGGCATCGGCGCTGCCCAGCATGAATTGCGGAACCGGGTAGATGGCGATCTGGGCCTTCGCAAACCGATCGCCCACCTGGCGAAGCTGCGTCGTAAAGTCAATTGCGCTCCCGGTCTGCGAGTGCGACGCTGCTATCGCGAACGGTATCCCGTCAGTAATCCACACCAGATTCTTCCGCCCCGGATATGCCGACATCTGCCCGCCAATATTCATGAGTGCTTTAAGCGTGAGATCGATCCGCACATTAAGAACGTTGGTATCGCCTGGCCTGACTTTCTGCAGACTTCGCATCGCCTCGTCCATCAACGGCTTGATCCGGTGCGTCCAGGCTTCGCCCTTCTGCGCACTATCTTGCGGATTCGCGCCCGGTTCCGTGCCATCTAAACCGTGGATCGGCGAGATCTTCCCATCCAGTGTGAGCGCGTACAGGAATAGATCGCCCGGTTCCTCCATAGTGCTCAGTTGCCGCACGATCAGGTTTGCCGTCAGTGATTCCGTGGTGACGCGCTGATTCAGCAGGTCGAGCAAAATCACAGTCGCGTGGCGCGCGCGGGCTCTCCCCCCGTTGGAGTATTCGCCAGGACCGGGTGACGGCAAGGCGGGGGGCTTATCGTTCACATGCCGGAAGAAAACTACAGGCTGATTCCTGCCCTCGTCCGTTATCTGGATTTCATTTTGTGTCAGGTCTGTGACGGGTTGCTGGTTACTATCCACCGCGACGACATTGAGATCTATCAGCTTCGCATCCGGCGCCGCGGCGTGAACCAAGGCAGGAGCGGCTGCCAGTGAGACCACCAATGCCGGAACACACAATCTACCAAACATCCCCTTAGATTAACCCGATTTTCTCCAACAAAAAAGGACAGATTCCGTTTGTCCCGGAACCTGTCCCAATTTGGCAAAGCAAACTTCCCGTTTCCTACCCGCGGCCGCCCGGAGCCGCACCACCGCGTCCACCCCGACCCGGAGCCGCCGGCAGCAGCGATACAAGTTTGTCATCCTGCAGCGGACGCGACTCACTGACCGTGTCGAACACCATCGCCTGCGGATTATCCACCGTATACGGCCGCCATTCCAAACCAGGCGCGCTCGGATTCCCCGTCTTCGCGAAACGCACCCACGCCCCCGCAACCTTGTCCTGCAGCGCCATCGCCACCGGACCGCCGCCGGTTGCCGTCTTGATCTGCGGCACGTTCAGAGCGTGGAAGCAAAACGCGAGCTCTGAACAATGGAAGGCCGTGATGCCGCCATTGATCGGGTATTCCCATGCGTACACGTAGTTGTAGACCGGCGTCTTGCCTTTCTCCAGTTTCCGCGCCAGCAGGCTCTTCGAGCCACCCCGCGAGGCGCCTGCGTAATAGAGAACATCCTGAATCTTCTTCCGCGGATACGTATGCCTGAACTCCGCCACAACCGCGTCTTTCTTGTCGCCGAATGCCTTGGTCAGATTATCGTCGATTTCCTTCGGCGTCCATTCGTTCTTGCGCCCGTCGCCTCTGGTCAGCGTGCCCTGCATCTCGCTGAAGACCGTCCCGGAGATGACTGGAATGGTGTCCGCCCAGTCGCAGAATTCGCGCATCACGTACTGATCGTCCGCAATCGGGTTCCAGCCCCCCACTTGTATGCCGAGATCACGGCTGACTGCCTGCCCCGCCGCAATTCCAGCCGCCAGCAGATCCGGATAAGCAACAGCTTTGAGCTTGTCGATCTGGCTCCCCGTCAGGTTCAGGTTCTTGAGCACCGCCGCCGCCAGCGCCTGTTGGCCCTTGATAGCCGCCGCCGGATCTGTGCCCCGGTAGCTCGCGCTGCCACTCTGCGCCGAGACCTTATGGAACAGCCCCTTCGCCACCGGCATGTGCATCAGCCGCACCACCTTGCCACCGCCGCCCGATTGCCCGAAGATCATCACATTGCCAGGATCTCCGCCAAACGCTTCAATGTTGTCCCGTACCCACTCGAGCGACGCCACCAGATCGGCCATGCCGGTTTGTCGCGAATTGGCATATCCCGCGCCATATGCGGAAAGATCGAGCGTCCCGATAATGTTCAGCCGGTGATTCACGCTGACCACCACCACATCGCCGAACTCGCTGAGGCTTCTGCCATCGTACGCGTAGCCTTCCATCGAAGACCCATTAGTGAATCCGCCGCCATGCATCCAGACCATGACGGGTTTCTTCACCGAAGGCGTCATGTTCTGCGTCCACACATTCAGATACTGGCAATTCTCATTGGCGGTCCAGAAACGGTGCGGGAAGACGAGTTCGTCGGAGCTGACAGTACTAGAGGGCGGGCTCGGGCACACTGGCCCCCACACCTGCGCATTCTTGACATCGGTCCAGGGTTGCACCGGCTTCGGTTGACCGAACCGTTCCGCCTCGGCGTAACGAACTCCAAGGAACGACAGGGTCTTGCCCTCCCGCAGGCCCCGAAGCCTGCCGCCCTTCACTGTGACGACGGGCGGGTTCAGGTTGGGATTAGAGACTGCGGCAGCAGTGCCGCCTGAGTGAGCCGGTGCCGCAGCCTTCGGCTTATCTTCTCCGAGGGCACCGTTGGATTGCAGGGCAACAGCGGCGGCGCCACTCATTAAAGTGGTTCCCATCAGCTGCCGGCGATTCATTCGACCAAACGTGGGCGGTTGTTGACTGGACATAGTTTTTCCTTTGACGATATTCGCGCCTGTTCCGGCGTCATACTACCGTCAGGCATTCTATCAATTCGCCGCAGGCTTGGCGAAGCTGTCAATTCGCCGAGGGCTCATTTACGCTGTCGATGACGAAAACATCCACTGGCGCTTTAGTTGCTCCCAGTTTCAATCCCAGTTGTTCCTGGAATGCGGTGAAAAAATCCGGTGGCGCACCTGCGCTGTCAGGCGCGCGCTCTGTTGCGCTTCCGGGCTGCGACGGAGGTGCATCCGGCGTCCACTTCAGAGCCAAATCGTACCTTTTCGACCCAAGCCCTGTCTGGTCCACCACTGGTCGGTCCGCTACACTGGCCATCAATATTCGCGCGAATTCCGTCATCGTTGCGTTCGTGAGTTGTAATGTCCTGGGACCCACGCTAAAACCCGGTTGACCGTTCGGGTCGCTGTTGTTCTCGATCAGTTTGGCGCCCGACTTTGCCACCGTAATTGCATACACGGGCAACTCCCGGTTGTCGTGATGGAAAGTCAGCTCAAACCGATCCGCCACCAGCTTCCGCACCATTGCTTTCAATTGGTCGATTCCCGGCTTGTCCGGTTTGCCGGTGACATCCTGTTCGTGCGACGTCAAGCGCGTGTTGCCCGGCTCAGAACTGGCGCGCCGTCCCGCTGGATTCGCCTCAGAACTTTATCCGTAGTTCCGCCCACGCGCGTCGCGGTGCCCCAGGCGCGAAGAACGTAACCGCCTGCGCCGGATAGTTTCCCGCTTCCGGCCCGGTTGTGTACTCCGGGAGCGGCCGCGTGCTCACCCCACCCTGAGCGTTGAAACCAGTATCGGCAAGTTGCGCAGCTGTGTAGTACTCCTTATTGAACAGGTTGTCGACCTGGACCACAATCTGAAAGCGCCGGCTCAGATCGTAATGCCCGCGGAAGTTCGTGACCGCATAGCCCGGCGATACACCTGTGCCCAAATAGTACACGCCATCCGCCTTATACGCATTGTTCTCATTCCCCCTGGCGTAGGAACTCGACACCGCGATTTCGCTCAGATCAAACGCCAGCCGCTTCGTGGCCTGGTATTCCGCATGAGCCTTGCCCGATTGCTTGGGAATCAGAGGGATGCGATTGCCCGGATGTACGTAGATATTTCCGTCCAGCCCCGGATAACCCGCCAGCGCACTATCGCTTGTATTGTTTGCCGAACCGTCCAGAACTTCGTCACTCTGGTAGGTGGCATCCAAATATGTGTAGTCCAGCCCCCATGTGACGCGTCCGATGCGCCCATCCAGATTTGCGTCTCCGCCTCTGCGGCGAGTGTTGCCGAAATTCTGGAAATAGCCCGTGCCGAGCGCCACAGACGAAACGAAGAGAATGTCGTTGTGATTCTCAGACTGGAACAGCCCCGCATTCCAGCTCAGATGCTTCGCGAATGCAAGCTCTGGTTTCCCGCGAAACCCGAATTCCCACGTATCGGTCACCACCTGCTGCAGCGGGGGATCGCTTTGCAGCGCATTCGGCAGCGCGCATGGATTGGTCGGATCGGCACAGCCGAGCTCAATCGATGTCGGTGCACGGCTGCCCTGCGCAAAACTGGCATAGGCATTCAGTTGTGAGATAGGGCTCCACGTAATCCCAATAGAAGGATTGAATCGCTTAAACGTATAGTCGCCCGTGAGCGAGCCGGGGCCCGCCACAGGATTCAGATAATCCGTATTGTCAATCGTGAACTGGTTGTAGCGACCTGACAGCGTCAGCGTCACCTTCTTAGTCAGAGGCAGGGTATCGGTGAAATACAAGCTCCAGTTCGGGCTCGCCCCGTGAAGATTGACCCGAGAGTCAACCGGATTCGCGGTCGACCCATCCTGCCACGCCGCAACGTCCGTAATCGTGTGGTCCGGATTGATATAGCCCCACGCAGTGTTCTGCGTGAAGCCGACGCTGCCATGGTCCGCAGTCGCGCCCATTGAAAGCTGATTATTTCCGCTATGCATCGACGTGATCCAGGTGAACTGCGCCGAAGCCCCATAGTCGTTCTGCCGTTCCTTCGAATAAACCGTATCCCCGTCGCACCGTTCATCGGGATCGTTCTGCAGAAGGGCATTCGCAATACAGCGCCATTTCGGAAACGGAGTGTTGGCCGCGGTCGCGCCGCTGACGGGGAAGCCCGTGTAGCCCGCCGCCGTGAGCGCCGCCTGCTCTGCTGCGTTCGGCTGGTAGACATTATTGCCGGACGCGTCATTGTTGTAGTTCGGATTAACAATCTCGGTGCGAATGTTGCGGTACCACGTGTTGCCGCTGAATGCCCACGAAGCATTGAATGTGTGGCGCATCGTCAGATTAAACGAAGGCGAGCGGTTGCCCGTGGTGTCTGGAAAGGTGTACCCGCTGGTATAGTTAGCCGCCAGCAGCCGGAAATCCTGTAGGCCGTTGGCGCCGAGCGTGTTGTAGGCATAGCTCGTTGTGAGCGCCAGGTCGGTCTTCTCGCTCCGCCATCCCAGCTTTACGAATCCCTGCTTCACGTCGGAGGGAGAAGCAATGCGCCAGCCCGATTCGTGGAATCCGTTGCCCGCCAGAAACCAGTTAAATCCTGTCGCTTTTCCGCCGCCGTACTCGCCCTGAACCTGCTTCCTTCCACTCGATCCATAGGTCGCCGAAAGCCCGATTCCCGGATCGCTGACTCCATCCTTGGTCCGAATCGGCAACGCGCCACCCAGTGTGTTCAGTCCGAAAAGAGGATCCGAACCCGGCACCATCGTAATCTCAGAAATTGCGTTCTGCGGGATCAGGTCCCAGCCCACCACATCCCCGAACGGCTGATTCTGCCGCACCCCGTCAACGTAAACCGATATGCCCTCGGGGGTACCCAGGATTGGAGATGCCGTATATCCCCGGAAGTTCACATCCGCCTGGAACGGGTTGCCTTCCATATCGTTTAGATAAACACCGTTCAGCCGGCGCGTTGCAAAATCCGTCAGATTGGTTGTACCGCTGGCTTCGATATCCTCTGCGGTAGCCGTCTGAACCGGTCCGGGAATCTGCTCGGCGCTCAGATCGCTTCCCGCGAGCGGCGTAGATGCCACGACGTCTACCTGCGCGGCTTGCGCCCCGATCGACATCGTGACCTTCTGCGAGACAGGTTGCGCTGACGAGACGTCGATCGATAGCGACTCGATATTAAATCCGCGCTGCGAGACCTGCAGCCGGTATTGTCCGTAAGCCAGGCCGGTAAAATCAAAGGCGCCCTGAGCGTCTGTCTGGAAGTTTCGAACAGCCCCCGTCGCGCTGTTCCGCAGTGTGCCCGAGGCCTGCATAGCCGCACCCGAGGCATCGTTCACCTGCAGTCGGATCTCACCGGCAGGTGGTTGAGCCGATAGCGCCAAAGAACAAGCAAATACAACTCCGATGCAACGAGCGAAGAATGAGTTCATCAAAAGACCCTTAATTTATATAAGACCGCACGCACCTGTTTTGTTCAGGTTTTTTGTGCAAACGTTTAGCTAATTTGTCTCCAGGCGAATGTTCAGGCGAGGACTTCCGTGAAAAGCTTCCCGCGTCCCGGCGTCTCCAGATTGAAGTGCATAGATCCAGCCAGGCTATCCAGTGACCTTTGGGTCGAGAAGTAAGCCGCTATCGCCAGCACCGCCGTTGCCACAGCCACCGCAGACCGGGAGTGGAACAGCAGATAATATTGCAGCGCGACGGCGATGGTCGCTGCCACTCCACCTGCGATCATCATGGGCATGATCATCGCCTGGCGCGAGGCGACGACCTGTTTCGTGAACGGGATGGTCTCAATCAGCCGGATTTCCAGCGCCAGATACATCGATGCGGCGGCACCGCTGTAGAGGACGAACTGCGCGGCGTCGGCGAAGCCCCAGCGCCAGATCATGAGCGGCCAGAGGACAATGTTCGGGATTAGCACGAAGCCGATCCACATCAGGCCATGGATTCCCCTGGCGAAGCCGCCGAACGCCTGCGACGGAACAGTCAGAAAGATCCACGAACCCTGATGGTCGTTGCCGTAAGGAAGAACTCCGCAGACGAAGAACATGACGAATGCTAAAGCGTGCGGCAGCAGATGGGCCGCAGTGAACGTGCCGTTAAAAGGATCGCCAGGCCAGCCTCTCGTCATCGTGGAGATAAGACCGAACGCCGCATAACCGAAGATGGGGAATAATTGGCGGCGGAACTGCCAGTCCCTCAACATCATCCGCCAGACATATGCCGCCCCGGCGACGGCGTTCTGTCCGCCAAAGAATAGGCGTATCACGGAAGCGAACAGCGATCCCCTTGTGTTCGATTTCATCTTTGAGCCGAGGGAACTGCCGCCACGCACCAGGTTCGAAACGCGCACGAGATAGTCGGCTGTAAGACAGCGCAGGCCCTGAGCCACTCCGATTATCAGCAGCACTATAAGGAGTGCTCCCGCCAACCAGGCTACTGTGCGGGGGGTGGCAGTCCAGTAATGTTGTGCGATCCGATAGATGCTGCGCGAGGCCATCTGTCCCCAGCGGAATCCAAAAAATGGGAGCGCGCCCGCTAGCTGAGCGGCCGCTTTCAGGCGCTTGATCGGAATGAAGCGCACCATCCACCCGAACAGCGCGCAGCACGATAGGGCGACCATGATGCCGACAATCAGGGCCGCGGTGAGATGGAGGATCGGATAATACCAGGCGACGTGCCCGAATAGCAGGCTTGCAAAGGCAGGCACCAGGTTCACCGCCGCAACGAACACAAGGACGATGCGCAGCAGGTGGGAGAGTTTCGCCACAACGTAGGTCACGCCGTTGATCGGCTGATGCGCCAGGACGAGGCCTTCAGAGGGATTGATCAGACTGTTGCCCGCTTCAAGCGTCAGAATGCTCAGCAGAATGAAGGCCGTCATGCCCAGGAAAGTTGCGATATAAGTGCCCATGGACGCCGACGAGACCAGCAATACAGCGGTGATGACAGCTGATAGCAAGGCGTAGATGATCGCCGCCATTGAAAGAGCACCGCGGTTGCGGCCAAGCTGGTCACTGCGCTCTCCGCGTTTACTGAGCGTGTCGAACAGGTCGATGAGCAGCCAGAAGCGCACCGGGTCGATGTTCAGGCGTCGCAGGAACTTTGAGACGGCCGGGCCGCGCAGTAATGTCTTCACCGTCTTCATTCGCGCAGGCTTTCGACAATGCGTGAGACGCCGGCGCTGGCCCCGGCGGAATCGGTGAGGCAGCGGAAAACGTCCTCGAGAGTCGCTTGCCCGGTCGAGGCCATCAGGTTGGCTGGTGTGCCGTCTGCAATAAGGCTGCCTTTGTGAATGACAAGCACGCGGTTGCAGATCTTTTCGACGACATCCAGCACGTGAGAACTGTAAATAATGGTGCGGCCATCGGCGGCGAGAGCCGCGATGAGGTCCTTGATCATGATGGCAGCGTTGACATCGAGGCCGGAGAGCGGTTCGTCCAGCAACACCAGCTCGGGATTATGCAGGAGCGCGGCGCCGATCAGGATCTTCTGCCGCATGCCTTTGGAATACGTGTCGAGGCGGGAGTCGCGATCGGTGGTCAGCTCGAAGGCCTGAAGAATATCGACGATGCGGGTTTGGAGAGTGTCTTCTGAAACACTCTGGAGGCGGCCCATGAGTTCCAAAAATTCCTGGCCTGTGAGGCTTTCAAAAAGATAGGCGGCTTCCGGGACGTAGCCAATGCGTTGCTTGACGTCGACCGCGCCCTCTGGCAGGGGGATGCCGCATACGGAGACCGACCCGGTGCTGGCGGAGAGTATTCCGGCAATGATCTTAATGGTTGTGCTTTTGCCCGCCCCGTTGGGCCCCAGCAGGCCGATCACTTCGCCTCGCGCCAGGGTGAAGGAGATGGCATGAAGCACTTCTGTCCGGTCGTAGGAAAAGGCGACTCGGTCGAAAGCAACTATAGGGTCGGACAAATCGGCACCTGTTCGAAAATATGCTGCATGACGGCCGTCGGCGTTATGTCGCGCGCGCCTCGCCAGAGTATTTACGATTACACCACAAGGGACGCGGTCTTCGTCCCGCGCACAACCCCCAAAGCCACCTCAATTGTTCGGGGTGCCTTCTATGTGGTCGATGACCGGCACTTGGGCGGATGCCTGTTGCAGTTCCGGTTTCTGCCAGCGCTGGACACAGGCAGTCGGTAGAATAGAACTTTCATGCCGAACCCGCGATGACCCACTTTTCGGAAATCAATCTTTCAGCGGCGCTGCGGAAGAATCTCGATAGCAACAACTTCACAATTCCAACGCCAGTGCAGGCTCAGGCGATCCCGCCTCTTATGGAAGGCCGCGACGTTGTCGCCACGGCCCAAACGGGTACCGGCAAGACGCTCGCCTTCGCCATCCCGATCATCGAGGGCCTGATAAAGGTTCCTCGCAGCAAAACTGTCAAAGCTCTCATCATTAGCCCCACCCGCGAACTCGCCATTCAGATCGAAAAAGCGATCGGCGAATTGACTCCCGGAACTCATATCCACACCGCGGTAGTAGTCGGAGGTATGAGTGAGGCCCGGCAGCTTCGCGATATAGAGAAGGGTGCGGAGATCGTCATCGCCACTCCCGGCCGTCTCTGCGATTATCTGGAACGCCGCCTGATATCGCTTTCCAGAACAACGATGGTCGTCCTCGACGAAGCAGACCGTATGCTCGACATGGGCTTCTTGCCCTCGCTGCGCGCGATCCTGGAAAAATTGCCTGCCAGGCGTCAAATGATGCTCTTTTCCGCGACCATGGAAACGTCCGTCGCGCACCTGGTGCATTCGTACGTTCATGATCCTGTTCGCATTGAGATCGGTGCTTCCACCCGTCCGGCGGAACAGGTGGATCTCTACTGTTTCGAAATCGAGGCGCGCTCCAAATCCGATTTGTTGCTGCATCTGCTTCGCAAAGTGCAGGGGTCCATGCTTGTTTTTACCGCCACCCGCACCGGTGCTGACCGCCTGTCGCAGTCGCTGGTGCGCGCTGGTATTCTCTGCTCGGTCATCCATGGGGAGCGGACGCAGTCTGAACGCAACCAGGCGCTACAAGGATTCAAGGACGGCAATTTCCGTGTTCTCGTCGCCACCGATGTTGCTGCCCGCGGTATCCACGTAGACGATATCGCTCATGTCGTGAACTACGACTTACCGCAAATCCCGGAAGACTTTATCCATCGTGTCGGAAGGACTGGGCGCGCCGGGGCCAGGGGCTCATCCTGGACTTTCGCCACTCCACTGGAGCGGTCCGATATCAGAGGCATTGAGAAGATGCTCAATGTCAGAATTGAGTACCAGGACGTTCCATCTCTGCCGCCGCCAATCGGCATGATCCCGGATGACGGCATTATCGTGCGAACCGCGCCAGTCAGTGCCCCAACCGCAATGGCATTGCCTCCCACGCGCAAAGTGCGCAGCTTTTCACCCGGTCGCCGCGGCAGACGCTGAAGCCCCACCGCCACAGCGAAATATGCGTGCGTTCACGTACCGGTACGTTACCAGATGACGCACTGATTTGGGTGCGTCGGTGGGAATCAGGGTGCCGGGCCGCAGGTGAATATTCAGCGGAACGGCCCATATCTGCCTTTCTCTGAGGCACTTGACCGAATGCGATCCGCACAACTGCCAGCGTCAAATACTCCCAATCAACACGGCACTCCAATTGCCTGCTATAATCGAGCCCGGACTTTCGGACGATGGACCATGAAAAAAAGTGTTCTGGAAAAACACCGATAATCCAAGGAGATAGTTAACGCCAATGAAACTTCGAATTGCCATTCTAACCTTTGCTTCAGCGTTTTGCGGTTTGGCGAGCACTGTTCAGGTATGTTCGGTCAACGGTACTCCTGTGACGTGTAACCTCGATGGGGCCACATCCGGCACGGCGCCCGATAGTACGGCAGCGTATCAGTTGGGGCTGACCGATATCGGGAGCGATTTCTCTGACGTCTATGTCACACCCATCAATACTGAATTGCAGAACACGACAGGAACTTTTTCAGCCTATGTCCCGGGCGCGGCCACCAATGGCAGTTATGCCAGCCTCGCGCCCTACATGTACTTCACGGTCAACCCCTACGGCGATAACCCGGCAGCGGGCGATCCCTACGCGCTGATCATAGTTTCTGACAGCGGCTATACCGCCACCAACGACGCCTGGTATACGGACGGCATTAACGACGACTCCACAGTGCATATCGTATTGGGAGGCGGTTGGACGGCGGCAGAGGCCGGGATAACCAACCCCGATTGGACGACCTGCTGCGGTGATCTGCCCACCCTTGGCGATTTGCTGAGCATTGTGATTCCGGCCACAGGGTCGGAAGCCGCCACCACCTGGGGCGATCTGAACGTTTACAAGGCGCGTGTGGCTGCGGGCGATTGGGGCGGCAGCGGCGGCCCCTATACGGCGTTCGTCGGAAACGTCGATATCGTCTCATCTCCGGAACCCGGCACCTCATGCTTCTGGCCGGTGCCGTTACCGCTTTCGCCCTGAAGAGCAGACTCCGCAAAGCCTGAAACCCGTTGACTTATAAAACGGGTGTTCGTTGCGTCCACCTGCGAGGACTCCGCGGCATCTGCGTGAAACTTTCTCCAGCTATCCAGCCAAATTGACACCCGCCGCTCAGATCGGCGGGTGTCAATTCTTCGGCGCGGTCGGCGGCTTTGTATAGACTGTCTTGAAGTCCGGTTTGTTTCCGCCGAAGCTCATACCAGAAGACGTCGAAGTGTTTGGCATCGGTGGACCAGCGCCCAGGCGTGGTGCTAAATCTGGATCGGTGGTCGTTTGCGTAGTCGTAACCTCGGGCTTTTTCTTTGGCTCCATCGGTCTGGCGTCGATCCGCTCGATGTCGTCCTTCGCGATCGTCATCTGTTTGTTCTTCACCACAACGACGATTCGTTCATCCGTCGCGTCGGCGAGCGTTGCCGTGATCGCATCGCGCACGCCCTTTTGGTAGATGCGAAGTTCGGAGCGGTTCGGAAGGGCCGTGACCTTGGCCCAAGGGTTATCGGCTGCGAAAAGCACGCCGATGGAAAGGAGAATGAGAGTGATGCGGGACATAATTCTTATTTACCTCGCGCCAGTCATCTTATCAGTTTTCTTGCAGGGTTCTACCGCAGCCACCCCACGCAGCCAACCCTCCAAATTCTCCGCAATGAGTTGCTCATCCGCAGCCCGAAGATGCGGATAACTTCTGCACACGCGATCAATCTCCTCGCTCTGGCCCGGTGACAGTTCCTCCGCCGGATCGAGGCACCATCGGCCAGCCAGCAAACCCTGTCGCCGCAGGATCTCGTGAATTCCCGGCACACAGCCGCGAAACTGATGCGCCGAATCGAAAATCGCTGCGTTGGCGTCGGTTAACTGCTGGGCAAGCGTCAGCAGATTGCCGGTCTCAGTGCTCTGTTTTATCCGCGCCAGCATACCCACCGCAGACTGCGTCCAGACTGCCCACTGTCCAAGCAAGCCACCGACAAACCGCACGGGGCGTTCGCCGAAGTCGCCGCAGTTGCCGAAATCAAAATGAGTCAGCAGATCAATGACGATACTGTCGTCATTACCCGTATAGAGGGCGATCTCGTCCGCCCGGCCGCTCTCCGCCACGGCACGAACCACGTCCAGCGTCTGATAGCGATCGAACGGTGCCACCTTGATCGCCACCACTTCCGGAATCTCCGCGAACCTGCGCCAGAACGAGTACGGCAGAATGCGGCCGCCCACCGCAGGTTGCAGATAAAAGCCGATCATCGGGATTACGGATCCGATAGCGCGGCAGTGCTCCAGCAGTTCTGCTTCCGGAGCTGACTGGAGCGCGCCCAGACTGAGCAGCGCTGCATCGTAACCCAGCGATCGCGCGAGTTCCGCCTCCCTTAGTGCCTGCTTTCGCCCGCCGCAGACACCGGCGATAGTAACAATGCCGCTCGGCTGTGCTTCCTCATAAGCCAGTTCGAGCACCGGCCGCAGCAAACCCACATCAGGGTCGTGAATGGCGAACTGAGTGGTATGGACTCCCACGGCAATTCCCCCCGCGCCCGCCGCCAGATAATAGCGTGTGAGCGCGCGCTGACGGCGTTCGTCCAGCTTTCGGTTTGCAGAGAGCGCAAGAGGATGAGCCGGTATCACCAGGCCCGACCGCAGGCGTTCGCGCAGGTTCATCAGAACCTCCCGTCCTGAACTTCGAAATGCGTTGGCTTATTGAGCTGTGCGTTGCCGCGCATGATCCAGTCGGCTATCCAATCCATCAATGCGGCGGGAGTCACTGTTGGCTTTCCGAACAGCTCGAGCGCCTTGGCGGCATTATTCAGCAGTGCCTCCGGACCCTCCTCGCCACTGAACAACGGCTCAACGCCAAACCGGCGCCCAAACTCCTCCGCAATTAATCGAGTCGAAAGCGTCTCCGGTCCGGTCAGATTCAGAACCATTGGCGGTTGCCGGCATACCGTCAGGGACCGCAGTGCAACCGAATTCGCATCACGTTGCCAGATGACGTTGACGTATCCCATGCGCAGGTCGACCGAACGCCGTTCGAAAACCGCCCGAGCGATGTCCACCAGCACTCCGTATCGAAGCTCTACCGCATAGTTCAGCCTCAGCAGCGTTACACGCGTCCCCCAGCAATGGGAGCCGTATTCAAACATGCGTTCCCGGCCGAGTGCCGACTGCGCATACTCCCCCGCTGGCGCCAAGATAGACGTTTCAGTCGCGCCGCGGCTCGTGACTGGCACCAACCCATAGACGTTGCCTGTCGAGAACGCAACGATTTTGGAATTTCGGAAACGTTCCGCTACCAGACCAGGCAGATAGGTATTCATGGCCCATGTGAGATGTTCGCTGCCAGACGTCCCGAACTTCCGCGCCGCCATGAAGATGACGTTCGGCGCATCCGGCAGCCGGGTCAGCGCTCCGGGTTTCAGCAGATCGCAGGCGACGGTCTCGATGCCCTCACGTTCCAGTCGCTCGCGTAAATCCTTCTCCGAAAAACGTGCCGCCGCGATAACGCGCGTGTTGCGTCCAGCCGCGATAGCAGCGCGGCGCGCCAGTCGCACCAGACTCGGCCCCATTTTGCCGCCTGCGCCCAGCACCAGAACGTCACCTTCGAGCGCCGCGGCATGCGTGACATCCCGCTCAGTTGGCCGGGACAGGCGCTCTTCGAGTTCGTCTTCGTTAATAGGACCAATCATCCGAGTTCCAGCCCCGCGATGGCGAAGATCCCTTCTTCTTTTCCCCGGACTTCGCCTCCCCACCACATACGCGTCAGCCTCCGCACGCACTCGAAACCGAGTTCCTGCGCGAGTGCGACAGCGTTAACGTTCGCGGGAAGCAAGTCCCAGAACCAGGCTGCTTCGGGATGTCGTGCCATGGTCCTTTCGATGACAGATCGGGCTGCAGCAGGACTCACCGCAGCGCACGGTCCTATATATCGGTTCAGGCGTCCGGACCGCGAGAGCGCATAGCCTCCGTTTTCAACAACCGCCTCGCCGCTGGCCGCGAGGCATCCCAGCATTTGTTTGCGATCGTAACCGCAGGCACGCGCGTCCGGATCGAAGCCGTTCGTAATCTCTGTAACTCGCCCCGATACTGCCAGCGCACCCGAACCTGGCGCACGAGGCGCGAACCGCCGCTGCCAACGTTCCACCCGCTGCTCCGCCTGAAAACCAAAACTCTCGTACAACGGCCGCCCTTCATCGGTGGCATCGAGTTTCACAGTCCGTACACCAAGCTTCTCCGCGTACTCCATCACGTGCGCGACCAGGGTCCGCGCGAGGCCCATCCGCCGGAACTCCGGATGCGTAAGCACCATGCCGAGCCACGCCATCGTACGCCCATAGCAAACGAGCGTTGCGGTTGCAACGACCTCTCCATCGATCCTGATCCCGAAACACGCGTCGGAAAGTTCCAGCAGCAGCCGCCAGTCTTCGTCTGTCTGATTCCAGCCGGCAATCGACGACAGTGCCAACGCCCCGCAGACATCCGCGTCCCTGAGTTGAACACACGTGTGCTGAACACGGTTTGCCGGAACCAACGAACGCGTGGTGGGCGCAAGGCGCATGCTTGTAATATACGTCGTTGCGGGTTTGTTGCGAATCGCGACGGCGAAGCGCTCCTTCGCCTATTGCAGGCTGGCCGGCTTTCCGCCGCTATCCTTGCTGCGCTGCGCAGCGTCCATGAACGCGAAAATCTCCAGCGTCTCCTCGTTCGGCACCGGGGGAGTGCCGGTCCTGAAGAACTCAGCGATTTTGGCGTCCAAAGCCGCGTAGTCCACCTGCACCGGATGGGCCACCACCACGTTGCGCCCGCGGAAAGCCACCACGCCGTAATCGCTATAAGGCCGCGAGACCCGGGCCGTTCCGATGCGCCCATCTTTCCATGTCCCCACCACCACGTCGGAATCGGGCGATGACGTCTGCGTCACCGTCACGCAGCCCGCCCCCAGCATCGTGTAGAGCATCTCGATGGCATGAATGCCATACCATGACAACGACAATTGATGGTGCTCTTCAAGCGGACCGGGCCCCCACACGTTCACGCCCGTATTATCGGGGGATTTCACGCTGCTCAGATCCGAGTACCGCAGACTGGACGAACTGAACCACGGCACGCCGGCCGCCTTCGCCAACCGCGCAATCTCCCGCGCATCAGCCAGCGTGGAGGCCAGCGGTTTATCGATGAACAACGGCTTGTGCGCTGCGATCACCTGCCGCGCCTGCTCAAGGTGCTTGCGGCCATCCCCGCTTTCGAGAAGTATGCCATCCACCATGGAACAAAGCGTCGGAATATCGGGCACAAGGGGTATACCGTACGTATCGTGCAATTCTTTGGCGAAGCCGTCCACCCGCGTCGCGCTGTCCGGAATATCCGGGCTTCCGCCCTTATACGCTGCCACGACGCGAAAGCCGGGGATAAAACCGGGAGCGGTGGAATCGTTGAATTGCTTCGTGAAGACCGTAACATGCGAAGTATCGGTCCCGATAATCCCCAGGCGGAAATCGGCAGCCCCCGCACACATCCCGCAGGCCAGTATGAGCAGACTGGCTTTGAAATGGTTTGTCATAGAAGTTTGCTCGTTTCGTTCATCTTATGCGATCCCTCCCGCCATCGCCGCAGAGACTGAGTTTCGCAGTTCGCTGCGTCCGTCTGCGAGAACTCTGCGGCATCTGCGTGAAATCCTTCTTATACTCACTTCCACGTCCATCCCATGTGTGTCAGCACAAATGCAGTCAGATCCTCCGGCGCTGGCGCGGAGAAGACCTCCGTTCCTGCATCTGTATCGAACTCCACCTGCGTGCAATGTAGTCCATGGCGGTTCAGTACGAGTCGTTCCAGCAACTCGTGTGACATTCCTTCCCGCATGAAGCGAAGCATCAGCGACGGGTCGGCGCCGTAGAGTTTATCCCCCACCAGCGGAAGACCGAGTGACGCAGCGTGAACGCGGATTTGATGGCGTCTTCCTGAGTGTGGATGGATTTTGACCAGTGTGTATCCGCCGCCGCTGGCGATCGGGATGAATTCCGTTTCCGCAGTATCTCCGCCCGCTTCGACAGTAGTCTGGCGAGAGTAGAATTCCGCGCCCACATCCGGACCGATTGAGGCAGTGACTCTGACAGCGGTTTCCAGATGGCCCGCGAGCACTGCGTGATAGGTCTTGCGGAAGTTGCGGAACTGCACCGCACGCTGCAGACGTTTTCCCGTCCCTTTGTTCCTGGCCAACACGAGGACTCCGCTGGTCTCACGATCCAGGCGGAAGGGCATTCGTAGGACATCGTCGCCCAGATATTCGCGGCATGCCCCGACGAGGCTGGACCACGGGCCATACCGTGAACGGTGACAGACCACGTGCGGCGGTTTGTTCAGAACGATGAGATCGTCCGTCTTTTTCAGAATCCAGCCGCTCAGTTCCGCTGGCGTGATCAGCCATCCCCAGTCGGTCGCGGGCATTTCATCTCTATTGTAGGGTGGCCAGCAGAGTTCTCGTCACTGAAGCCAGAACGCCCAAAACGTATCCCCCGCCGCCGCCGACAGATTCGTCAAATCGTCACCTGGATATTCATCTGATCTGGGCCACCAGGCGAAAACCGGGAACCCTCAGACCGCCGTCAAAGAAAATTCTTGCATTTGGTCTTCATGGATGCTACAGTCTGTAACGTGACATCACGTAGCATCCATGCAAAGCCCCTCACGAAGCTCCAGCAGGCGATTCTCGATTTCATCTGGTCGAACACCACCGCTACCGCCGAACAGGTGCGCGCGGCCATCGCGGCGGACCATCCGCTCCGCGAGTCCAGCGTGCGCACCCTCTTGCGACGCCTGGAAACGCAGGGGTATCTGGCTCACTCCGTGGAAGGTCAGACGTTCGTTTACCGCGCGACTGCGGCGCGCGGAAGCGTTGCCGTCGGCGCTGTGCGAAGCGTGATCGAACGCTTCTGGGCAGGTTCGGTGGAACAGTTCGTGCTTGGAATGGTCGACGAAAAGGTACTCACGCCGGCTCAATTGGAAAAGCTGGCGCGGAAAGTGAGAGACGCGAAATGATTAACATCGTCCGGATCGCTCTGGAGTCTTCCGCTCAATCAGCCGCACTGGCTCTGTGCGTTGCCCTGATTCTGGCGGCTGCCCGCATTCGTTCGGGAGCGGTGCGCCACGCCGCGTGGACCGCAGTCCTTTGCGGCATGATGCTGATGCCCGTCCTGTCCCGTATCACCCCGAAGGTGCCGGTAACGATGCCGTTGCCTCCGTTACCCTATGCCGACTTGCCAGCTGCCGATGAAGTGGCACCACCCCAACAGGCGAGTGCGGCTCTGTCAGGTTCCGCAGACCTCCAACTCAGGAACAACCCGGCACCGCAACCTTCGGCGGCAATTTCAAAACGGTTGCCGCTGCCCAGCCTGATCGTCGTCGTTTATCTCACTGGATTGCTGTTTTCGCTGTTTCGTCTGATTCCCGGATGGCGGGCTGCCCGCCGTATCTCGCGTTCGTGCGAACCGGTGCAAACTCCTTTCTCCGGAGTGGACGTCTGCGAGTCGCCAATCGTCACCACACCGCTGACTGTCGGACTGCTCTCACCCCGCATTGTTCTTCCCCTGATTTGGCGCGAGTGGACGAACACAAAGCTCCTTGCCGTACTGGCTCACGAAGCGGCTCACGTGAAGAACCGTGACTCCCTCGTGAATCTGGCGGCATATTTGAACCGCTGTGTCTTTTGGTTTCATCCTCTCGCCTGGTGGTTGCGGAAGAAACTCGCAACCACGGCGGAGCACGCGTGCGACGAGGCCGGTGCCCAGGCGGTTGGTGACACCAGGGATTATGCGAGTGTCCTTCTGGAGGTGGCAGCGCTCGCCATCCCGCACGGCGCGCGCTGCGCCTTCGTGGGTGCTGGCATGGAAGGCGACGGCGGCCTCGAAGCGCGCATCGACCACATTCTTCTCGACGGCAGTCAACGCGCAGTGTCGGCGACAAGGAAAGCGATCGTCGCCCTGGCCTGTGCCGTGGTCCTCATCGCAGTCCCCGCATGTCGGCAGGTGTCGTCCGTCAAAGCTCCTGAAAAGCCCACCCTTCTGCCGGAGGTTCAGGCGCTGATCGGTATCGGTTCGCGCAGCCTGTTTTCAGACCCACAGGTGCAGAGCCAGTTGGAAGCGGCGCGCGCAAGTCTTGAGCAGTCCGCGGATGCCAGCGTGCTGGCGGCGAACGGAAAAGCGCTGGTGAATCGCTTCATCCCTTTAGCCCACTTTGGCAGGGAAGGATTCGATGTGGGCGCAGCCGCAATCGCTCGTGCGCTGCAACTCGATCCGAAATCGCAGGAGGTCCGCCGTGCGCAAGTCCTGGCCTATTCGCGCCAATTGATAAATATATCGCGCGGGAATCCGGAGGACCCGGAGACTCCTAAAAAGCTGGCCTTTATCGATGGCGAGCTGAAGGGCAGCAAAGATGTGAGCTTCCTGCTCGAGACCGCAACCCCAATGGTCTCGATTCGTTGGCCGACAGGCCAGGGTCCGGTGGCAGCTCCCGAGATGTTTGCGGTTGGCAAAGCAGCTGTTGAGCGCGCGCTCCGGCTCGATCCTAATTCCGTCTGGGCGCACCAGCTCATGCTGAAAACCCAGGATCAGGAACTCGTGGCGAATCTGCAGGAAAGCGTATGGCACGGTCCGCTCGACTCACAACACCAGGCCATCCAGGCTCTCCCCGTCGGCGCGCGCTTCCGCGAGTTGTCGATTCTGGCTGCCACGGCAGGCGTCAGCGCCATGAACACGGCGTACACTCACGAGTCCCCCGAACCCATGTGGCAGGCGGCCGGGAACTATGCCAACGAAGCCCTCGCCCTCGCTCCGCAGGCCAAAGACGACCCCTACTACGGCACATCGTTCTTCCGCGCCAACATGGTAGCCGCCATGTCGGCGCTCGTCCGTCACGACCGCGCCACCGCCATTGCCTTCGCGCGCAAGGCCATGGAAGCCCCTCCAACCGAAGCGCTCCGCTATCCGATCGTGAACGCGCGGCCCTGGTCGAACTGGCACTATCCGCAGATCGTCATCGCGCAACTGATCCGCGAAGGCGAACGCGATTCAGCCGCGGACCTGGCCAGCCAATACAGCCGCATCGTGATCGCCGACAAGGACCGCTGGGAGGCCGCAGCCGCCGCCATTCGTAAAGGCGAGACGCCTGACTGGGTCCGGCAGCCTGTGGCAGGGCCGCGCCCTCCAACTGGCATGAAGGATTCGCACTGATCTCTGCGCCCATCTGCGAGAACTCCGCGGCATCTGCGTGAAACTCTTCACTGCAGCCAGAACGCCCAAAACGTATCCCCCGCCGCCGCCAGCACATACTGTTTCCCGTCCACCATGTATGTAGTCGGGCTGTTCGCCACCACCGCACCCAGATTCGCGTGCCACAGAATCTTACCCGTCGCCGCATCGTATGCCACCAGATTGGTCGCATCATCACCCGCGAAGACAACCCGGCCTGCCGTGCTCAGCACCCCCGGGAACGATCCAAACCGAAATCCATCGCCCGGATATTCATGCTGCCACTTGATCTCGCCCGTCCTGTAATCGATCGCCTTCAACGCCGACCTGGCCGCCGCGAACGAATACTCCGAGGAATGCGCAAACCCGACAGGCTTCATCGCCGGGTCCTCCAGATGATACACGCTGTACCCTTCGACCGTGTTCACATAAAGCAATCCGGTATCCGGGCTAAAGCTGGGGGCAGGGAAGTTGGTTGCTCCATCGGAGGTCGGTACCACCAGAGCACCGCCCACCTTCGGCTCCTGCTCCGGGTCCGGTATCGGTTGCCCTTTTTCGTTGATGCCCTTCGCCCAGTTCACCCGGATGAAAGGTTTCGTCACCAGATCCTTCCCGTTCGTGCGATCCAAAAGAAAGTAGTAGCCGTTGCGATTCGCCTGTGCCAGAAGCTTGCGCGGTTGTCCCCCAACCGTATCGTCGATCAGTACCGGCACCTCCGTAGCGTCCCAGTCATGCGTGTCGTGCGGCGTGCACTGGAAGTACCAGGCCATCTTTCCGCTATCCGCATTGAGCGCCACAATCGACGCGGTGTACAGGTTATCGCCAGCCCGTGAATGCCCGTCGAACACGGGGTTCGGCTGTCCTGTAGTGACATAAAGCAGCTTCAGCTCAGGATCGTACGTCGGCATCTGCCACACGCCGCCGCCACCGTGAATCGCAGCATCCTCGCTGGGCCACGTTTCAATTCCAGGTTCGCCCTTCCGCGGTGTCACGTTCCAGCGCCACTGCATCTCGCCCGTCTCTGGATCGTGCGCTTCCACCCAGGAATCCAGATCGGAACTGTCTCCCCCGGTTGCCACAATCACGTGGTTGCCAGCCACAATCGGCGCAAGGGATGCCGAATGCCCCAGCCCGCCCGGCGCGATTCGTTTATGCCAGCGCTCTTTCCCCGTAGCCGCGTCGATCGAAACCAGACCCGGCTCCCCCGTTGTCATGAAAAGCCAGTTGCCGTACATAGCCAGCCCGCGGTTGCCGCCACCGCCGCCTTTATAAACGAAATGCCAGAGTTGCTTTCCCGTGCGCGATTCGAGCGCGAAGGCGTTGCCCGGCGTCGAGAAGTAGATCACGCCGTTGACGATCAGCGGTATCGCGCGGATCGCCGGCACCGTTCCGCCTCCTGATGGCGTCGGCGCGGGATCCGGACCGTCGCCTCCAAAGATCGCGCCCTGATTCGCATTACTCACGTGTGAAGCCCATGCCAGCGACAGTTCTCGCACGTTCGAAAAGTCGATCTGTTTCAGCGCACTGTAATGCCGTCCCGTGGAATCGCCGTGATATCCCGCCCAGACGTCCGTGGGCGTCTTGAGGAGTTGCGTGTTATCGAGCGGCCCGCCCTGCCCGTGCAGCATCGCTGCGGTAAGCGCAAGTGCCGCCATTCCGGCGCATAAATATCGCCGTCTCATTTGGTCACCAGATAAGCCGTCAGATCCTGCATCTGTTTTGTCGTCATACGCCGCATGCTATCGATATGGGCCTCAAGCGTGTCGTGAATAGCTACCCTCGGCAAGTCGCCATTGCGTGTCACAGTGTGCAGCAAGCCGGAACTATCCCGGTACGTGACCAGAAAATCCGAGACGGTCACTAACGTTCCACTCACCATCGATCCGTCCGCCAGCTTAATATCCACCGTGCGTGCCGGTTCCGGCGGATCGCCCTTTGCCGCCGGGCCACGCCCGCGCGGAAGCACGATCCGGTTCTGCAGCATCGTCGCGCTGTATTTCGACCCCACACCCTTCAGGTCACCCTTCACCGAATGGCACGTGTTGCACTTTCCAGCGCCATTGAAATACGTTTCGCCGTCTTTGGCATTGCCAACCGCGATGTTGGGCGCAACATTACCCCGGCCGCTGGTGGCGAAATCAATGCGCACTCGGAGATACATGGCTATGTCGCTCACCTGCGCGTCAGTGAGAGCAATCGGCGGTACCGAACTGTTTTTGTGCCCGCTTGCCACGAATGGTCCCAGTTGCGCGCCGGTCGGATCCAGCCGCACGCCGGAGGCGCGCACCAGATCCACGCCCAGCGCCGTGCCTCGGGTATCCGCGCCGTGACACGACGCGCACCTG
This sequence comes from uncultured Acidobacteriia bacterium, assembly GCA_903825445.1. GTDB lineage: Bacteria > Acidobacteriota > Terriglobia > Bryobacterales > Bryobacteraceae > BOG-234. The sequence goes on from CAIKAS010000215.1 coordinate 42,288, forward strand.
GCCGCGTACACCAGTTGGCCGCGATCTGCAACCGCCGTATCGATAGGAGGAACCGCAGGGCGACCACCGCGCCCGGAGGCTGCCGACGGCTGCTGCGCCGCGACGAATCCCGCCAGAAACATAAGAAGGCCAAGCAACGCGATTGTGCAGACTACCCGAAGGCGAGACATCAGGATTTATCTTATGTCAGGCAGCCGCGTTACCTCCTGGCTGGCAGCGTCCAGCCCGCCTCAGTCGGCTCGGCCACTGCGAACGTACTGGTACTCCCAATCTGCATTTTCTGCTTTCTATAATCTACTCGTTAGTGTTACTCTTTGAAATTCTTCGAGGGCATCACTGTTTGAGCCTCCTGGATTGAGAGGACAAACGGTCATGAATATTTCTCGGGGGACTGCCGCGCGTTCAGCGCTGGCTGTCGCGTTGTTGTTTTTTGCTGGTCGGGCTTTTGGCAGCTCGATCCAGTACACAATCACCACCTACAACCTCCCCGGCTTCACGCCCATCGCCATAAGCGGTGACTATATTGCCGGAGATCTGACGGTCGGCGGCGTGGTGCATGCCGCCCTGTTGCACAATGGTTCCCTTACAGACCTCGGGGCCGGGCCGGGCGGAGTCTCCGCAACTGTCCTGGGCGTGAATAGCGCAGGCCAGGTCGTGGGCCAGACGGGGTCGGGCCAGACGGGATCACCCCGAGCTATTCTGTGGTCCGGCGGCACGGCTACCGATATAACGCCGCAAGGTATGACCGCCGCAGCGGCGACCGGAATCAATTCATCAGGACAGGTTGTCGGAATCAACTATACAAACCCCAACGCATATGCGGACTCATGGTTTGTGGAAAATCTGAGCGGAGGAAGCACCGCAATTGGCGGGCACGACTTTCTCGATGCCTCTGGCGGTCTCGTTTACCCTGGTGCAGATGGGCTGACCGGAACATATCTGAACGCCAACGGCGATGTTCTGGCATCTCCATTTTACGGTTGGGAATCTCTCGACATCGGCGGGACTATCACGACGATTGAACCCTCAACATACTTCTACGGTGCCGTCACCGGCCTGAACGACAGCGGTGAGGTCATTGGGAGTTCTGAGGGTCTAAGCGACAGTCCGTTCGGCTACTCGTATGATCCGAACACCGCCGCCTACACAAACCTCGGCTTCTGTCCCACAGGCATAAATGACGCAGGGACGATAGTGGGTGACCAGACCTGTAATCCCAACGGGGCTACTGGGGAAGTCAGGATTGCTGGCCAAAACTATCTTCTAAGTCAGATCGTTTCAGGTTTGAACGGTGCGACCATGTACTGGACGGTTGGAATCAATGCGGAAGGGCAGATTCTTGGTTACGGTACGGACTCAACCGGTGCGCCCATCACCTACCTGCTTACGCAATCGGGTGCAAGCGCGCCCGAGCCGACAGCATGGCTCTTGTTTGGCGGCGGCCTCGTCGCTGTGTTGTTCGCCAAGCCCGCACTCAGGCGCAACTCGCGAGCACACCGCCTCCGGCGCTGAACGCGAGTCTCTTGCATGCGGATTACAAAGAATGTTTACCCCCTGAATGCTTATTCTGTTGACAATGTTCAGGCAGATTCAACATAATGGTTTTCCGTTCCGATAGATTTGGATCGCGAGGATTTCAAAAGGGTTTGAACTCCTCTCCTTCCCCGTTCGACATCTGTATTTGGCCGCTGCGCCGTCTGGCGCTTCTTCCTGGATGGATGTTTTCACAGGACACGTGTGTGACGCGTTTAGTTGACCGAAAAAGGGGCCTTACGAGTGCGTTCATACATCGCGGTTTTCGTCTTTCTGATTGCGGTCAGTCTTTCATTCGCCCAGCAGAGCGACGATATTTCTTCTCTTCTGGAGCTGTCCCAGTCGGGTGATGCGAAAGCTCAACTCAGTCTCGCGGCTGCGATGGCGAAATCCAAAAACTATAAAGGCGCCCTGGTTTGGATGACCAAAGCGGCCGAGCAGGGGCTACCAGGTGCGCAACGCCAGCTTGGCCTCTGGTACAACCTGGGAATCGGGATGAACAAGCCGCACTATGATCAGGCGATGCTCTGGTATCAGAAGGCGGCCGACCAGGGAGACAAGCTCGCCGAATTCTATATCGGCCAACTCTATGAATCTGGTCAGGGAGTTCACAAGGACTTGGTGCAGGCGGCGTACTGGTTCCGCAAGGCGTCGGCCGAGGGACTAAAGTTCTCCCCGGAAAAACTCGCCGATTTGAACAAGAAGGGGATACAAATCGCGGCAGCGCCGAATCCGCAGCCGCCTCCGGTGAGCGCCAATCCTGTCGTCGCCGCAAACGTGCCGCCGGCGCCAGCAGCCGTAGTGCCATCGACTCCACCGCCCGCCCCCATCATCCAATACGAGACGATCGACAAGAATACGGACCTTCGCAGGATCTCTGGCCAAAACGTCATCTACCTTCTCAAGATGCGGCAACGCAACGGAAAGTTCTCGCTGAAGAAGAGCAAGAAGGCACCACCGCACGACTGGGTATTCTTTCAGGCCACGCTGGGCGCATGCGCACTGGCGTCTCCCGTAAACCACTTCAGTTTCGAGTGTGCGGAACTCGGCTCGGCATTCGCAGATTTAGGAAACACCGACGCGGCGAAAGCCGTTTTTGAGAGCGCTCCTGGATGCCAAACGTGGTGGAGCGACCAGGGTGGGTCAGGTTGTCTGAGTTCCACGGGCATGAGCAAACTGAAGCCTCTTTTCCCGCCGAATGACTTCGAAGCCCTGGCCAAAATTGCCTGTCAGCGGGAGAACGATGCGGTTGGCTGCTCGGCCGTGGGACTGCGGCCCGTTGGTGAGGCGAAAGCCGAGCCCGCCGTTCCCTTGTCGCCCGAGGACATCGAAAATAAGATCAGTATCCTTGAGATTCAAATCGACGGCGAAGAGCAGATCGCCCGCAACGACGAGAGCAGTGCAGCCAACTTCGCCACCAACAGCAACTGCACGGGCGGTCTGGGCAACGCGATATGTATGGCAGTCAACGCGGCCGGTGCGGCCAAAATGCGAGCCGATGCCAACAAGCATCACAATGCCGCCGACGCCTACCGACGCCAGGTACAACAATTGCGGGGTGAGGCAGTGCAGTCCGTTCAAAGACGCGATTCGAGTTTCGCGGGTAATCTGACCCAAACAACGAACCAGAACCCCGCGGGCTCCATCCAGCAGACCGCGAACCAGCAGGCGGCCGCTATCCGTGCGATTGGCGACAAAAACGCGGCCGCGCAGCAACCGGTTGTGCGCTCGTCGGTGTCTGCGGCCAGCCAACAACCGGTAACAACAGCGGCGGTCCAGCAATCGACCACTACAAGCCAAACCACCGCCATCCTTCCCCCAACTGTTTATCCTGACGCGCCTCTTACCATATCGTTCCAGGGAACCAACCCACTACTGCCGGGGCACGCCACCGTAATTTCAGACCCCGCCGGGATCAACTGCCCCGTGAATTGCTCTTTTCAGTTTCCGAAGGGCGTGCGTGTCATGCTTTACGCGAAAGCCGACGAGTCGTCGGCCATTCATATCATGAACTGTATGTACGCTCCGTCCGTGACGCCCCTGGTAGCCGGGAATTCCATGGCCTGTAGCCCGGAGACGCCCTGGACTGGCGGAAACGTGATTGTCTATGTGGATCCCTACGTCTCTGTAACATCGCGGTCAAATCCTCCCTCGGCGCCTCCCGTGCCGCAGCAATCACCTGGCGCGACCTTGAATGGCAGTGCGACTCCGTCGCAGGTAACGGGTGCGGCCTCTGGCCAGACCAGCGCAGGTCTCACCGTTCCCGGGGGCCAGTACAATAACTGCATCACTTCGTTTTACGATCCTAAGATTTACAACTGGCTCGCTTTCCGTAACAACTGCGCCCAAACCCTTCATGTAACCTGGATCTTTGGAACCGACACTGGCATCGGAAGTTCTGCGGACATCAGCTCTGGAGCCAGCGCTAATACAGGATATTCGAGTTCTGAAGTCAGCGCTAAGAACGGTTGGGAAGTATACGTGTGTCCCGCGGGAGATCTATCCGTTGACACTGCGGGTAATGCGATTCGTGGCGGCAAAGCTCAGCCATATGTTTGCAAAATGAAGTGAATTGCCTTGTTCTATCGGTCAGTGATTTTCAAAGCCAAATCCTGAAAACTCCCGCGATCCACCGTAATCGCATCCGCACTGTCCAGCATTCGAAACAGAACATTCGGCTCATCCAGCCGGGGCACAATTTGTTGAGAAATCGCCAGCACGCGATATTCGCCTGCCGCGAGTCCGGCGAAGCGGAACTGCCCATTGTCGTCTCCGGTGGTGCGTTTCGTTGCTAGGAAGATATTCTCGGGTGACGCCGGCCATCTGACCAGCACCACATACGGCTTGCCGACCAGCGTATCGCCATCCATGACCGAGCCGGTAACCGTCGCCGGCTTATTATCTATTACGACTTCAAGCAACTGGCTCGGAGAACCGCCATCGGTAACAAAAATGTTGCCGCCTAACGCGATCCCGTTGTAGCGGACCTCCCTCACGAAGTAGCCAGTGCCCAGGCCCGAAACTGTAAGTCGCTCCCGCGCAAGAGGCACTTCGGGAAAGCGGAAGTTGCCGTCGGCGTCCGGGGTCACAGGCTGCCTTTCATCAACGAACTGAAGCGACCCTTGCGTTTGCAGCGCGAGCTTGATCGTTGTCAGTACAGGGCCTTTAGCTCCATCCGCGACGAGGATCCGCCCCGCAACATCGGGACCGGTCACCATCGAGACTTTGATATCGAAATTGCGATCCGTTACTTCGAACGGCATCACAACGCGCTTCCTGTGCTCTGCCTTTCCCGAATCAAAAAGATACAGCATATAGCTTCCGGGCTGGAGGGTGCGCAGCAGAAAATCACCTCCACAGGAAACCTGGCCGGCCGCAGATACCTCAAACTGTTTCATTTCTGCGTCGATCATCATCTTCTCTTCCGGCGCACAACCGGCGGAAGGTATGGACACGCGCACCCTGTAAAACGACGTCTTCTTCACTCGAATCGTTCCAACGCTGGCTGATCCTCCGGGCTCAAGCCGCACCAGGCTTGCGGAGTCCAGCCCGTATCCACCTGGCCAATACGCATTGCGGTAATCGACATCTACCGTCTCAAGATCTCGCTCAGTGAATTGCGTCATCAAGCGATCCTTACTGAGAGTCTGCGGCGTCACCTGCGCAACATAGTTTCCAGGCTCCCGGTCTTGAGACACGAACCGCCCATCTTCATCCGTCGGCGGCACTTTACCGCCGGTCCAAATCGCTTCACCACGGCTGAAGTGGACACCCATCACCTGGACGTGGAAGTTCGCAAGCGGCATCCCGGTCTCATCGTCCACTACACGTCCTGTAATCTCCCCCGTGCGTGACAGCGAAAACCGCAGAGTGTGGGACAAATGATCCTTATCCACCATCACTTCCTGCTGCGCGCCGCTTAGGCTGCCTGTTGATTCGCTATAGCCCGGCTTCTTCACCCTCACAAGATAGTTCGCGAATTTATCTGTCTCGAGCTTCACCGCGCCCTGCAGGTCCGTCTTGCCGTTTGCCACTTCAGTGTATTTGGGGGGCTGGAACGCATATTCCGCGACCGTGACCTCAGCGTCTGGCACAGGCCGATTCAGCCCTGCCTCCATGACGACTACGTTGATCGCGCCTCGTGGAGCAGCCGCATCCTGCGCCCACGCCGCGATTCCGGCGAGCCATAGCAAGGGCAAAATGATTCGCGACATACCTACAGATAGTAACCGATTTTCGGTACCTGCTGACTGGAGAGGAAAAGCTCGTCTTTAGCTGGCGGGCAGCGTAAAGCTCGGCTCACTATCCTCGCCCACGGATGTATCTCGCTCCCATCCTTCGTTCTCCAGCTTCAGCACATGGATCGCCACCGCGTTTCCGTTTGCATCAAGGTCCGGAAGGGCGGTAAACTCCGACGGCCAGCAGCGGTAGATCGTATAGGCGATCACCTTCTGACCGGCTTCGTTGTAAACCTCAAGAATCAGATCCCTCCGAAAGTCCTTGAGCGACACGTCCTGATTTCCGCTTGCACCTTGCTGGTCGTCCGCAGTCGAGTTATGGTAATCCCGGACTTTGTTGGCCCATTGCTCAAACTCCATATCGTGCGTCACGCCGCGTTCCAGGGTGATGGGCGAGTAATCGCTCTGACCGGGCATGCGGCGAGGCGTGCTCGGGTCGCCGTCGGCACGGTGCGAAATCACCTGCTTCGTCTGCCTCAGCGCGCTCACCTTGGAAATACCAGCAACGTACTTGCCGTCCCGCCTCACCCGAAACTTGTAATTGCTGTAGGGATCGTACCGATAGGTGGCCTTGGGAAACTGCGTGTTAGTGGGCATAATGATGTCCGTCGATCGCGGGCAGGCAGCTCCAGACGTAATTATGGCGTATTCTTGCGACCATGGTCGATGCCCTGGCCAAAGGAGGGCGCGCTCCATCGGACCCGCTTGGGCGTCACGGCCATCGTTTCAATTCGCAGCCGGAGTCTTTTCCGCATGGTCCACCACGAGCAGGTCGACGGCGATTTTCGCTGGCTTTAGAATCAGCCCGAGTTGGCTTTCAACCGCGCCGAACATATCCTCTCCGTTTGCTTCGGGCGTCCTGCGTTTTCGTGGGTCGATCGTCTCTACGGAATTCGATTCTGGTACCGCGAGCTTAAGCTCGGCGTCGAGCACCTCGGAATCAAGTCGTTCCTTCAGGACAACCGCTCGATCGCGTGCCGTGCCGGTCCCGAGGTCTATCAAAAACCGCCCACGGCTAAAAGGCAAGGGAAGGGAAGGGCCGAACCTATTCCCCCGACGCATTGATCTTCACATCAATAACCTGCATATCCGTATCCCGATCCCGCAGCGTCAGCAAAATACTGCCCGTCTCATCCGCCACGAAGCTCGATCCCCCGTACGTCTGCCCAGCCCATGGCCCGTGCGTCATCTCTCCCACCAGATCCACGCCGGCCATCGGGCTCGTTACCCGCGCGGCCACCCGCTTCACAAGACTCTCCAGATCTCTGGAGTGTCCCGGCCACTGGTCATTAGTCGCTGCCCAACCGTAAGGCACCAGCATTAAATCCGGGTGCAGTACTCGCAGTCTCTCCACATACTCGTTGGAAAACGTGTCCGCGCAGATCAACACCGCGATCCGCCCGAACTCCGTCTTCACAACGCCGATATCCTCCGGTTTGCCCTGCGAATAAGGTGGAGACATCAGTTCCGGCAGCACGTTGATCTTCCGGTGCTTCCACAGCAGCGTGCCGTTCTTGTCCACAAGAATTGCGGAATCGTACAGCTTATCTCCATCCTTCTCATCGAGTCCAATCGCGATCATGACGTGATGTTTGCGCGCAAGCGCTGCCACGTGATCGCTGTCGGCTCCCGGAATCGGAGCTGCCTTCCGGTGTGCATCGGGATTCTCCCAGCCCAGAACCGAGGATTCCGGAAAAATGGCAATTTCCACCCCCTTAGCCTCCGCGTCCGTCAACGCATATTCCATTCGCCGAAAGTTTCCTTCGCGATCCCCGTCGATCACGAGAATCTGGCAAATCGCCAGCCGGACAGACCTTTTTGCCGGACCCGGCGTTTGTCCGGAAGCGGCGACCGAAAAAGCCGCCAACGCGCAAACGACCGCCACACTCTTAAGAATCGTCATTTGGATCCTCTCAGTCATCAATTCTAGCGGCGTGGATCAAAGACGACAACCAGCCCTAACAGCCAGCATGGCCGCTCGTCCAATGGCCGGGAGAAAACTCCGATGGTGAGACGTGCCCAACCCCCGGAACGCAGTTCCCTCGATCACTCTGCGGTTCCTCTTGCCGTTATCAACTAATTTGTTAGCAGACATTCTCCTCCAATTTGGTTTAGAATGTTTTTAAGGAAAATCGTCCGGTGCGTCTCTCACTAACCCCGTTCCTCTTCGCTCTCGCGCTAATCTCCCTCGCCCCGCACCAATCCCGCGCCGCTGCTCTAAGTGGCCGCGTCGTCGGCGACGACAGCAACGAGCCCCTCGCCTCCGTCGATGTCCGTCTCTCCAGGACCGGCCAGCCGCGCCTCGTCGCCGATCTCGATACCGATGTCTCCGGCAACTTCGCCGTCCCCGACCTCGCCCCCGGCGACTATCGCCTCGTGCTCTCGAAACCCAACTTCCTCGGCGTCACTCTCGAATTCAAGATCGCTGCCGACGCCGAAAAAATCGCCCACCAGTTCCGCCTCATCCGAGGCGCCGCCATTTCCGGTCAGGTGACCGATTCAACCGGTCGCCCTCTTCCGAGTGGCTTCGTTTATGCCATGCCGAAGCCCGCCGAAGGCGATTCCTTCCGGCCCCTCAATCAGTTGACGCCTCAGACGATGAACGGCCCGGCTCCTTTCGCCCCGCTCGATGCTGCCGGACACTACCGTATCTACAATCTCCCGCCCGGCCAGTACGCCGTAGTTGCTGCATGGGGCGCCACCCGCCAGCGCGCCGCGCAAAGCGGAGGCTCGTCGGCTCTCACCGGCCTCGGCACCGGCCTCCAGTTTTATCCCGCTAACAGCGCGCCTACGCTGTTCACTCTCACAGGTGGCGAACAGGTCCAGGCCAACTTCATCATCGCTTCGCCCCAGACCTGGAGTGTCAGCGGCAAAATCGATCGCGAACTCAAACCCAACGAAGGCCGCTTCTGGCTCGGTCTCGTTCTCCCCGAGCAGCCGGGCCTCGCCATCGCCGCGGCCCAGACCAACGCTTCCGGCGCATTCACCTTCGAAGGTATTCCGGCAGGCAACTACGATCTGCTTGTCTCAGGCCCTTCGCGCGGCTATGGCGGTGGCGGCGGCATTCTGGAACCCGTCGCGCAATACGCCAGAACACACGTCATCGTTTCCGGTCAGGACGTCACCGGCCTTTCTGTCTCGCCCGCTCCTGGCCGCTCCGCGTCTTTCGTTCTCAAACGAACCGACAACACTTGTCCCGATACCGCCGCCCTGTCAATGACGTCCCTCGAAGACTGGACCACCGTTCTGAACCTGAACCAGACCATCGGCCCCAAGCCGCAAACTGTCGAAAATCTCCCGCCCGGCCGCTTCCGCGTCTCCGCGAACGTGTCCGGCGGTGCCTGCTACGCCGCGCCCAGGACCGTCACTATCGGCGAAGAAAATGGAGACATCGAAATCGTCATCTCGCCGGCCGGCGCCCTCCGCGGCACCATCAGAGGCGCTCCGGCGAATTCGCAGTTCCTCGCCGTCCTCACTGATCCCAACGCGTCCGCCGGCTCCGTCCGCGTCGCTCACCCGGATGCCACCGGCGCATTCTCCTTTACAGCGCTTCCACCCGGCCAATACCGCCTCTCTGCGCAGGCCGCGAACGAAATGTCGCAAGCCCGCTGGGTTGGCCAGGGCGCCGCCGGCGGCCTGCGCGCTGCCAACGTCATCATCACGGGCGGCGATACCATCAACCTCGACCTCGACGTTCCCGCCGCAGCCAAATAACAGGAGCCGCCTGACAGGACCAACCATGCGAAACCCTTTCACCCTTCTCATTTCCCTCCTCCTCGCAAGCACGCTCTCCGCGCAGAGCCCCTCCGTTCCCTCCGGCCTCACGTCCGCCAGTTCCATCAGCGGCCGGATCGTCTACTCCCCAACCGGTACGCCGGCTCAGGACGCCGTCGTTTCCTCCCGAGGCGCCGGCACGCGCGTCGAAGCGAAGACAGATGCTCAAGGTCACTATGTGCTCAAAGGCATACAGCCCGGTGGCGTCACTATCAACGTATCGATGGATCAGTCGCAGGGCTTTCCTCTCCAGGCCTCTCGTCGCGTGCAACTCGGCCAGGCCCAGGATCTTGCTTCCATCGATTTGAAACTTGCCCTCCCGTCGCAGATCAAAGGCCAGGTCATCGATCAGAATAAGGAGCCTGTTCCCAACATGCAGGTCATGCTCGTCGCGCGCGAATATTCGCATGGCGCGCTTCGTTATGTTTTCTCGGGCGCCACGCAAACCGACGATCAGGGCAACTACACGCTATCCCGCTTCCAGTCCGGCCGCGCTTACATCATCATGGCCCGGCCCCGCCCCGCTCAGGGAGGGCCTGTTTCCGACCTCCCCACCAGCCCCGCCATGCGCAAGCGCCTCCCTGCTTCAACCTTCTACCCCGGTTCCACTTCTGTCGAAGGTGCGCAGTTGTTGACGCTCGGCGATGGCGAAATCCGCGAAGGCGTCGATATCTCCGTGGCTCGCGGGCCGTCGCTTTGCATAGAAGGCCACACCCTCGCCGGTCGCGCGCCCGCCTCCCTCGGGTTTGATATCTCCCCCGAAACCCCTACCTTCGGTCAGTCCGGCAACGGCGGTATGTATGGCACCGGCATGTTCTACGGCAAGACCGGCCCTGATGGCGTCATCCGCACCTGCGGCCTCACCCCTGGCACCTGGGCCGTCCACGTCGATCAATATGGCTCCGGCTTCCGCGATCCCCCTTCTTTCTTTGGAACCACCAGTTTCACCCTTACCGATTCCGATCTTCACGATGTCGTCATTGCCGCCGGCCCCCGAGTCAGTCTGCCCGTCGAGGTGACCCTCGACGGCCCCGCGCCCGTCGCCACGCCCGATAATCCGAATCCGATTCCTGACATCACCGTCCTGCTCCAGTCGCTTGTTTACGCGCAGCACACCGGAGACTCGGGGGACAACAAGGTGAGCGTTCCCGGCTCTTTGTCGATCGAAGGCCTGCTCGTGGACAACTACTCCCTTACCGTCCGCGGTCTTGCTAAGAACATGTACGTTGAAAGCGCGACTTACAACAACGAGGATGTTCTGCGTCACACGCTCCGCATCGGCTCGTCCCCTGACAACACGCCGCTCCGCCTCGTCATCGGGGAAAACGGCGGCACCATCCAGGTCACGGCCACCGACAAGGACAACAACCCGGCCGACGATACCTACATAACAATCTTCCCTGCCGACGCCATCACGGAAGCCGACATCGCCGTCACCTACACGACGGGCTCTACCGACCAGACTGGCGCCTGGACCTCCGGCGTGCTCCCGCCCGGTAAATACTACGTGCTCGCCACGCCCGCGCCTCCCGATCGCTCTCCCGAAGCGATTGGGAAGCTGCTGCACGCCCGCACTCAGTCAGACCCCTTCGTGCTTCCGCCCGGTGGCAACATCAGCGCCGCCGTCGTCGAGCGCACCCTCCAATAGATCGCGAGTGAACGGTATATACTGACCCACTATGAAGATCTTGCTTGCCTGCTTTACGGTTCCGCTTGCCCTTTTCGCACAGACGCCAACACCGGCCGACAGCATCGAGGCCGCACGGAAAGGCCCCGACAGCGCCGCGATGAAACAGCGAGTGGCAGGAATAACGGCTCCAACGCAGGTCACTGTGTGGGGCCAGGACTACCTCTTCCTGTCAACCTCCGCCACACCCGTATCCGTCTCCATTGACCTGCAGCCTCAGAAACAACTCGCCCAGGTGGACGCGAAGCATTGGATGTTGCTCACCAAAATGCGCACCGGCGTCCTCCACCAGTATCAGTTCTATACCGCCGGTAAACCCCTCGGAGCGCGTGGCGATGCCGTGGGCTACAATCCCGACTCTTATCCGAAGCCAGGCGTGCCCCATGGCAAGCTCAGCGAGAAACACACCCTGACCAGCAAAATTTACGACGGAATGAAATACGACTATTGGACCTACGCGTCCGCAGGCGTAGATCCGAACGTGCCCGCGGCTCTGATGGTGTGGCAGGACGGGCAAAACCTGGAGGGGGAGCTGAGCGGAATCCGCCTGATCACGGTGACGGATAACCTCGTGCAACAGGGCCTGCTGCCGCCCATCGTTCACGTTATGATTGCCCCCGGCACTTCGTCGGATGGGAAGGCCATGCGCTCCATCGAGTACGACACGGTCAGCGATCATTACCCACGCTTCCTGATGGAGGAAGTCCTCCCTGATGTTGAGAAGACTTACAAGCTCAGACAGGACGGCTATAGCAGGGCGATTGCAGGAGAGTCGTCGGGTGGGATCTGCGCGTTCAACGCCGCGTGGTTCGTGCCAGACAAATTTGCCCGCGTGCACTCGGCCGTAGGGAGCTTTACGTCGATCCAGTGGCGATCCAAAGAGAATGCGGATGGCGGCAATGTGTACCCGTTCATGGTTCGCAAGGATCCGAAACGGAACATCCGCATGTGGATGAGCGATGGCGCTGACGATCTCGAGAACAACCACGGCTCATGGCCCATGCAGGCTATTCAGATGGCGAACTCACTGAAGTTCCGCGAATACGATTTCCATTTCCGCTTCGGTACCGCGGCACACGGCGGCGCTCAGGCTGCGCTCGATCTGCCTGAGTCGCTGACCTGGCTCTGGGCGGGCTACGATCCGCAGAAGACCTCCCAGGTCTTTACAATGGATCCCGCGGAAACTGATAAGCCCTTCTTTCGCGTGAACACCTTGAATCGCGATGCCTGGTAGGGGCCCGGCATTGACCCGCTGTTCCCGGCGAGCGCCGCAAGTTACTTAAGGCTGCCCGCCAGTTCGTTCACGGATGCTTTTCGCCCGCTCACAGAATTACGTGCAGTTCTCCCGGCAAGAGTGGGATATTCTTATCAGCATGAGGAAATCGTCGGGCGTTACGCTGACCTTGGTCGCCGCAGTGGCGATCTCCGCGCGCGCCCAGCAGCCCGCACAGCCTCAACAGCCCGCACCCGCAGCGCCTGTCCAGCAGGGCTGCGACCCTGCGGGAACGCCCGTGGGACCTTCTGGCACTCCGCAGACAAGTCAGAACTGTGGAACCATCCACGGCGGATTCGGTAGCCACGGATCGTCGAAACATGCTGGTGGGTGATGAGGCGGATCGTCTCGACTCCGCGCCCCGATTGGCAGAAAAAAGTCGAGGCAGCCGGCTTGACGTGGCATACCAGCGGTTCGCACCCTTACTGGAACGAATCCGCATTTTACGAGCTCACGCCTGAAGAAGTCGATCTCCTCGCGTCTGCGACCCATGATCTGGAAAAGATGACGCGAACGGCGGTGCAGCATGTCATCGACAACAGGCTCTATTCGACGATGGGTATTCCTGAGTCCGCCGTCCCGCTGATCGAGCATTCCTGGGAAGCGGAGCCACCGTCGCTGTACGGACGATTCGATCTCATGTACGACGGTTGCCATCCGCCGAAGCTGCTCGAATACAACGCGGACACGCCTACTTCGCTGCTGGAGGCTGCCGTTGTGCAGTGGTACTGGCTTGGCGAAACACACCCCGCAAGCGACCAGTTCAATTCCATCCACGAACGTCTGATTGCGCTGTGGAAGGATCTGACTCCCCATATCCCGAATCGCCGCGTTGATTTCTGTTCAGTGGACGTGGATGAGGACTGGATCACCGCGATGTATCTCCGTGACACGGCTCAGCAGGCCGGACTCGCGTCGTCGCTGTTCGCAGTGGAGGAGATCGGCTGGGACGGCGCGCGCTTCGTGGGACCGAACGATAAGCCGCTGACCTCTGTCTTCAAACTCTATCCGTGGGAGTGGATGGTGCGGGAAGATTTTGGAAAATATCTCACCCTGTCTGACACGTTATGGCTGGAGCCGCCGTGGAAAATGGTGCTCTCGAACAAGGGAATCCTGCCTGTGTTGTGGAAGCTGTATCCGAACCATCCATACCTGCTCGCCGCGAGCTTCAAACCGCCATCCGCGAACGCGGACTGGGTCAGGAAGCCTTTACTCGGGCGCGAGGGCGCCAATGTCACGCTCCATCAGGCGGGACGCGAAATCGAAACCGGTGGCGATTATGGCCAGGAAGGTTTCGTCTTTCAGGACGTGGGGCCGTTGAAAAGTTTTGGCGGAATGTATCCGGTCATTGGTAGCTGGGTCATCGGCCATGAAGAAAACGACTCCGCCGCCGGCATCGGTATTCGCGAATCAGACACGCCAATCACCACCAACATGAGTAGATTTGTGCCCCACGTGTGTGGATGAACGACGAAGCCTGGTTGCAGCCGGGCATTGACCAGCCAATCTTTTCGGGGTTGCCCATTCCTAACCCCGAAAAGAGCCGGAATCACCTCTCGCAGGCAGACCGTAACCGGTGAAAAATACGCGGTAACGTGGCAAGAAAACCGATCATCCAGCTCTCCCTTCTCTGGAAACAGTACAAATTATTTTTATCGGAGTCTGTCGATGCCTGGTAACATCCGGGGATTGAAAACGCTCTGATATGATGCCGGGCAGCCGCATTGAACGGAGCCCTCATGACATCTATCGCCCGCACCCACACGACTCGCCGCGCCATTCTTCAGTCCGCGCTCGCGGTAGCTGCGGCCCGCGCCGCCACCGCTCATTGGAAGCCTAAACTCGGCATCTAC
>CAIKAS010000216.1 GCA_903825445.1 uncultured Acidobacteriia bacterium
AACCGGTCGAAGATGTGCGGCAAATGCTTCGGCGCAATTCCCTGCCCGGTATCAGCCACCACAATCTCAGCATGCTCCCCCACCCTCTCCACCGAAACACGCACTTCGCCTCCCGCCGGCGTGAACTTGACGGCGTTTGAAATCAAATTCGACAGCATCCGCTCAATCTGAACGCGATCGAATTCGCCTTCGCACTCTCCGCCCTTGTGCTGAAACGAAATACGCACGTCTGCGCCCTCGGCTGGAATTTCAAATTGCTCCGTAATGTTCCGCGCGGTCTCCACGAGATCCAGCGGCTGCCGTTGAAGCACCACCTGCCCCGTCTCAGCCTGGGAAAGCAGCAGCAGCGCGCGCACAATCTGCGAGAGCCGCTCCACGTCTCCCATAGCCGTGACGATGGCGTCACGATACTGCTCGGCGGTCTCGGCGGTAAACAGCGCAACCTCCAGTTGCCCCCGCACAATCGTGATCGGTGTCCGAAGTTCGTGCGATACATCGGTAGAAAACTGCCGCACCTGAATAAAGCTCTGTTCGAGGCGCGAGATCATGTCGTTGAACGTTTCCACCAAATACTCAAGTTCGTCCGCCACCTTCCGTTCCGGAATGCGCAAACTCAAATTCGAGCCGCTGATGCGCTGCGCCGCGCCTGCTATCTCCAGCACCGGCTGCAGCGCCCGCCCCGCCACCACCCAGCCCGTCGCCGCGCCGATAGCGGCCACAAGCGGGATCAGCGCGATACAGAGCCAGGTAAAGTCACGCAGAACTTTGTCGTTGTCCGCCAGCGGACTGCCAAGAGCCACGTAGAACGGTCGGTGACGCGATTCGTCGAGGACGTAGCTCGCACGTATCAGATACCGCACGCCTCCGGCGCTGCGGGTCTGCCACAGAGGCTGATCCGGACTCGTCAGCACCTTCTTCACGTATTCAGGTTTGTCAAAACCCAGTGTCTGATAGGTGGTTGAGTACGCCTGAACCGCACCGGATGCATCCGTGATCAGATACACGCTTTGGATGCGCGCCAGAATCTTGTTTTCATCCGGGTCGGACTGATCAAGAATCCATTCAATCTTGTTGTCCGCCTCAATGCGCAGTACGCCCTTCACGGCCGTCCAGGTCTTTTCCAGATCATCTTGCGCTTGATTGGCCAGGCTCAAAGCAAGTTGCTGCCGCAGATAAATCGTCACCCCTGTCAGCAACAACGTGAAAATGGCAGTATAAACGGCAGTCAGCCGGAAACGGAGACCGCGCGAGATGTGCTTGCGTTCCGCCAAAAAGCCTCTCGCGAACTACTTTACAACGCCGTGGATTTCGACAGCGCGGTGAGATTCCGCGACTTCTAACCCGCGGCCTGTAGAGGAGCGCTCGGCTCCATACGCATGGGCACTGCCTTTTCGGGCGCTTCAATCATGTACCCGATGCCGCGCACCGTGTGAATCAGCTTCTCGACGTACTTGTCGTCGATTTTGCTGCGCAGGTGCCGAATATAGACGTCGACGATGTTCGTCAGGCCATCGTAATCCATATCCCACACGTGCTCCACAATCATCGTGCGGCTGAGCGGGCGGCCCTTGTTGCGCATCATGTATTCCAGGATGCCGAATTCTTTCGGCGCCAGATCGATAGTCTCCGTACCGCGCACCACTTTACGCCGCAGGCTATCCACCACCAAATCCCCCACCTGCAGTCGTTCCGGGGATGGTTGCCCGCGCCGCAGCAGCGCCCGCACACGCGCCAGTAGTTCCACGAAAGCAAACGGCTTGGTCATGTAATCGTCGGCGCCGTTCTCGAGTCCCTTGACCCGATCATCCAGCTGGCCGCGGGCACTCAATATCAGCACCGGTGGCCCTGCCTGTCGTCCGCGAATCCGCTCCAGCACTTTCAACCCGTCCATGTCCGGCAACATCAGATCCAGAATGACCAGATCGTAATCGGTGTTGTGCGTGAACTGGATGGCTGTCGCGCCGTCTGCCGCAACGTCAATCGCGTATCCCGCGCCCTGCAAACCGCGACCGAGAAAGTCTGCAATGCGTCTTTCATCTTCAACGACAAGTATGCGCATATCTGTACTCAGGTTACATGAATATCCGGTTTGTTACAGTCAATCGCAAGCGATGTTCCAATATTTTCAACGCGGATTTGTGAGAAAAGTTGCAAAACTGGGTGTCCTCTTGACCTTGAGTGCTTTTCCGCTGCACGTACCGGGCCAGTCGATTCCCAGAAAACGCCCCGCGACCAACCCGGCCACAACCAGAAGCGGTACCCAAAGTACTAACCCAGGTTCGCAGGATCCGGGAACGCCACTGCCCGGATGGGTATTGAAATTTCAGGAAGAGTTCGATGGGAGTGCGTTGAACTTTGCCAAATGGATACCCCATCCGCCCGCCAACGGCATCCCCACCGACGCGCAGGAATGGCGCCCCGACGCGATCACGGTTTCCGGCGGCCTGGCCCACCTCACTACCCGTAAAACGCTGACCGGCTTTACCTCGGGAATTCTGACAACATTTGGCACTTTTGCCCGCACCTACGGCCGTTTCGACATCCGCTTTCGAATGCCCGCCGGCCCTGGCCTCGAAGCGCAATTCCGCCTCTTGCCCGTGCCCGCTGGCGAGATTCCCTCTATCGATATTCTCGCCGCCGTCGGCAGCGATCCCGCGAGCGCACGCTTCACCAACCGCTGGGGCGGCGCCTCCGCCGAACGCGAATATTCGGGCACTCACCATGTACCAGACTTATCGGCCGGTTTCCACATTTCAACCGTTGAGTGGGATGAGGAGAAAATCGTCTGGTTCGTGGATGGCATCGAATGCCTTAGCTCATTCGACGGCGTGCCGCATCAGCCGATGTACCTGGCGGTATCCCTGACCGCCGGCGGTCACACTGCCGGTGAACCTAATGCCAAAACGAACTTCCCTGCTGTCTTAGACATTGATTACATTCGGGTATTCGCTCGTCCCTGAACCAGCCAGGCGTCCGCTGCAACCCAAACCGGTATCGCAACCGTCGCCAGCACCCATGCGGCTGTCATCCAGAGCGAAACATGCAGCCGTGCTGCCGCTTCTGGTAACTGCATCACCGAGCCATGGTTCCAGGGCGCCAAGCCCGAATAATAAGGCATCATTCTTGCCGCCGCGCCGAATAAATCCGCCGCCGCCAGCATCGCGACAAACACGGCAGTGAACCGTCCCAGCCCTCCAGCGATAAGTATCGCCATCGCGCCTCCGGCAGGCCACAGATACCAGCCTGGGATACCGGGAATGCCGTGGACTGCGTTATATGCCGCCGCGCCCCCGGCTATCGCGAGCGCGAAGCACCCCACAAATACCAACGGAACCTGCAAACGACGGCCGTGAAAGGCAATACCCGCGATCATCCCCGCGAACGCGCACCCTTCCAGCGCCACGTACATCCATGTCCGCAGCGTCATAAAACTCCAGGCGCCGAACCAGGTGAAAGACTTCGCGACCGTCTGCGCGCCGCTAAGCCAGCCGCCATTGCGAATCAGGTGCAGGGCACTGGCGACCAGTGGTCCCAGCGGCACACTCTCCTGCCAGCCGGTCAGCGGCAAGCCCGACACAACATTGCGCGCATACCACCATCCACCGATTGCAATACCAACCGCAAGTGCAAACGCAGTTTTCTTCCATTCCCGGCGAATCCAGAGAATCGTCAGCACCGGTGCCAGGACCAGGAGTGAAGCCTTGGCAAGCATTCCGGCACCCAGCACAATCCCCACCGGCAGCCACTGCAACCGGTGGCGCGTCATCAACCAAAGAAAGGCGGCCGCCAAACCTATAGCGAGACCATCATTCGCCACTCGTGCACTGTCAATCGCCAGCCCCGGGGCGACCGCCAGCAGCGCCGCGCATCCCACAGCCCAAATCTCTTCTCTGCGATCTCCCCGGGTTTCTGCGCCCTCAGCGTGACAGACTGTGGCAGCCACATGACCGCATTGCCGCGCGGCAAGAAAAGTAAACGGAATCGCCAGAGAAGTGAACAGCACCCCCAGCAATCGAATCAGCAATACGCGCTCGCTCAGTGGCCATTGCCCCATCGGCCGCATCGCCGCGCCCGCAATCCAGTAATATAGCGGCGGCTGCTGCGCTTCATAGAAAACCATCGGCTTCCCCAGCGCAACTGCCGGTTCATGTCCCCACGCGGGCGGAATCGCCACCAGCCCCGCTACCCTCGCTGCCCGTTCAGCGTCGCTCAGGGCCCACCATTGATCGTGAGTCAGGTAAGGAGGCCCCATCCATCGCAGTTCCCTCGGCAACGGCGCCAGCCGCATCGATTCGTCGATCTCGCGTGAGACTCTATCCGCCGCAACCGGCAGCGTACCCCGATCGTTCCAGTGCTGCAGCCAGGCGAAATGCGCGTACTCGTCCCAGCCTTCCCACAGCGGCAACATCGCTGAGTAGAAACTGCCTCGAATAAGAAATAGAATCCAGAAGATCCAGACGCGCCCTGGCACGAAGTTATGATAACGGCGTGACGTCCCGTGCGCCGGAACCATCCGCGAACCCTTCCGCTGTGAGCCCGGAAACGCAGGCCCGCATGCGTGCCGAGTGGAACGAACGCGCGAAGGAAGATGCGCACTACTACGTCGCTTTCGGACGGCGCGAACAGGATGACGACGAGTTCTACGCCACCGCCAAAGACCTCGTTCGCGAACTCACCGGCGAACTCAGGCGCCTGCCCGCCTCCACGCCTGTTTCGGACCGCCGCGCACTCGAAATCGGCTGCGGTCCCGGTCGCCTGCTGCGCCCCATGAGCAGCTACTTCAGCGAAATCCATGGTGTCGATGTCTCAGACAACATGATCGCCCTCGCCAAACAGAAGCTTCGCGACCTCCCCAACGCCTTCCCGCACGCCATCGGCGGCAGCGACCTGCAGCTCTTCCCGGACCAGCACTTCGATTTCGTCTACTCCTACGCCGTCTTCCAGCACATCCCCGGCGCGGAAGTCGTCTTTTCCTACCTGCGCGAAACCGTTCGCGTCCTGCGCCCCGGCGGTGTTGCCCGCTTGCAACTCAACGGCCTGCCCAAGTCCTCGAAGACCTACACCACCTGGGATGGCGTCCGCATCAGTGCGGATGAGATTCACGCCTTCGCGCGTGAGCACGGCATCCGGTTGCTTGCTCTCTCCGGCATCGATTCGCAGTATATGTGGACGACCTGGCGCAAGCCTGCTGCCACCACTCCTGCGGCCCTATCCGCACCCTGCCGCATTCGAGCCGTCTCGAACGCTTACTCCAGCGAACAGGCCATACCCGCCGGCGGCAGGCTCGCCTGCATCGCGGCATCCGTTGAAAACCTGCCGGAAGACAGCGATCTGAACTCTCTCGCGGCCTTCATCTCCGACGCGCCCGGTCAAGTCGGTTACATCGGTCCACGCGGCGGAAATGGCTTCACTCAAGTCAACATCATGCTGCCGAAAGGGCTGCGCACGGGTCTGCTTCCACTCCGACTCGAACACAACTGCCGTCGGATCACACCCGACAAATTCGTGCGAGTCATTCCCCCTGGCCCTTCGGTTCCCCGCCTCACCGCACTCACCGACGCCATCAATCTGATGTCACCGCAACGCGTCGATAGCGGACTGATGAAGGCCTCCATCGAAGAGGTCGACAAGATCGAAACATTCCGCGCTTCCTTCGACGGAGTCCCTGTCACTCAGGTGGAAACTTTCCGTGCCGATCCACTCACGGAACGCTGGGAGATCAACTTCGCCATCCCGAACTCCATAAAACCCGGTGGACGAGTTCTGGAGCTACACCTGGGCAAAAGGCTTTTGACCCGAACCGGAATCGAGGTAGTGAGGCCATGAACCGAAGCACGTTTTTGCTTTGCCTGAGTCTGTGCGCCGCAGCGCGCCTCCCCGCGCAGCAAACTCCCGAAGCCGCACTGCGCCGCGCTCTGCAAGCCAAAACCGGCGCAGTTACGCTTCCCACCGGCATTATCGAAATCTCCCGTGAGATCACCCTGCCCTCCGATGCCCACGATCTGGACATCCACGGAGCATCCACCATCATCAAGGCCTCAGCCACATTCCGCGGCTCCGCTCTCATCGTCCTCCCAACGGGCAAGAACATCAAAATCTCAGACTTGGCGCTCGATGGCAATCGCGACGCATTCCCGCAAGCCGTTGCCCCGCCGGCCGCCACGGCAGTGCTTTCGCGCACTATCGCCAATAACGGCATTCTCGCTGAAGGTGTCACCGGTCTCGAAATCTCACGCGTCACTGCCACACAATTTCCCGGCTTTCCCATCCTGATCAACGGTGGCCGGAACATACGCATTCACGATATCGAAATCACGCAGTGCGGCACGCTTGACGCCAACGGTCTCAACAACGGCACCGGCGGCGTCGTGCTGGAAGATGGCGTTGCCGATTTCGAAATCCTCCGCGCGCTGATCGGCAAGGTTCGGGGCAACGGCATTTGGATCCGCTCCGCAGCATCGCCCGGCACAGTCGCAAACGCGAGCAAAGGTCGCATCGCTGAAAACGAATTCGCCATTCTCGCTCGCGCCGCCATCGAACTGAACCATGCGACCGCCGTCACCATGGAAAACAACACCGGCCAAATGATTGGATTTCCCGGTGAAGAAGCGGTCACCGGCGCCACCGCGCTCCCCGCCGCCATCACAACCTCCGGCGCAGTGGATCACTCCATCATTCGCAACAACGTTTTCGCTCAACTCGCGGGTCGCTGCATGTACCTCGATGCCTTCAGCGAGAGCGAAGTGACCAACAACGAATGTTCCGACGGCCTGTTCAACGCCTTGCTGATTCGCGGCGCCAACAATCGCATCACCGGCAATCGTCTCAAAAACATCAACAGCGCCCGCCGCGATCAACCCGAATCCCTGCGCGACGGAATCTACCTCGCCACCGGCGCCACCGGCAACACGCTGGAAGCCAACGAAATCGCGGGCTTTGGCATGGCGCAGCATTGCATCGGCGGACCCGGCGCCGCCTCGGCTAAAACCGCTAAGAATGTTTGCTCGGACGGGGCTTCCGTTGCGCGCCTGCTACCCGCGATACCGCGTTAACCAGCTTGCGCCACGGCAGTTTGTCCCAGTCGTCCACCACCAGCAATTCCCCGTCGCACCAGCTGGAATAAAACCACCGCGAAAGCACCGCAAGGTGTTCCATACGCTCCAGGGCAGGCGCCGCACTATCACTCGGAATCGCCGCCGCCATCTCGCGCAACCGCGAATCGAGGGATACTGCTCTGCCGTCCTCTGCCGTAATAAACTCCAAACGCCGAAATCCCTGCCAGTAGCCACCGCGCAACCATCCCAGTTCCACCGATTCCGCTTTCCCCGAAGGCAGCACCGCAATCGCATGCAGCCGTTCCACATCGCGCGCCATCTCATCGCGCCAGCCCATCACTTCCTCAATCTTCAGCACGCGCTGGTGCGCCCGCGCCGCACCTTCGAAATCCATCTCACCACTCAGTCTCTCGCGCTCGCTCACTGCCGGGGCCAGCAGCGATTGCCCGCTGGTCCGCAAAAACTCGGCAACCCGCATCGCTTCCGAACGATACCCTTCCACGCCGACCAGTTGCTGGCATGGACGCAAACATCGCCCCATCTCCCCGTAGATACAGCCCGGATGCTCCGCCGAAGGCGTCAGGTCTTCCTGGCAACGCCGTACCTGAAACAAATCGAGGAAGGCCGATTCAAACTGCGCCGCCGTCGCACGATTCCGAAATGGACCCACATACAGTGCTTTCGACGCGCGGCTCAGACGCGCCGCAATCTGGGTCCGGGGAAATTCATTCGCCAGGAGCAATTTCACATACGGGGGCAACCGCAACCGGATCTCGCGACGATAATCTGCCCCCAAATGCCGACGTGCCAGGTCGAGATGAAGAAACCGCGATTCCAGTTTCGACCCCGCTAAATGGTATTCCAGCCGCTCCGCCGTCCCTCTGAGACTCATCCCGCGCGCCGGCCCCTCCCGCAGTTCGAGCAGCCGCGTCAGCCTGCGGCGCAGGACATTCGTGCGCGCCAGGTAAGGCTTTCCCTCACGTGGCCACAGCAGAAAGACGGCTGGCCCGTTTGGAACGGATTCAAGCAGCGCATTCAGTTCCTCGGACCCGGCCGGCAGCAGCGTCTCAACCATTCGCCGTAATTGTAGGACACGCTTCAGCTTGTCCGAAGCTCTGCTAAAGTCATCTCGATGCCTTCCCAAACTTCGATGCCGTCCCAAGCCGACACCCTCCTGGCCATCGCCGCCACTCAGCTCAATTCCATCCCCGACGTCATCGCCACGTTCGAAGCCATCGACGCTGCCCTTCCTGCTTCCGACGGCCTAAAGTGGTTCAACTGGCTGTACCTCGCCGTGACTCGTGCGGTCGATTCGAATATCGGCACCGGCACATGGCGCAATCCGGCATGGCTGACCAACTCGACATCCAGTTCGCCCGTCTCTATCTCGACGCGCTCCAGGCGTCCCTCACCCCCAGCCAAACGCCACCCAAATGCTGGTCAGTGCTCCTCGCCGCAAGAAATGACAACCGCCTCGCGCGAATTCAGTTCGCCCTCGCCGGCATCAACGCCCACATCGATCACGATCTGTCCGTCGCCGTTGTCGAAACCTGCCGCCAATTCGCCATGGAACCCGTTCATCTTTCACCCGAATATCTCGATTACTGCCAGGTGAACGACGTTCTCGACCCCGTCATCAACCAGACCAGGGCCGAACTCTTGACCGGGCTCCTGGGCGACAACCTTCCCGCTCTCAACCTGGTCGAAAACCTGGTAGCCATGTTCGGCCTCCGCGCCTCGCGCGAAGCCGCCTGGACCAACGCGGAAATGCTTTGGCATGCCGACGCCATCCCGGGTCTGGGAGCACGCTTTCTGGACGGGTTGGATGACGCCGCCACGTTGGCAGGACGAGGGTTACTGGCTCCGGTCGGTATCTGAGTTTGCTGTATGAATTACCCGCAACCAGTAGTGTCGTGCTACACTGAGATTTGTGTCCGGGCCTGTCTGGCGCGGCGCCTAAGTTCCCCAGGAGTTTTTACCCAATGGCAAGAGTTTGTGATGTATGCGGCAAAGGTCCGCAATTCGGGCATAAGGTCAGCCACGCCCACAACGTGACGAATCGTCGCTGGAACGTGAATCTCCAGACGGTCCGTGCAATCGTCACCGGCGCAAGCAAGCGTATCCGCGCCTGCACGTCCTGCATTCGCAACGGCAAAGTTCAGAAAGCCGCCTAAGATTCAAAGCGTTGCCGAGCCCCGACGGCGACGGAGCGGTTTCCATCACCGATTGCCAACTCTCGGACCGTGTGACGCTTTTTCGACCTCTTACTTCTTTTTTAGAAACCCGAAGAAGGATTTCTTTTCCTGCACGTCATCCGGGTCTTCGCAATCGATGTATTCGTCGGTTAGTGCGATGCGCGGATAAGTCTCAAATAGCTGCACCGCCTTATCTGCACCCCATCCGTCCTCCACAATCTTTCGCGCCTCCCGAAGATCCGGCGGACGCCACTCCGTATCGTGCGCGTCGCTTGCCACAAAGTGAACCATGTTCTGGTCCATCAGTTTCCGGGCATTCGCCTCAGCCATTTTCCCGAACCTGCCCGTAAACGAAGACCCTGTCACCTGAATCAGGCATCCCGAACGAACCCAGCGCACCATATCGGGCACGCGGCCCATCAACAATGCATTACGCTCCGGGTGTGTAATCACCGGCGTGATATCGCGCTGCAGAAAACTCGTAAACACATCGTTGATGGTCTTCGGTATGGACGAATCCGCGAACTCCACCATCAGGTAGCGTTTCCCGTTAATTGTGTAGTTCGATCTGTCCGCAAGACAGTGCTGAATATTATCGAAAAACAGATGAAAATCGCAGCCGCGGTGGATGCGAATCTTATCGCCAATCCGCTCCTGCATCTCCGCAATGCGTTCGCGTACCAGTTCCGGCCGAAAATGAAACTTCAGGTCGGAGTGCGGTGTGGCCACAATGTCGGTCGTTCCGCCCTCGTAGGCGATTTGGAGCATCGCGAGCGATTCTTCAATCGACCGCGACCCGTCATCGACGCCGTAGCAGATGTGACTGTGAATATCGACCATTCGGGCGCTCAGAGTTCCGGGTAAAACTCGAAAAAAGCATCGAGCGACTGCATCAGCTGATTGCGGATCTCGCTCTCGTTCCGGCCTTCGATGACATGCATGGTGACCGAAGCCCCGTTGCCGTTTTTCAGCTTCACGCCGGCGTCTTCAAACGATTCCAGTTCTTCTGCCGGCAGCAGCCGAAGGCCATATACCAATGCCAGTTTCGCCATCAGATAAACATCTCTTCGTCCTGCGTCGCACGCGCGACATTCGGACGCTGCCCCTGTGCGAACGCCGCCACGCCCGCGCGAATTCCAGCCAGCACGCCGGACACCTCGTTGATGGGCCTGCTTACGGCAGCCTTCATGTTGTCTCCAAGGTTCTGAACCTGCTCCACTGTTTGGTCGACAGCCGCATCCACCCGCGCCACCTGAACTTTGGCTCGGTCGGTGATGTCGCGCCCAACTTCCGCGAAACGGTTCGCCTGATCCCTCGCGATCACCGAAACCTCGCGCGCATTCGCCGAGGTCTCCTGAACGGCAGTCATGACCTCCCCGAATTTCGGCGCATTCTCGTTGATCAGAAAACGGACCGAATCGAACACGGGCTCCGTCCGGTCTGCCATACTATCCATCCGTTGCTGCAACCGTGACACGACCCGGAAAAGAACCACCGTCACCACAGCCATGGTCATCATCGACAGCGCCGCAATGGCGACCGCCGCCGCTATGACCCAGCGAAATGTATCGTCTGGCATGGTATCTGGTTGTCCCTTCCCTTCTGAGTGCCTAAGTACTGGTCGAATTCGTCGTTTGTCTGGCCTGTCGTTTGTCTGACTTAGACAGGCTGGCTGTAGCCCTGATCGACCTTTTCGCGATACGCTTGTTTGCCGGCTTCAATCGCGTCGTTCAGCGAGTCCCGTTGACGATTGATGGCTTCCCGTCCCTTATCCACGATGTCGTTGGCCGATCCACGCAGACCCTCAGACTGCTTTTTCAGGTAATCCTTGCCCTCGTCCGCTTTGCTCAGAAGCAAGTCGCGTGTTTCTTCACCCGACTGCGGTGCGAACAACAGTCCAACTCCCACACCAATTCCGAGTCCCAGCAAGAAACTGCTCATTTTGTCCATAGAATTATCCTCTCCATGACGGGCTTGAGATGGCTTACCCGAAATCATTCACAGTATACTGCGTTCCGCCGACCAGACGGAAATCAGACGGAACCAATCACGCCCCTGAAATACTCGATTGTGGGGACCAGTCCTTGTTCCAGCGAGACTTTCGGCTCCCACCCCAGCACCCGACGCGCCTTTGCAATATCCGGTCGTCGTTGTTTTGGATCGTCTTCCGGTAACGGCAGGCAAATCGTTCCTCCCCGGCTGCCCGTCATGTTGGTAATGATATTGGCGAACTCCAGGATAGTCATTTCGCGCGGATTTCCCAGATTCACGGGCATTGTCTCATCGGAAAGAAGTAGCCTGTAAAGGCCTTCCACCAGATCGCTCACATAACAGAAACTCCGGGTTTGCGATCCATCCCCGAACAGGGAGATCGGTTGTCCGCGGAGCGCCTGATCCAAAAATGCGGGCACCACGCGTCCGTCTGCCAGTTTCATGCGCGGCCCGTAGGTATTGAAAATGCGGGCGATGCTTGTGCTCAAGCCTCGTGCGCGGCGCCACGCCATTGTGATAGCCTCGGCGAAACGCTTGCTTTCGTCATAGCAGGAGCGCGGGCCCACCGGATTGACATTCCCCCAGTAGGCTTCCGACTGCGGGTGCTCCAGAGGATCGCCATAGGTCTCCGACGTGGAAGTGACTAGAAACTTGGCCCCCTTCTCTTCCGCCAGTTCCAGCATATGGCGAGTTCCTTCTGAACCGACCGCTAGTGTTTCGATCGGATACGCCAAATAATCCTTCGGGCTTGCCGGCGACGCCGCGTGAATCACGAAATCGATGGGACCTTCCACCCCAAAAGGAACCGTGACATCCTGTCGGCGAAATTCGAATGCCGCGTGGTCCTGCAAATGCGCGATGTTGCGCTCGGCCCCGGTCAGGAAATTGTCCAGACCAAGCACGGAGTAACCCTCACTGAGCAATCGGTCACAGAGATGGGATCCAATGAAACCGGCCGCGCCGGAAATGGCAACGCGTTTCATTGTCCGGTGTCTTTCCCATGCCACAGATTACGCGCGGTGTAGTTCAGCACAATAGACGAATCTAGCACTCGTCTCCCTGCCCGGCATCGGGGTCTGACCATCCGCGCTTCAAACGGGCTCACAAAACCTGCCTCACCCCTCCTGGCGTAGCCGGATTGTAGTCAGTTCATCCAGACTTTGGATCATTTCCTCCACGTTCTTCGCCTCAAGCGGTGCCTGCAACCAGCCGATTGAAATCGAAAGCATGATCTCGCGATCTCGCACCGCCAGCGTCGACTGAAAACGCGCCGAGGTAAGGCGCTGTAACTCGGCCGCAATTCTGCGCTCCGAATGTTTCCTGTCGATCAGGGATAAGACATATGGGCCGCGCCATCGAAAAAGCAGACTCTTTTCCGGGAAGATGCTGACCAAATGCCGGCTCATCAGGCGAAGCATTTCGTCGCCAGCCTGAAAACCATAACGCGCATTGATGGCATCCAGTCGGCGCACGCCGAATACGACAACTTTGTAGCCGTCCCGCCACTCCCATGCGGCTGTAATAGCGTCCACTGCCTTCCGGGAATCCGGCAGACCGGTAAGCGAATCAATCTCTCCCTCCGAGCAGGCATGCGGAGATAGAAGTACCGCTTCGCTCCGCCGCAGCACACGGATCCGAATCTCTTCCAGGCACTTGCTGAGCCGCGCTCGCGCCGATCTCAGGTCCCCGGGCCGCCGGGCCATCGCGATATCGCGCTCGCTCTCCTTTAACTCCACGCCAAGCGTCTCATTGACCATACTGATCTTCAGCAGTGCGTCTGAAATAAGCGCCATCGCCGCTGCCATTTCGTCCTGTCGGGCCGCAACCGCGCGCTCCGTCGACGCTGTATGGTCTTCCAGCGTTCGAATTGCCGATCCCGCCAGCAGCAACACCGAATCTTCGTCGCCTACTTTCGGGATCTCATCCCTCAGCTTGTGCAGCGCACCCTGAAAGACTTCGAACTCGCCCTCGTCATGGGAAAAAGAATGAAGCGCAATGCCCTGCAGGAGTATCGATATGACGCGGCTCCGGGCGTCTTCGCGACGTTCGCGCGGAGCGTGTAGAAATGGATTGATGGATAACATCTGGCCGTCGGTATCTCCATCGGCGGTGCCAAACGATTTCTTTAGCCCATTCGCGCGCCATTTCGACGACCCGCCCTGTTAGACTCCTGTTTAAGCCATGCAGCCCAGAACACGGCAGGCACGAAAGCCGCCCGCGAAGCTTGCAGAAGATGCGCTGTTTGATTACGCCGTTCGGTCTCTCGCTGACCGCGCCGCTTCCTCCGACGAGTTGCGCTTCAAATTGCGCCGCCGCGCCGCTGTGCTGTCCGACATTGAATCCGTTATCGCCAGGCTCAAGGAGCTTAACTACCTCGACGACAAGAGGTTTGCCGAAATGTACACTACGATGCGCGTCGAAAACGACGGCTTCGGGCGCAGCCGCGTGCTGCACGATTTACGCGCGCGCCGCGTTGCCCCCAAGGTGGCGGAACAGGCCGTAGCACGGGCATATGAAGGTACGGACGAACACCAAATGGTCTCCGATTACGTCGAACGCCGCATGCCCGCCATTGTCGCCGGTGGCCATATTGGAGACGAACGCAAACTGGCCGCCGCCTACCGGAAGCTGCGCCGGGCGGGCTTTTCCCCGAGCGCCATCCTCACCGTACTAAAGCGTTTCGCGGCACACCCGGAACTTCTTGACGAACCACCCCCGGAAGACGATCCGGAAGAATAGTCCCGCAACCCCCTCGTCGCGCCTGTTAACCCATTCCTGCCAACATGAGGTTGGTATCATCACATAGAAGCTCTCGGGTACCGTTTTGGCGGGTCCGCCAGGCAGCGTTTCTTTCGGAACGCGCCGCGCCTGAGTTGCGTCCATAGATTACTGGATTCATGAAAAAGTTATCAATCGCCTGCGGTCTGTTGATCGCCTCCGGGTCACTGTTCGCCCAACAGTACAACATCAACACCATTGGCGGTACGCCTGTCACTCCGGGTTGGTCCGGCGACGGCGGTCCCGCAACTGCCGCGGAGATTAACACGCCCATTCGGGTCGCCCTCGATTCGAACGGGAATATCTATATCACGGACCTGGCGAATTCCTCCATCCGGGTTATTTATCCCGCCAACGGCCTGATGAGTTCCATTACCGGCAACGGCTCTCCCGGTTACTCCGGTGACGGCAAAACTGCGATCGGGGCCCAACTCTCCTCGCCTCACGATATCGCTTTCGACGCTTCTAACAACCTCTACATTGCCGACACCGGCAACAGCCGCATTCGTATCATCCGCAATGGCGTCATCAGCACGTTCGCCGGTTCTACCCGCGGTGTTGAAGGAGCAAATCTCGGAGATGGCGGCCCGGCTACCAGCGCGCAGTTCATTCTTCCGACCGGCGTCGCCGTCGATAAGAGCGGCAATGTCTATGTCGCTGACATCGGTAATGCTACTGTCCGGAAGATTTCGCCAAACGGCACTATTTCAACGATTGCCGGGACTGGCTTTCAATCCTTTGGCGCATACTCCGGCGAAGGCGGCCCTGCCACTCAGGCGCTGCTCGGCCAGCCGTATTCTCTGACAATCGACGGCGCCGGCAACCTCTACATCGTCGATACCGGCCTCAGCCGACTGTTTCGCGTCGGCAACGACGGCCTGATTCACACTGTCTACATAAATTTCATCGCGCAGAATTGCGTATTCGACGCCGCTGGCAACCTCTACACTGCCGACTACACGAATAACGTGGTGCACAAAATACTGCCTACCGGCACTGATATCTGGATCGGTGGCGATGGCGTGTCCGGCTATTCGGGTGATATCGGAACTTCCGGGGCAACCGGCATTGCCACCAGTGGACAGTTAGCGGCGCCCTACGGCGTTGCCGTGGATAAAGCGGGCAATGTCTATGTCGCCGACACCACTAACGCGATCATCCGCGAACTCTCGCCGGTACCGTTTTCGATAGGCGCCATCGCGAATGCCGCAACGAGCATCCCGTTCGCCGCACCCTCCGCCGGATACGGCGATGCAAGCATCCCGGTGGCTCCGGGCGAAATCGTGACCCTGTTCAGTTCGGGCCTCGGGCCCGCCGGCCTTGTGGTCAATAAACCACAGGCGAATGGCTATTACAGCACGTCGTTTGCAGGAACTACGGTCACCTTCAATGGCACGCCCGCTCCCATCATTTACACGTCGTCGACTTTGGTCTCGGTGGTAGTTCCCTATGAAATTAATGGCCTGACTTCCGCCACTGTGGTCGTGACCTATCAGGGAAGCCCCTCCGTAGCGCGTACAGTCCCCGTGACTCCGACTCTCCCGGGCGTGTTCACACTGAACTCCACCGGATCAGGTCAGGCTCTCGCGGTAAATCTGGATGGCACGAATTCCCTGAATACTTCCGCGAATCCGATAGCAGCAGGCGGCTTTGTGCTTCTCTACGCCACCGGCGAAGGCCAGACCACCCCCTCCGGCGTGGATGGAAAACCCGGACCCTCCACTGCTCCGTTTCCCATGCCGGTTAACTCTGTGACGGCAACTGTCGGCGGCATGAATGCTGTGGTGAGCTACGCGGGCGGAGCGCCCGGTTTCGTCGCTGGCGTGATGCAGGTGAACCTTCAGATTCCGGCAGGATTGACTGCGGGCAATAACAATGTGGTGCTGACAATCGACACCATTTCCAGTCCGCCCGTCACCATCGCCACTAAATAACTGGCTGAACTAAAGAGGGGTGGAGCGGCCGTCGTGGCCACTCCACCCCTTTTCTTTTTGCTCAGACTTCGGCTTATTTACCAGCAGCGGCCGCCGCCGCTGCTGCCGCAGCTGGGTCCGGGCCAAAATACGCATCGCTCACGTCTACCTTAGATTTGCTCACCAATGCCGTCACCGCATCGCGTGCCTTTTGCGGCTTGAGCTGTGCCACGATATCCGCCTTCACCTCGTCGAGGGTTTTGATCTTGCGCGACTGAACCTGAATGATGTGATAACCAAACGGCGATTGCACCGGCTCGCTGATGTCTCCCACCTTCAGCGCGAAGGCAGCCGCCTCAAAGGGTGGCACCATCATTCCGCGCTTGAATTCGCCCAGGTCCCCGCCCTTCGCGCCGGAAGAGTTATCGTCGGACTCATCCGTCGCAATCTTTGCAAAGTCCTCGCCGCCCACAATCCGCTTGCGGATGGTTTCGGCCTTCGCCTTGGCTTCATCGTCGGAGAGTTCCGGCTTGCCAGCCAGCGCAGGCATGGGAGCTCCCTTCGTGCGAATCAGGATGTGGCGCGCCGTCAGCGTTTCATAATCGCCCTTGTGCGCATCGTAATAAGCCTGCACTTCAGCTTCCGGAATGGTAATCGTCTGCTGCAGAGCCACAAACATGGCGCGCGCCAGCAGGTTATTGCGCTGAAACTCAATCTGAAGTTGATTATCGGGTTGCTTGTCGAGACCCAGCTTCGTCGCCTCTGTGGAGAGTACCGAGATCTCCACCAGGTTCTGCGCGAACTGCCGACGACCCGGCCCACGCGCGATTTCCTGGTACTGCGGATCCAAACCCTTGACCAATTGGTCGTACTGACCGGCGGTGATCTTGTGCTCTCCAACGGTAATTACAACCGCATTCGGATCGGTGGGAGGCGCCGCCGCAACCGACGGACCAGGGCCAGTACTCATGGTGGGCATCTGAGCCGGCAAAAGGCCGCAAAGTGCCAAAAATATGATAGTTGGTTTCACAAAACCATGGTAACGCAGCGCGGGCGAAAACAGGTTCTGGCGAGGTGACTCAGGCTACCGGTTCAACGATGGCGGACATGGAACCTTTGGACTTTGGCATGCGCCAGTCCGCGCCGTAGCCGTGGATCTGATCCCGGGCATATTCGGCTTCCGGCAATTCGCAGGTAATCAGCGGCGTCCGGCCGGTCGAATCGACCTCCTGCGCGTGGCGCAGCGCCTGCTCGGATGAAAAAATAAAAATTCGCTGCAGCATCTCGATCACGTAATCGTACGTATGATCGTCATCGTCAAGCAGCACCACCTGGTAGAGCGGCGAATGCGATTCCAGACCTTCCGTCTCAATTCCCGGCGCTGTGATCGTTTGTGTCAATATTCAACAGTATCCCATCCCGTCGTACCCCAGGCGCGTGGTGCCGGCAGTTCATTCCGCCGCCCGCAGTCCCCGCAGCAGAATATACGTGTACAGGCTAAAGGACTGGTTTCGGATGTAATAGAGGTCGTGTTCGACCTCCTGCACCGCATCGATGACACCGGGCGTCTCCTTCAGATTGATCCGGGCCCAACCCGTGATGCCGGGACGGACATTGAGGCGATACTCGTGAATTGGCAGCAGGCCGCTCAGTTCTGCCGCGGCGCCCAAACGTTGAGGACTCGGTCCTACAAACGACATTCGCCGCATAAGAACGTTCCACAATTGCGGCCAGTTCTCCAGGTGCGCGCTGCGGGCGAAGGCCGCAGCCACTCCGGCGTCATCCACCCGAAGTTGCCGACTAAGGAATGGCTGCCCGTTCATACCGGCACACCGCGTAACGCGGAACACGCGACCTGCTCCCGAAATCCTCATTAGTGCCCAATACACCGCCACGAACGGAGCGCCGGCGATCAATAGCAGCACGGACAGACTGGAGTCCGTCAAAAGCATGGACAGCGGGATGTCTTTGGCATCGAAATCACTGGAGAAAAGCATCCGCGACGGCCGCAGATCGGGGGCTGACACATAACGGCATATCAGTTCGCAGGCCGTACCTGCCTCTTCGATTCTAAAACCGCTGTAGCGAAGATCCAGCATTTCGGTGATTGGCATCACGTCGCGAGAGTCCCCGAGGCTCGAGACAATCACGTCCGGGCGCAGTCGCCGCGCAACTTCGCACAGATCAGCGAGTTCACCCAATACAGGAGGGATGGCACCGACCAGATTGTTGGTCAGGGAACCGGCGACCTTCAAATGCTGCGCGGGGTTCGCAGCAATGTGCTGCGCAATTCGACGACCGGTCTCGCCCGTTCCGAGAATCATTACCGTGCCGGTTCCCTCCAGTTGCGAGAGCAAAGCTTCGCGCAACAAGCGCCAACAAAACAGCACGAGAATACAGATCGGCAGTCCATAGAGAGGCAGGCCGCGGGGGAGAGTCCAGGGATCATGGATCCAGGAGAGCAAGGCCTGCGAAACCAGAGAAACTCCGGCGCAAAACGTTAGCTGCTGGACAAGGTAAATGCGGCTCTCAATGCGCCTTTGTGCATAAAGGCCGCTGAAATACATTGAAATGATCG
Source organism: uncultured Acidobacteriia bacterium (assembly GCA_903825445.1). GTDB lineage: Bacteria > Acidobacteriota > Terriglobia > Bryobacterales > Bryobacteraceae > BOG-234. Next base: position 18,512 of record CAIKAS010000216.1, read on the forward strand.
TGATGGCAATCAACGCCGCCACGCGGGGGGCTCCGTCGTCATCCCACAGAAAGCCGACTGGATTGACGAAAACGCCGGTCCGAATAAGCAGACCGAAGACGGTCGCCATCAGAGCGGCGTCGATAAGAACCAGGCGGAACGAACTGGTGGGAGCAAATATTCGTGCGGCGCGAATCATTCTGGCGGAAACCTAATCCTCATTATGGCGTCCACCTGTCTGCCGTCCCGCCGGACACAATGACCGGTAAAACTGGCAACTGCGGCAATGCGAGCCTTCGTTGAGTTCAAAATTAAGACTGTTCTGCGCGTGCCGCACGCTCGCAATGAGCCGGCGCGCGGCATCAATGGTGGCGTCGTCGAGCGCGACCCCGACCACTGTGTTTGGTCGCAAAAAGTGCAGCGACGCGCGCTTCGGCCGTTTCCCAAACGCGCGTTCGAGGGCCAATGCGTAAAACGCCAACTGAGGCACATAGTCAGTTCCGCGCGCCCGAGCATCGGCGGCGGTCACCGCGTCCGTTTTGTAATCCACCACATGCAGTTCGCCGTCTTCTTCAAACCAGAGATCGATAGTGCCCCGCACAATGGTTCCGTCTATCTCCGCAATGAAGGCCCATTCACGGGCCACGCGGGACGAGATTGAGGCTGCGGCGGCACGGCGGCCCAGATCGCTCTTCAGGAAAACCTGCGCCAGTTGCTTTGCCTCAGGGATCTCGCGCGCGGGTTCGGCTCCCGCCAGGATCTCGTGCACCGCGGAGCCGACCAACGAGGCCGACAGGTCACCGGCCTCAGCCGCGTCGGTATCGTTGGCCGCTTCATCCGGCTGATCCGCTTCAATCTCCTCCGGGTCGAAACGCCGGAAACGTCCGTTGTTCCATCCGAGCGACCGCTGCAGATAATACTTGCGCGGACAAGCGCCGAAGGTCGTCAGCGAGGTCACCGTCACGGCCGTTTCATGCCGGTCCAGCATCGCCGGCAGTTGGACGGTTTCCACGTCCGCGCCAGCCGAATCGCGAGACGAATGAGCCTGACGCGGCGGATCGGAATCGGTTATGAATACCGACGCCGAAAAGCCATCGCGCTCTTCTCGCCGTGGTTCCGCGCTAACACCCGCGTCCTGAAGCCCGAAATAACTATCGACGAGCCTAGCCCAGTTCGACGGCTTATTCTTGCCGTGAGAATAGGAGAGGATCAGATGCTCGGCAGCGCGCGTCATCGCCACATAAAGAAGCCGGTTTTCTTCTTCCTTTTCGCGTTGCGAAGCAACCAGCTTATTCTCCTCGGCCCACGAGTCTTTCAGTTCGTCCTTGCCATCGTCCGACGCCGGGTTTCGCCATTTGACGCCCAACCCGTGTTCCCGCGTAAACGTGACGGGGCCCGATTCGCGCCGCGGACCTCTGTCCATGGCCGCGACAATCGTGACATTAAACTCGAGCCCCTTTGCCGCGTGTGCTGTCATCACCTGCACGCAGTTGCCCTGATCTTCGTCCGAAAGATCGGACTCGGTTCCTGCGGCGTCAGCGAGGCTCTCAATTTCCTGCAAGAAGGACGGCAGGTCCATGGATGCCCCAGTGGTACGGGCGAGATGAAGGAAACTCTCAATATTGGCGCCCGCGATATTTGAACCTGGCGTAGTGGCTGGCGCCCAATCCACTTCGCAATCGCGGAGGACGCGGGAAATCAGCAGATCGAGTGGAACAATCGGCTGGTCGGACCGCCAGCGCTCCAGATGGCGACAGAACGCGGTAAGTTTGACGGCATCGGATTCGCCAAGGTCGGTTGCATGCTCCGCCGCAAAGATGTTGAGGCCACCAGTCAGGCTGCGCGCGGACAGGCGCAGCCGAAGCAGACCCTCATCGCTTATCCTTACCAGTGGCGAGCGAAGTACCGTCGCGAGTGAAATACTGTCGCGCGGATTGGCAATGGTGTGCAGCAGCGCGGTAATATCCAAACCTTCGCGCGATAACAGGTACGATACCCGCCGTCCGCAGACATAGGGGATTCCCGCGCGTTCGAAAGCGGCAAGAATCGGCAACATGGATTCGCCGCTCCGGCAAAGCACCGCAAAGTCCCGAAACCCGGCGGCTCGGGTTTCACCCGGCACTCCGAGTTGAAGGCTGCCGCACAGCGCCAGAATTCGATGGGCAATCCACGCGGCCTCGCGATCACTGGCCGCATCCTTGTCGTCGGAAGGATCGCCGACCTTCAACACTTCAACGGATGGCTCTTCCTTCCCCGCGAACGTCATGCCTGCAATGAGGTCGCGGTCGTCGATACCATCCTTGCTTGCCATCACCGCGCGAACGCAACGGAGAATCGCTTCGCGGCTGCGAAAGTTATGCAGCAGTTCTACGGCATGTGCATTTTGCGCAGCCACTTCAGTCTGATATGCGGCGAAGATCTCCGGCCGCGCGTGGCGAAAACCGTAAATCGATTGATTTCGGTCGCCGACGCCGAAGAAGACGTTTTCCGACCGAAGCAGGGAGATCAGGTCCGCCTGCTGTTCGTTGATGTCCTGAAACTCATCGAGCATGATCTGGCGAAACTGCTTCTGCACGCGGCTTTTGATGTCGGGGTGACCTTTCAGCAGCGCAATGGCATGCCGTTCGAGATCGTTAAAATCAACCCGACTCTGCGTGTTCTTGCGATTGCGATACTCTTCATCGAAGCGCGCAAGCACGTCGAAGATCATCGCGCGAAACGGAGCGGCGTAACGATCAACGGCTGCAGTTTGGAGCACTTCCAGGCGCTGCCGGAACTCCTTGATGGAAGCGCTGAATTTACGGGGAACACGCTGAAGGTTCAGATCCAGTTTGTCCATCGCCTGAATGTACTCGACGAAACTTCTCTCCCCCCCGGACTCGAAACTGAGACACCATTCGAGCAGTCTGGCCTTTTCCGTCCGTTGGTTCGGCGTAATATCTACAGGCCACTGGCGCACGAGTTCGCGCAACTCGGCCGCGATACGGATCGGTGGCGGCTCGGGCGCTGGACTCGGCATTGCGCGAACATCGTCGATCGACAGGCCAGCGGATCGAACGGCATCATAAATATCTTTTAGTTCCGTCGCCAGGCGCGGTGAATGCAGCGCTTCAATCAGTTCCAGCGTTTCGGTGCGGCGCAGCTCGGTGATCTCGTCGAGCGCACCCTGCAGGCATTCCCACTGCATCCGGTCAGACTCGCGCGGACTCAGAACGGAGAAGCGCGGGTCCATACCAGCAGCGATGGCGTTTTCGCGCAGCAGGCGCATGCAGAAGCCGTGTATCGTCGATACCCACGAACTCGATTCCAGATCGCGTAACCGGACCGGATTATGCCGAAACAGCGCCGCCAGCTTCGCTTTCATATTGGCCGCGGCCTTTTCGGTGAAGGTGATCGCGAGGATGTGATTCGGATCGAAAGCATGCTGTTCGATGAGAGTCCGATAGCGCTCCACCAGCACGGTAGTCTTGCCGGAGCCCGGCCCCGCGACAACGCAGGCATCGAGTCCGCGGTACTGTATGGCGTTGCGCTGTTCGGGTGTAAACTCAGTTGCCACCAGCGACCCCGATCTTCACCGTTGCCGGTAACTCCTGCTGTTCGATCCGGCAGGTATGCGCAAAGTCGCACCACTTGCAGTCATCAGGGCTGGTCGGCTCCACATGAACGTCGCCGGCCAAGAAGCTTTGCAGGCGGGAAACGGTGCGCTCTCTGGCATCGTCAATCCAGTTGGGCGGCATCGGGGCGAGTTCCAGGTTTGAATCCGGAATCGCGCCCCAGCCAATCGGCTTGCCCTCGCGGATGGCGAGGAACACCATGGCCACCGGATTCAGCTGCTTCTTCTCCCGCACCGCGAGCGCATAGAGAGGCCCCTGCAGACTGGTCTCGCTTTCCACGAGCTTATCGACATTGGCTGTTTTCCCGCTCTTGTAATCAACGATGACACAATCGCCGCCACCCAGATGATCGATTCGATCCACACGGCAGTTGACGGTGACCCCGCCGGGGAAATCGAGCGAACAATCTACTTCTGCCTCCGAGAAAACCACCGGCCATTGAGCGCTTTCGTTCACGTCGCGCGCAATGCGACGCAACTGAATGCGCTCCACTTCCACGCGATATCCTGGCGGAATATGACGCTTGCGGCATGCCTCGTCAAATGACTTCTCGAAGAGCTCCACGAAATTGCGGGTACGGTCGGTGAGCCAGTCTTCCATCGCCTCGTGAAAGATCAGACCGGTGACGCGGGCCTGCAACCGTTCGGACGGCCTGTCGGGAACGGATTTCAGGCCTAAGCTGCGGCCGGCGAAGAAACGAAAGCGGCATTTGGCAAGGTCTTCCAGAGCCGTAAGGCTGACTGTGCGGTGCTGTTCGGCAAGTCCGGCCAGGGGTGCTCCGGTGACTATGCCGGGAGGTGTTGCGGCGGCGTAAACAGGACTGGCTTGCAACTGAGGACGCACGACACGGCAATGTTCGGAGGTCTTCGCTTCGGCAAAATGCCGCGAGGGCAAAATGGTCTGGCCCGCCGCATCGCGCTGTGAAACGGTCAGGATCAACGTCCGGTTCGCACGCGTCTTCAGCGATTCGAAAAGCCACTCTTCGTCGCGGTCTTCTTCGGCCGCACCGCGAAGAGGGATGCCTGCGGCGCGCAGGCGATCGATCTCGGCATCCGGGAACAGGAGATTGCGCGGAGTATGTCGCGGGTAGTCGCGGGCCGTCAGGCCACAAACGAACAGCGTGTCGAGCTCCCACTGGCGGGCCTCGAAAGCGCTCATGACATGCACGACATGTTGACGATCGTCGGACGCCTGCATGCGCAGGGTTTCCAACTCACCGCAAACGACAGCGTGAAACTCCTGGAGGGAGACAGCGGCGGCGGCATCCTCAAAGAAATTCGCCGCCGTATCGAGCGCGGAGGACCAGGCGCGGAGGCCGACTGCGTGGCTGCGCGCGGTCTCCAGTTCGCCATAATCGGCCGGGCCGGAAAGCGTCCTAAGCCGATAGAGCTTTTCCGCCATTTGCTCCAGCCTGCGCTGCCAAACGGCGGGGCGGGCGACTTCATTGCGCCAGGCGTCAATCTTGAGGCAATCGGCCATCGCGGAGCGCAGCCAGTCGGACTCACACCAGCCGAGAAACGCCTCGCTGCCCCGCCCGGGCATGGCCTCACGGACACGAAAGTCGAAGCGGTCGAAATCGGCGCTGCGGCCGAAGGACGGGTGCGCGCGAAGCGCTCGCAGGGTGGATTCAAAGTCCCAGCCATCGAGCATGCAGGAGATCAGGCCACCCAGGAACACGGCCACCGGATGATTGCGAACGGGCGTGGAGAAATAGTAGCGGGCCGGAATGCCGAACCGGTCGAACGTGGTTCGCAGCAAGGGCAGCCATGCATCGACATCACGCAGCGCGACAGCGATTTGCGGCAGGGCAGCACCGCCGTCTGCCTGCATCGCAAGAATTCGACGGGCGATCTCATCCGCTTCGCGTTCTGGCGAGGGCGCCTGCACCGCGATGGTCTGCGGACTGCGCGCCGGGCGACCGGTCAGCAGTTTGTCGGATGCGCCGAGTTCGATGGCGAAGCGGCGCACATCGTCCGTGGCGGGGCTATCGGTGAGGGTGAGGGTGAGGTCGCATTTCGCGGCGACGGCGCGGATCAGCCCGCGCTCCAGCGGGCTGAACTTCAAGAAGCCGTCGAACCAGACGATTCCAGGCTTGACGCCGTCGATGGCCGTACGGAGCAACTGCCCTCGGGTGACGAAACCGCGTGAGGCGAGCGCGGCATCCACATCCTTCCAGACCCGGTGAAAAGCCTTGCCGTGCGGCGAGAGCGCACGCACGCGCGAGAGGCGTTCGGGGGTGCAGTCGGCGTTCTCAAACAGGGTGATGGTTTCGAGGACCACATCGGCCATCCCGGAGGTGGACGCCACCTGCATGAACTCCGGCAAGAACAAGCGCTTCAGCGATGAGCGTACGAGAGCGCGGATGAGACCGGCGGGCGCTAACTGCAGGCCGGCGGTTGCCGCAAACCGGCTCAGGGAAACTACCGTGGCCGGGTCGAAAACCAGGCCGGAGCGTGCCAGTTCGTGCTGGTAGTGACGAACTAAGGTCGCGGTGGGCACGACGATCCGGAGGTGTGGTGCGCCCTGGCGGACAGCGGCCTGGAACTCGCGGAAAACGAGGTCCGTTTTGCCGGTGCCGGGGGC
>CAIKAS010000217.1 GCA_903825445.1 uncultured Acidobacteriia bacterium
CTTCTTCATACATTTCTCCTTTGCTTATTTTGGATCGCTAATTCGTAGTCTGCTCATTCAGAAATGCCAGCAGATCCGCCATCTCGCCCGTCTTGAACGTCGGCCATGGAATATTCCGTTGCTGCATCAGCTGCTGCATTTGAGGACCATGGCTCCAGATCACCGAAACCATCCGGATCGGATTGAACGTACCTGCCTGGCTAGCAAGTTTCGGCCCCGGTCCGGCGCCCGCATGACACTCCGTGCATCGCTTGGCTTCAAATACCTTCTTGCCGCGAGCCACGTTGCCATTGACGCCGAAGAACTGCCCTGCCCAGTAATAACCAAGTACCGAACGCATCTCGTCGCCTTCAAATCTTGGCGGCTTGTTATGCAGGAACGTCGCATGGTTCCACATCGATGCCGCGATGCTCGTCAGCGTCAGCTCCCGCGCCTTGATGTGTGTGACATCGTGGCATGCCGCGCAGCCTCGCGATGTGAACAGTTCCTTCCCGGTTTCTCCGGCCATGATGTGAAACTGGGGTTTTTCCGCCCGTGCCGCTGCCGAACTCGTACGAATGTAGACCAGCAGATCCGTCATTTCCTGCGAATTCATCGTAGGCCAGTGGAACTTCTTCCTGGAGATCTCATCCCACATATCCGAGGAATGGTTCCAGTTCGCGCTGACCAGCGAGACCGGGTCAGCCAGCCCTTGCCAGAGGCTCAGTGGCTTGGCTTTTGGATTCACTGGCTGCGTAATCCCGTGGCACTTAACGCAGGCCTTCTCCGTGAACAGTTCTTTGCCGCGCGCCGCATCGCCTGCATTCTCGAAGAATCGCGAGGCGTAAAGCATCGCCAGCAAATCGGCAGCGTTGTTGACCGTGAGTTTTCCGACGGAAACGTTCCGTTCCGCACCCTTAGCCCACATAGTGGGCGCGTGGTTCCACATGGTGCTGGCGAGTTCAGACGGCGTGAACGCCCGGTCCAGCACCCGCATCAGGTTCGGACCCACATGTCCACCCCTGCCGTTCAACTCATGGCATTGAATGCAGCCCATATCGACGAAAACCTGTTCGCCGCGCGCCGAATCCATATCGGGAATATTCGCCGCACTCAGTCCCGCAGTCGATAACAGCGCAACCGCAAAACAGCGCCCGACCAGAATGGCGAGCGCTGATGCTGTTACTGAGCCGCGCGCGCCAGCAAGCGGTAGCGAAAGGCCGTTATTCAGCACCCTGTTAAGGTTAAGCAAATTGGAAACTCTCATCGCGAGTACCTCAAACCAACGGTCACCAGGTGCGCCCGGAAACTCTGATATTGATAGAACAGTTCGCCAAACCCGTAATAGCGCCACTCTCCGAATGCCGAAACGTTTTTCGAGATCGGAACAACCGCCTTTGCGGTAGGCTGATACCACGTCGTCGGGTTGGTGCCCGACGTCAGCACCGCCGCCCCGCCTGCCTCCAGCGTGATCGTCCGTTTATCGAAGCTCTTAATATTCGCGTTCAGCATCCCCGATATTCTATGACAGTTTTCCGTGAATACGGAATCGCCCGGTGTCAGCGATTGCGGGACCAGAAACGTGATGTTCGAGTGGTAGCCGCAGTGTTCCCAAGTGGCGTCGATATTCACCGCCTTACTTCGCGGCGTGTAGATCAGCGTGAGCGATTCCTGGTGGGTGATGAACTTGTACGACTCTCCCGCCAGCGGATTATGATTGTTCATGACGCGGAAATCGCCCGACGCCTGCCAGTGCTTCAGAAAGGAATAACGGCCCATGGCGCGGACTCTCTGGTAATCGTAGAGGCTGGTTCGGAAATACGTGCCGCCACTCTCTCCCACCTCGGCCTCCCCGCTCAAAAAAATCTTCTGCGTCGGGCGCCAGGACACCGTTCCCATTTCCACATTGCGCCGCAAACCGTCTTGTTGCAGCGTGATCAGCCCGTCCGCGGGAAGCACTGCATCGGTAGCCGTGCCCCACACATACCGATAGCCTGCGCGAATCGTAAAGCCGTGCCCGGCGTCCACCATAATGTTCGTTTCCGCCTGGCTGGTGTGGTAATTCAGCGTGGAATCCAGCGCCGCAATCGACTGCGCCACGGTGGACGTACCAGCCGATTCCGTATCGTTTTGCGTCGCCGATCCCGTGTTTGTCATCCGGTCCGTCAGGTACGATTGCAAAATGCGAATTCGGTGGTACGGGCGGATTTCCCAGCCCACATTCGCCGTCGTGTGCGGGAAGCGCGTCGTCGAACTCACCAGATACTGCTCGCTGTTGTAAAAGAGCAACTGGCTCAGAATCACCAGACTGCCCGTATCGTACTGCTGGTAGTTCACGGTCGTGCGTGGCGCCGTGTACATAGCCTGCGCGTAGATGTCGAACCAGGACGTTGGGCTGGATGTCACGATCGCCTTCGTGTAATTGCTGCTTCCCCGAATTCCGTAGTCCTGCAACAGCCCCGTCAAATCCAGCGTTTGACCGGTGACAGGCGTGGAGTTGTCTCCATTGTTCTTAGTTGCCGTCGAATCGTTCTGGTCGCTGCGGAAATTCGTGTAGCCCTCTTCCACCGTAGCGTCGAAATGCCGGAATGCCGCCCGAAATCCCGCTCGCAGCAAATTCGTTGAATCATCGGTTGTGTCGGCGATCGGATACTCGTTGCCGCTGCTTTGGAATACCGTCACGCCTGTTCCCGTGCTCGAATCGCGCTCCGCCGCGATATACGGCGTAAACGCTCTGCCTGGGTGGATCTCAAGATTCACGCTCGTGATCCGGCGATGCTTGTCGAACGATTGCTCGTCGAGCGTTATCCCATTCGCGAGCAACGGGTCCGCATAGGCAGGCAGATTATTGAAATACGAAATGCCTCGATAGTCAACGTTCAGGCGATATAGCCCTGCCTTCTTCGCGTCGAAATGAAAAACGGAATAAGGGTCTCCGCCCCAGCCCGAACCTCGAACGTGCATCGAGTCGAACCAGCGTCGGCTCGGCTCCAGAATTGTCAGATCGAGCGAGGTCAGCCGGACCCCCTGTCCCAGGTTCACAACGCTTCGATACGTTTCAAAGCTGCCGCCCGGCGTTGCCAGCCAGCGGTAACCAATGTCGACTGTACCTGTAATCCATGACTCACCCGAAGGCCGGGATTCCGCAGCCGCAGGTGCAGGCGCCGCTGCGCTTGTCGAAGGAGCTGCGGAGGTGTCACTAACGACCGGTACTGATGTAACCGGACCCGCTGTCGTCCCTGTCGCTTGAGTAGTCGGCGCGGCTGTCGCCGGCGGTGTCGCAGGAGTCGGCGTCTGCCCCGTGGCAAACGGGATCAAGCCCGTCGCAATAATGCCGAAAATAACAGTGCGTCTCATTTGAGCAGGAACCTGTCCACATAGCTGCCGTGCAGTTTCTGGTGGCAAACCGTGCAATTCTGATAAATCGGCGAGTTCAGATCGTGAATCGCGGGCGGCACAACGCCCATCGCGATGCTCTCGCCAGGCACCGCCGCCGGCATGTTCGCGTGGCACTCTAAACAAACCTGTCTCACCTGAGAGCGAATCAGCATGCGCGGGTTTGCCGATCCATGCTGCTCATGGCACGCCGTGCATCCATCGAATTTCACCGGCGCATGTTCAAACGTAAAAGGGCCGCGCTTATCTCCGTGGCACTGCAGGCAACCCGGCTCGCTGGCGGCAAACGTCTGCGTCATCGTGGGGCGAACGGTTCCGTGCGGATTATGGCAATCCACGCACTTCATCGCGTTCTCCGGAATCTTGTGCCGGAAAGGCATCTCGAACTGCGCCTTCACATTGGCGTGGCAACTCTCGCAGAGCGCGTTCACATCGGCGTTCTTCCGCGCTACCAGCTGAGCGCCGCCATTCACGTGCATCTTATGGCAGCTCGGACATGAAACCGCATTCTTCGCGTGTGTGCTCTGAATTCGACCCGCGTGCGTCGGCTGATTCAGATGGCAATTGAGGCACATCTTGTCCGTCTCGGCTGCGGACAGCTTCGAAGGAAAACGAATGAATGAAATGTCGCCAGTTGCCGCGTGCTTCGCCCCCGGCCCGTGGCAAGCCTCGCAAACATGATCCTGATACCCATACCTTGGATCCGTCTCCAGTACCCGATGCGCGTTCGTGTGCGTGACGTTGTTGAAATTGTCCTCATGGCAGATCTGGCACATCGCAGAACCCGCATAATCGTCTCCAAACGTCTTGGGAACAATAGTGGGCTTTTGCGCCGCCAGACTACCGGCAAGAAGCAGAAACGCCGCAACTCCGCTGATTCGGTAGTTGCGGCGATGATCGGGACAGGCGTTGCGCATGCGTAATGTAACCGTACCCCTGCCGCAACTCCCGAACGTTTAGGAGTTGCGGCAGGGTGTGTTCAGTTCGTTTAGTAAAGAGTATGCGCCACCGCCACGGAGAATGGCGGCAGAATGCCGTTCACCGTCGCGCTGCTGTGGCAAACGTTGCAGGTTTCGCCCTGATTCGCCGAGGTCATCACCGAGGCGTGGCCGGACGTAGTCGCATCCGCATGGCAACCCGTGCATGCCGCCGTAACGGCCGGAGTCGGATTGATATACGCCTGCCCGTTTGTGGTCGCGTTCAACCCCACCGGGAGCGCTTGCTCGGTGTTGCTGTTATGGCACATCGAGCAGTTCGCCAGCATGTTTCCGTTTCCGCTGGTGTCGAATCCCGGATACCAGGTGGTTGTGAAGTCGTTCGAATTACCCTGACTGTCGATCACCGTATAACTCGCGCCCAGCGCCGCCAGGTTGCCTCCGTCGTGGATTCTGTGCACCAAAAGGTTGAAGTCGATGCCCACCGCGGGCAGTGACCGCTGTGCCACCACATTGGCCGTCGGTCGGTTCGCGGCGTCTGTATTCGATGGGTTGTGACACATGATGCACGTTTGCGTATTCTTCATTTGCCCATTGTGGAGTTCCAGCGAATAGTGGCAATTGTTGCAATTCGAAGTCTGGACAACGGCGCGGCGGCTCAGCACCGGTGAACCGTCTGCGGAGAAGTAGATCACGTTGTTCATCGGAGTCTCCGTAACGATTTGCTGGGTTGTGTCGCCAGGAAGAATCGTCTCCGGCAAACGCGACCCATAGAAGCTGATCGCGTAACTACCCTTGGCATTGGCTGGCAGCGCATGCGTGAAGGTGTAAGTGCAGACACTGCTCGTGCTGCAGTTGACGGTCGATGCCGATGTCGCTTCCGTGACGTAGCCCGGTGTCGATGCGCCGAAGCTCGTATACCCGTAATCGGTCGTCGGGCCAGCCATCAGGAAGTTGAGCGAACCCATCTGCGAGTAAGGCAGCGCCTTGCCGCTTCCATCCTGTATCGTGAAATTCACTGTCGGGGCTTTCCCCGCCACGCCGTTGGTCACGCTGTTGAGCGTAATCTGAACGCCGCCCAGTGACGGGAACGCACTTCCCGGACCCAGATCCTCTGGCACCGAATGCGCGCCAATAACGGAGGCGTCGAACGGAAGCTCGCCCTGCGGGATGTGGCAATTGGAGCATTGTGTGTCGTCCGGTTGCGGACCGCCAGGGTGGTTCAGGCCGGTCGAGAAATTGATGTTGTCGTGGCACGATCCGCAGGCCGCCGAACTCGGATGCGTTGCATAGTAAGTAGCCTGCGCCGCGCCCGCCGTCTGGCTGTGGCAAACCGTGCAGCGGAAACCTGCGGTCATGCCGTTATCGGAAGCCTGAGCCGAGGCCGGAAATACGATTGAGGAATAGTTAGTGCCAGAAAGGTTGTAGGTCCCGCCGGCCAATACGCTCGGCAGCTGTGAAGCAAAGTGGAGCTTGTGGATCATGACCTTGAAATCCACTGTGTTGCCCACCGTCTCTTCATGCGACTGTGGCTGGTGGCACATAATGCATAACGCCACCTGTCGGCGCTGGCCGCCATGGTGAGAAAGTTCGTCGTGGCACTGGTTGCAGGCTGCCGTTTCCACAATGTCGCGGACGTGGGTAACCGGACTCCCGTTGGGCACGAAGTTGAAAGTCGTTGTCGCCAGTTCGTTCGGTAAGCCATACGCCGTCAGCGTGCGCTTCGCGTAGGCGCCGATTGTGTGAGTTGCCGTTGCGTCGAAGCCGGTTGGAGCCAGCGTCTTAAATACATATTGATACTTGCCGTTACCCAGCGCTGTGGTCGTGCCGCCGGAATCCGGCCCCGCATTCGTAAATGAGCCAGCTGTACCGGAAGAAACTTTGGTCGTATAAGCCGTGTATTGCTCGCCGTTGTTCGGGATGTAAGCAGCGACCATAGTGACTGCGACCACGCCCGTGGTCGCAGCGCCCGTGATGTCCAGCGGCAGTCCGGAGACGTCAGTGACCGTATATGTTGCCGTGATAGTCCCATTCGCCGCGATGGAAGCGGAATTGATTACCAGATTCAGGCCCGTCGCGCCCGGAGCGCTGATCACCGGATCAGTGACCTGCCGCTTGGTGCCGGCCACAACTGCAGTGCTGGTGCCGGTATTCCTCCCGGCGCCAGCCATGGTGAGCGCGGCCACAAGAAGAAGCGCAATCCGCCATGGCCTTGCTGTAAATCTGTTCCCGATACCTCTGGCGACATTCCTCATAGATAGATACACCTCTCTGGCCGGACACCATTGTCCTGTCGGGGTCGGCGAGGTGCAATCTAAGGGCCATCGTTCAGAAATTGCTCTTTCCTTTGAAAAGACAGGCTTCTCTCATCAGAAGTTAACCAAGCCGTAGCTGGATTGCGTGAAATCGCTCGACCTTGCGCCGCTGGACACAGAAGTCACACTTCCACATCGGCGTGCCAAGGCGCGGGTCCATCTGTACCCACCCAGTGGTGAAATCGCGGAAAAAGTCATCGATGGTGCTGCACGGGCATGTCTGCCACTGGGTCAGCATGGTCTCCGCGCCCATCTGCGAGAACCCTGCGGCATCTGCGTGAAACCAGCGCCCTTCCGGAAAGACCTCCGCCACGCGGCCGATATGGGTATTTGAAGGACAAATCCCCTATGAACTCAAAACTGCTTTCAACCACACTTTTGTGCGCCGCCGCCATTCTCGCGGGAACGGGTACGCTCCACGCGCAGGCCAGCTTCTCACAATTCTCCATTGACGGGTATCAGATTCAGATGCACGGTTTTGCCTCGCAGGGTTTCGCCCTGTCGAACCAGAACAACTATCTGACCATGGATACGACCAACGGCAGCTTTGCGCTCACCGATGGCGGGCTCAACCTGTCCACTCATCTGAATGACAAGCTCCGTGTCGGCGCTCAGGGTTACATCCGCGACATCGGGCAGCTCGGCGGCGGACGTTTCACTCTCGACTGGGCCTTCGTCGATTACAAGTTTCGCGACTGGCTCGGCTTTCGCGCCGGTAAAGTGAAGACCACCCTTGGTCTGTACAACGACACGCAGGATGCCGAATCGCTCCACACCTGGGCGTTGCTTCCGCAGTCGCTCTATCCCACGGATCTGCGCACTTCGCTGATTGCCCACACGGGCGGCGATATCTACGGCCAGATTGGTCTCCGCAAAGCCGGCAGCCTGAGCTACACGGCCTACGCCGGAAAGCGCTCCGACGAATCGCGCAGCGGTTACTACTTCAGCACCCAGGATACCGGAATTCCGAACGACAGCTGGAACGGCACCCTGGTTGGCACGGACGTTCGCTGGAATACCCCGGTTCCCGGCTTGATGATGGGCGGCTCGTACGTCGATGAAACGGACACCATCAAGGGCACCTATACCGCCCTCGGCAACGCCCCCTACACGCTGACGAGCATGCCGGATCACGTGAGTGACGGCTATGTGGACTACACCATCGGCAAGCTGCACCTCGATGCTGAGTATCGCCGCAACAACATCGTTTACCTCTTCACGGTTCTCGGCAGCGGCAGTCCGGTGAATCAGGGCTCGAGCGGCTGGTTTGCTTCAGCGGCTTATCGCCTGAGCAAGAAGCTCGAAGTTGGCAGCTATCACTCGCGCTTCTATGTCGACAACCCGGCCTCTTCTGATCCCGCTGGCAACCACATCTTCGACCAGACCATGACCGTTAAGTACGACATAACTCACTGGTGGGACGTGAAAGTGGAAGGCCACTTCATCAATGGTTACGGCGATCTGTATTCCGCGCACGGCTTCTACCTGCGCTCGAATCCCGATGGAATGAAGCCCACCACGGACTTGCTGGTCGTCCGCACAGGCTTCTACTTCTAGTTCGCTCCCGAAATCACGGAAAGACGAAATTGGTGCAAATCTATGAACAAATTTAATCTAATGATCGCCGGAATCGCCCTCACTTGCCTGGTCGGTTCCGCCACCGCCGGAGACCTGAAGGTCATCGCCAATGCCAGTGTGCCGGAGACATCCATCTCTTTGGATGAACTGAAAGGCGTCTTTCTCATCACGAAGACGTCGCTGCACGATGGCACTCACGTGGAGCCGGTTCTCCTCAAAGCAGGAGCCGTGCATGAAAGCTTTCTCAAGGAGTATCTCGGCAAGACCGATAGCGCTCTGGATACGTATTACCGGAGTCTCGTCTTCACCGGCAAAGGCTCCATGCCGAAAATCCTTGCGACCGATGCCGAAGTGGAATCTTACGTCGCCAAAACCAAGGGTGCGATCGGATATGTGAGTTCCGCTCCCACCACCGCCGGCGTCAAAGCGCTGGAAGTGAAGTAGGGGCCCATGAAGAGTCTGAGTATAACTGCCAAGATCTGGCTCAGTATCGGTGTGTTCGTCGCGGGCTTCGTCTTCTCCACAACCCTGGAGCAGTTGCAGGGCAGGAGTATGGAGCGCGATCTCGCCTCCGCCTCGGGCGACCTCTTCCCCGCGGCGCAAAAGAGCCAGGAAGCGGACGCCGCCTTTCAGCGGGCCGTGAAGAGTTTCAGCGATGCGGTAGTCACCCAGGATTCCTCGGCGGCCGATCACGGTATCGAGGACGGGCAGACTGCCGCAACTCTGATCAATCAGGTTGCCGGCATGGAGAATCTGCCGCCCGAAAACGCCGGGGAAACCAGGAAACTGGGTTCCACCATCGCCTCGTTCGTTTCGGACGCAGGTGAGGCGTACAAGGCGGTGGCGAGCAACTCCTCCGCCATGACCCCGGAGATGATGTCCCGGATTCACGATTTCGCCACGCAGACCGACTCTATTAAGGGATCGCTGCAACGCACAAAAGATTCCTACTCCCGTGCCCTGCAGGACAAGCTGAAAGTCGCGCAGGCAGGTTCCGAGCACCAGCGCTGGATCGGCCTCATGCTCTTCGTGGGCTCGCTGTGCCTCGCCTCGGTAATCGTCACGATGACGATCCGGAAGTCCATTACCGGTCCGATTCTTCGCGTGATCGATGGCGTGCGCAGTTCCGCTGACGACGCCGCGGAAGCTTCCGGTCAGATGGCCGAATCAGGCCGCGTGGTAGCGCAGGATGCCCATGAACAGGCCGCCTGCCTCCAGGAAACCATGGCCTCGCTCAGGGATATTTCGTCCACCACGCAGCAGAACTCTGATCGCGCGGTGGATGCCGATGGCCTCATGACAAAGGCGCGAGAGACGGTTCAGAGCGCCACGCAGGCGATGAA
>CAIKAS010000218.1 GCA_903825445.1 uncultured Acidobacteriia bacterium
CGATTTCCAGAAGCTGGATCTTGATACGCCTCCTCCGCCAGTTCCTGCTGCGAAGCCTGTGGCTCCTGTTGCGGCTCCCAAGCCCGCCGCGGCAGCTATCTCAGGTGCGATCGTTCAGACCGCCCAGCCTGCCCCCGCTGTGAAGGCTCCAGAGCCGGCGCAGGTAGCAACCAAGCCGGGCGCGGCCAAGCCCATCATTCGCTATCAGGATCGCCGCCTTGTCGCTATGCTCTTCGACATGAGCACCATGGCTGTCGCCGAACAGATTCGTGTGCAGAAGACGGCCATCGACTTCATCCACAGCCAGTTGAAGCCTGCCGACCTTGTCACGATCATGATGGCGACCACCGGGCCGCTTGAGATCTCTCAGGACTTCACTGACGACAAAGACGCGCTCGAAGCTGCTGTGAAGAAATTCCACATCGGTGAAGGCAGTGATATGGCCGGAAGCCTCGGTGCCGGTGATACCTCCGACGACAATACTTTCAGTGCGGACCAGTCTGAATTCGACATTTTCAACGTAGATAAGAAACTGACGACGATCGAAACTTCCTGCAAGATGCTCGCGGGCTTTCCGGAAAAGAAAGCCCTCATGTATTTCTCGAGCGGCATCACCCAGTCCGGTACCGATAACCAGGCTGAACTTCTGAAAGCCGTCAACGTCTGCAAGAAGTCTAATGTGGCTATTGATCCGATTGATGCCCGCGGCATGACAGCCTCCGCTCCCGGTGGTGATGCGACCACGGCGTCGGGTAAGGGCTCCAGCCTCTTCACTTCTGGTGCCACAGCTGGCTCCGGCGGCGGACGCGGCGGCGCGGCCAACGATACCGCTCAGGAAACTCTCTCCACTCTTGCTGCCGATACCGGCGGTAAGTTGTTCGCCGAAGATAACAATCTCACTCTCGGTCTCGAACAGGCCCGTGACGATATCGGAAGCTACTACATCCTCGGCTACTACAGCACTAACAGCAAGATGGATGGCAAGTACCGTACCGTAAGCGTCAAGCTGAATCGTACGGACGCCGCCTCCGCCAAACTCGATTACAAACACGGCTACTTCGCCGAAAAGGACTTCGGCAAATTCACCGCTGCGGATAAAGAAGATCAGCTGCAACAGGCTCTCATCCTCGGTGACCCCATCACGGATCTTACGCTTGCCGTCGAAATCAATTATTTCCGTCTCGCCCGCGATCGCTACTTCGTGCCGTTCAGCGTGAAGATCCCCGGCTCGGAAGTCGCGCTGGCCAAGAGTAAAGGAAACACAAAAACGGATCTCGACTTCATCGGGCAGTTACGCGATACCCATGATCAGATCAAAGGCGTCGTGCGCGACGGTATCACGATTCCGCTCGCTGCCTCCACGCTGACTGAGCTCAACAGCAGGCCAATCGCCTATGACACCGGCTTCACCGTGCCGCCCGGGACCTACAAGCTGAAGTTCCTCACGCGCGAAAACGAAACCGGCAAGATGGGAACCTACGATTCGACTATTGTGATTCCGGATCTGGCCGCCGACCAGCCCGCTAAGATCAAGACCAGTTCCATCGTCCTGAGCAGCCAGCGCCAGTCCACAAAGAGCGCCCTCGCCAAGGCCGATCCGAACAGCAAGGTAGCCGACGCCAACCCGCTGGTGGAAGAAGGACAGCAACTCGTCCCCAGCATCACCCGCGTGTTCCGTAAGGATCAAAATCTCTATGTCTATATGGAAGTCTACGATCCATCACTGGGTGCCGACCAGAAACCCAGCGTGGCCGCGACCCTCACGTTCTTCCGTGGCAAGAACAAGATGTTCGAGTCTCAGCCTGTGCGCATGGATACGTTCATTCCCCTGCGAGGCCAGACCCTGCCGGTGAAGTTCCAGGTACCGCTCTCGCAGTTGCCAACCGGTGTCTACACCTGCCAGATCAACCTGATCGACGAAAACGGACACAAGTTCGGATTCCAGCGAGCGGAGATCAAGGTTCTGCCTGCTGCCAACGCCGCCGCGGCAGC
>CAIKAS010000219.1 GCA_903825445.1 uncultured Acidobacteriia bacterium
ACCCGATGCAAGCCATCGGCCAAACCGGAGAGTGCTACAGGTATGAAACGTTCCATCTTTATTTTGACCATCATGATCGCGGGTGCGTGGTTGGCGAGCGCGGCAGACCCGCCGGCATGGGCGTATGGCTTTACGACCGGCCTTTCGACTGCTCCGGCTGGCGGCCCCGGCGGTGGTGGCCGTGGCGGCTCCGGTGGCGGAAGAGGTGGATCGGGCCGTGGTGGCGCCGGACGGGGACCGCAGGCTCCCGACACAACGATGCTCCATCTTGACGGCAGCACGCTGGAGTTTACACGAACGCAGGTGAACGACGGGTTCGGCCCCGCGGATTGGTTCCCTAACGAACATCCAACAATGCCAGAGATCGTGGCAAAGGGTCGGCGGCCGGATATCCGGGCTTGCGGGCTGTGCCACTATCCTAGCGGCCAGGGGCGCGCGGAGAATGCCGGTGTTGACGGTTTCCCGGTTGAATACTTTATCCAGCAGCTGAAGGACTTTGCCGCAGGTAATCGCAAGAGCGCCGATACACGCAAGCAGAACACGGGCGCGATGGCCTCGATTGCGAAGGCGATGACGCCGGAAGAAATGCAGGCCTCGGCCGAGTATTACGCCGCGCTTCCGTTCAAGCAGTGGATCAAGGTGCAGGAATCAACGACTGCCCCGAAGACACGTATTAATGTGGGGCTGTTCCTCGCGCTGGATGGCACCGAAACGGAGCCGCTCGGCGACCGGATCATCGAAGTGCCCCTGAGCGCGGAAATGACGGAGACTTATCGGAATCCGCATTCCGGCTTTATCGCGTACGTCCCGGTAGGCAGCGTAAAGAAGGGTGAGGCGCTCGCGAAATCCGGGCAGTGCGGCATGTGCCACGGAGCCGATCTGCGGGGCATCGGGCCGGTACCAACGATTGCAGGCCGTTCGCCGAGCTATATGATGCGACAGATGTACGACATGCAGCAGGGCACGCGGAAGGGTCTGTGGACAGGCCTGATGAAACCGGTAGTGGCGAATCTCAGCCAGGATGACATGCTGGATCTGGTTGCGTACGTGGCGTCACTGAAACCGTAGGGTTAAACAGAGCAAAGCGGGAAACGAGGGGCGCGACCGGCGACGGTTTGCGCCCCTCTTTCTTGTCTGGCGGCTCGGCGGATCCTGAAACACCTGATAGAATCCGTTTCAGCCTGACGAAGGCAACTGGAGAGATAGCCATGAAAAAACTGCTTCTGGCGCTGGTGTTCCTGATGACGGCACCGCTGATGTTTGCGCAGGGCGCACCACCGCACGGCGGGTCGGATCAACCGTATGCTGTTGAGTTTTATTACAAGACACAATGGGGGCACCAGCAAGAATTCCTGCAACTCTTCCTTAAGAACCACTATCCGTTGCTGCAGAAGATGGTGGAAAGTGGCCGGATGCTGTCGGTAAAGATTGAAACGCCGTCGAATCACATGACTGAAGACGCACGCTGGGATTATCGCGTCACCATCGTATTTAAGAATTCCACGCTGGGGACGACGGCCAATCCCGACGAAGACCGGCTCATCAAGCAACTTTGGCCGGATCAGGCGACGTACACACGCGAAGAACAGCGGCGGTTTGAGATCTTACTGGCACACTGGGATCTTCCGCTGACTGACATCACCCCTGCCAAAAAGTGACAGCGGACTTACAGAGAGCGCCTGACGGAACCTCTGGAACCCGCGATGATAGCGTCGGCGACTTCGCGGGGGCTGTCCAGATTTTGAATACCCATGGTGCCACTTTCACCGGCGCTTTCGAGCATGATGTCGCCCACACCCATCAGACGCTGCGGGAAAGTCTGCTGGACTGTTACGTCCTGTATCTTCGCCATATCGAGTGTACGTCGGGTGCGCGAGAGGAAGCCTGTCTCCAGGGTGAGATGCCCGTCGTGAATCCGAAGCGTCACCATGCTGCGCTTTAGCTGCATGCTGACGGGATACAGCAGCACGATGCATGGCAGGAAGCACACCCACCCCGGTACGTCTTCAGCAGACCTGTGGAGTGCCCACATGCATGCGAGCACAACCAACAGAGCAGCGACCCACGCTGCGTAGATCGATTTCATGCTGGGGTGAATTGTGCAGTCTTCCATAAACAATTATGGACCGTAGTCTTAGGCGCGCGGCTGATTCATGTACCCGCGAACCACCCAGGCCAACCCCGCCAGAAACAACAGTGTCAACGTGCTGTAAGGCGCAAACGGGCAGAGAGTATGGTAACCAAGGTCGCTCACCATGTGATTAGACCATGGGATGAGGGTAACGCCCGCGCCAGCAGTCAGCAAGACGGTGGCAATGAGGAGCAGCGAACTCTGAGTCTGTTGAGTCACGTTTTGTTATCGGGTTTCTGTGAACGCCCCTCAGTTTACCAATTCACATAGAGTTGTGCTGACCCATTGCGACAGGGTTGCCGTTCCAGGGCGCTAAGCTTGTGATGGAGTGCCCATCATTATGTCTTTGCGCCATTTCGCGATCGTTTGCGTGCTCACGATCCCATCCCTTCTCCAGGCCGACGTCACCCTGACTTACAAGATGGCTACCAGACCGAGCGCTTCAATGCCTGCCGTTATGGCGCAAGCGATGAGTTCGGTGATTGGCGCAGTGAAGCCGACGGAAACGACGATCATGGTGAAGAGCGGCAGGATTTACATGACGTCCGGTCTGATCAACATGGTCGCCGACGTGCCGAATGATCGGATCACACTGCTGGACCGCGATAACCGGCACTTCGCGACCGTCACGCTTGGCCAATATGCCGAGCAGATTGCGAGCGCGATGCCGCAGACTCCCGCCGCTGCGCAGAGCCTGATCGCGTCCATGAAGATGACAGCCGACTCGAAGGTGACTGGCCGCACGGAAACGATTCAGGGCATCCAAGCCGAGGAGCATGAGATCACGATCTCGCTGGGCATGCCTGCCATGGCAAACCTGCCGTCCGGACCGATGATGAAGGTCGTGTTGGATATCTGGATGGCCAAGCCAGAAGAGGTGGCGGCTAACCCGGCGCTTCGCGAGTTTGTTGCTTCCGGCCTGCAGACACTCGGCAGCGCCAATCCGACCGACTCCATTCAGAAAGTGCTGAAGCAGTTCCCTGGCATCGCTGACAGTATGGGCTCAATCATGAAAGAAATCTCCTCCACTCACTCCGTCACATTGAGGATGAATGGGCAGATTTTCATGCCGATGCTCGCCGCGTTGACTCGAAATCCGGGGACAAATAACCCCTTGGCACGCGTCAACGCGGACGCTCCGTTGATGGAAATGACGCAGGAACTGACCAAGCTCTCCACTGCGCCAGTTGCCGATTCCGTTTTTGTGATCCCTGAGGATTACACTTCGGCTTCGGTCGCGGAGATTATGTCCGCGATGCAGTCCAAGATCACTAATGCGGCCAAGGCGGCAATGCCGTCCGCCGCCGCGGCGCGACCGCCTGTCAGCACACCATCTGAAACAGTGTTGCCCCCATTACAGGATGGCGAATATCGCGTCGGCAACGGTGTGTCGGCTCCAACGGTTGCCGAGAAGAGCGACCCTGGATACACGGAGGAAGCGAAGGCCAATAAGATCGAGGGCTCGGTGATACTCTCCGTAACGGTCGGGGCAGACGGCAAGGCGCGTAACATTCAGGTGGTCCGCTCGCTTGATCCTGGATTGGACCAGAAGGCGGTTGAGGCCGTCGGGCAATGGGTCTTCAAACCGGGAACGAAGGACGGAATGCCCGTGAGCGTTCGCGCACAGATCCAGCTCAACTTCAAGCTTTTGTAAACGCGCGAATGGCGTGACCGCCGGCGTTGATTCAGAATCTCTAGTTGAACTTCAGCAACAGCCGGTTCTCGCGAAGCGCTCTGCTCATATTGCTGCAAATTCCCGTCCATTCCGGGAAGGTTCCGGCAAGGCGATCGAACAGTTGCCGTTTGGAGGCGTTCCGCGAATGCTGACTCGCACGTTCGTACAAGGATTGACCGATCTGGTCGTACCATCTCACGTTGTGCCTGCGCACCATCTGGTCGCGGAAGAAACCCGCGAAAAGAAGAATCTGCGATCCGCCGATCTCAAGCAACTCGGAATCACTGGCGGTGATGGTCTGCAACACAAAGTTGTCGAAGACATCCGATAGTCCGGCCATGGGAGGTATCGAGGTATTATCGGCTCGCGAGGTCTGTGCGTAATGCGCCAGCACGCTGGCAACGTAGAACATTTCGTCTTCCCTGAGACGCCTGGACCCCGCGGTTTCGCGCAGATTTTCCGCGAAGAAATTCAATGCAACATCGGAGTCCACTGCGATGAGTTCCTGCAACAGGCTATCCATTGAATGCTCCTTACCCGGAGAATAACAGGCCCCGGGCCAAACGTAAAATCAAACCATCTTATCGGCCAGATTATAATTCCGCTCTAATCAGGCCATGGAATCGGCCATAATTAGAGCATGTCCGTTCCCGGCGTGCCGATAGTTCAGGTAGACGCTTTCACCGCGACTCCGTTTAAGGGGAATCCGGCGGCCGTGTGCGTTCTGAAGGCGGCTCGGGACGAACAATGGATGCGCAATGTGGCGCGCGAGATGAATCTGTCAGAAACATCGTTTCTGGTACCGGATGCGACAGATCATGGAGCGTATCAACTACGCTGGTTTACACCGACGGTCGAAATTGATCTCTGCGGACATGCCACGCTTGCGAGCGCTCATGTGCTTTGGGAGGACGGCCATTTGCCGCCGCATGCAACGGCGCGCTTTCACACCCGCAGCGGACTGCTGACCTGCATACGTATCGGCCACTGGATCGAGATGGATTTCCCCGCCACGTTTGTGGAACCGGCTGATCCACCCGGTCAACTCCAGGAGGCAATCGGCTGTGAATTCGTGTTCGCTGGACGCAGTAAGTTCGATTATCTTGTGGAAGTTGCGGACGAAGCAACGGTGCGCGCACTCCAACCGAATCATCATTTACTGCGCCAGCTCCCGGTAAGAGGCATCATCGCGACATCGCTGGCAGACGCCGCGCACGTGCATGAATATCAGTTTGTATCGCGGTTCTTCGCTCCGGGCTCCGGCATCGATGAAGACCCCGTGACCGGTTCCGCTCACTGCGCGCTGGCGCCGTACTGGTCTTCGCGAACCGGAAAACACGAGATGACCGGCTACCAGGCGTCGCCACGCGGTGGAATTGTGAGGGTACGTCATCAGCAGGATCGCGTCTTCCTGGCGGGCCAGGCCGTGACCGTATTGCGGGGAGAATTGATCGGCGAATGAAATTCAAGCTGCCGGAGGCAACGTTCGACCCGGAACCACCGCCGATTCTGGGCACTTGGAAGAATGTATACCTGACTGCCATAGGTTGGCTGGCTTTTCTGATCCTGATTTTTTACGGCTTCACGCGGTACTTCTCATGATGGCGACTCGGGCCGGCGGGCGGACTGGCGAATGAGCCAAATCGACTGGGTGGTCATGGTTTTCGCCATGATCGCGATCCCCTCGTTCGGCTTGTGGCGAGGGCGGCGCAACAGAAGAGATATCAACGACTACCTGCTCGCGAGTAAGTCCATGCCCTGGTATGCCATGGGACTTTCCATCATGGCGACGCAGGCGAGCGCTATTACATTCATTGCTACCACTGGACAGGCGTACGTAGATGGCATGCGTTTCGTACAGTTTTATTTCGGCCTGCCCATTGCGATGGTAATTCTGGCGGCTACAGCGGTCCCCATCTTCCACAAGGCCGGGGTATACACGGCCTACGAATATCTGGAACGCCGGTTCGACGCCAAGACACGCGCATTAACATCGGTGGTGTTTCTTGTTTCTCGGGGCATGGCTGCGGGTATTGCGATCTACGCGCCGGCTATTGTGATGAGTTCCATCTTCGGCTGGCCAGATCGTATCACTACTCTCATCATCGGGCTGGTATGCGTGGTGTACACGACAACTGGCGGTATTCCTGCCGTTACGTGGTCGGATGTTTTGCAGATGAGCGTCATTTTCTCCGGCCTGATCCTGGCCCTCGTCACGGTCATCTCTTTGATGCCGCACGGCGTGGGTTTCGGCGATGCGGTGTATTTGGCTGGCGCGGTCGGCAAACTGAATGTCGTCGACCTCAAACTCGACTGGAATAATCGTTACAACGTTTGGAGCGGACTGTTTGGCGGCACCTTTCTGTTCCTGGGGTACTTTGGGTGCGACCAGTCCCAGGTGCAGCGGTTCCTAACCGGTAAGTCCGTGGCACAAAGTCGCCTCAGTCTTTTGTTCAACGCAATGGCCAAGGTGCCAATGCAGTTTTTTATTCTCTTCGTCGGCGCAATGGTTTTCGTATTCTATTTGTTCAACCAGCCGCCACTGCTGTTCCAAAAAGATGCCATGAAGGCCCTGGCTAAGCAGCCGGGGTTTACGCAGGTTCAGACGGATTTTGACGGAGCGTTTGCGAGGCGCGAGCGTGCTGCCCGTTCTCTGAATGCGGCCCGCAAAGCCGGGAACGCAGTGGCACTGGACACAGCCACCGCGGACTACCGCGCGGCCCAACACGATACTGACATCGCCCGCGCGGCCGCCATCCATCTCTACCAGAAGTCAGAGGGCCAAAGCGGCTTCAGTGACACAAACTATATCTTTCTCTCGTTTGTAACGAAGTATTTTCCAATAGGCTTTGTGGGACTCGTGATTGCGGTAATCTTCACGGCGGCTATGTCATCGAGCTCCGGCGAACTGAACTCTCTGGCCGCCGTGAGTGTCATGGATATCTACCGCCGGCACTTCAAGCCGAACGCCTCCGATCGACATTACCTTCTTGCGTCAAGAGTTTTCACCGCGTTGTGGGGGACCTGGGCAGTGGCTTTCGCCCAGTACGCGCGACATCTCGGCTCGCTGGTGGAGGCGGTAAATCAGGTTGGCTCATTTTTTTATCCGGTCATGCTGGGAACCTTCACACTTGGATTTTTCTTCCCGCGCGTGCGAGGCGGCGCTGCCTTCTGGGCGTTGCTGATTGGTGAAGCGACCATCGTCGCCTGTGCCATATTTACTAAGATTGCGTTCCTCTGGTATAACGTAATCGGCGCGGTAGTCGTGGTCATTTTCGGCGTGGTCATTTCCATACTGCGCCCACCCGACAATGTGGAGCGAGAGATCGCATGAAAGAATATTTATCCGGGGTAACTGGCTTCGAATTCCATGCCATCGGCAAATAGCAAACTTTCCGGATCCACCTGGGCGGGCTATCTATTTGCCGCGCTGGCAACCGCAGCTGTCGTCGGCGTCCGGTTCGAACTCACTCGACTGATTGGCATCCCTGTATCGCTCCCGCTATTGGGCCTTGCCGCTGTCATCGGATGCGTATGGTGGACCAGTACCGGCCCCGCCGTAGTTGCGGCCGTGTTGACAACGGCCTGGTATGTTCTGGACACGCGCGGGTCGGGAATGACCGTGGTGCAGCTAGCCGTCCACCACGCGATTTATCTTGCAGAGACGGGTGTGGTCTGCTTCTGTGGCCACCAACTGCGTGTCGCGAAGAACCGGGCTGCGCGCGGTGAAGACTGGCAAAGACATCTGGTAGAGACTTCCGGCGAAGGCATCTGGATGGTCGATTCTGCCGGTGTGATCGGCTACGCCAATCCCCGCATCGCTGAAATGCTGGGCTGCGAGGTAAGAGGCCGGAAGGCGGCGGACTTCTTCTTCCCCGAAGATCTCCCGATGGAGCGAATACGCTTTCAAAACCGCCGTGCCGGTGCGCGTGAACAGTTCGACCGCCGACTGCGCCGCTCCGATGGCACCGAGGTCTGGACGCTTGCGTGCTCAAGCGCGTGGTCCGGAGACGGGAATGAACCCGGTGTCCTCACGATGATGACCGATATCACCGAGCGCAAGAAGGCAGAGCAGGCTTTGAGGCGTTCGGAACGCAGATTCCGCGAGCTATTTGAAAACATTCGAGAGGGCGTCTACCAAACAACACCCGATGGCAGGATACTCGCGGCGAATCCCGAACTGCTGCGCATTGTGGGATTCACGAGCCCGGAGGAACTAAACGTGCCGGGCGTGGTGCGCGACACTTTCGTGGACCTTGACGTTCATCGTAATCTCCGCGAAAGACTGGAACGGGACGGCAGCTACGCCAATGTGGAGTTTCAGCTTCGCACTCGCGATCATCGGATTATTACGGTCCGGGAGAACGCTCGCGTGGTGCGAGACGATAGCGGCCAGGTGCTCTATTATGAGGGCACACTGACCGATGTGACCGAGTCGCTCCGTCTGGAGAAACAGCTTCTTCAGACACAAACTGCGCAGGCCCTGGGCAGGATGGCGGGGGGCATCGCGCGCGACTTTCGCACCGTCGGGATGAGCATGATGAATGGACTTCAGCAGGTTCTGCAATCGCTGCCTTCGGATCACCCGGCGCGCCCACGACTGGAAGGCGTTGCGAAGTCGATGGACGGCGCGAAGGATCTAACTCTGCGAATTCTCGATTTCAGCCAACGCCTGACCACAGAGCAGGATGCGCTCGATGTTAACGTTTTCGTCCGGAGGCTGGAGCCGACCCTGATCGGCCTGGCTGGTCCGGAGAATTCCGTCACTCTGCATGTCGGTGACGCTCCCGCTCCCGTTCTTGCCGATCCCGTTCACTTGCAACAGATTGTGACGAGCTTTCTCATTCACGCCCGAGATTTTGGCGATGGCGTAAAGCATATCGAAGTTAACACTAATATCGAGGGCGGACTCACGCCAGGGATGGACGCAACGGAAGAAGGAAGCAGGCCGTCCGTGGCCATTTCGGTGCAACAAACCACCCACCGAAAAGCCGGCGATGCGTCGACGTCGAAAAATGAGTGGATCGGCATGGCCACTTCGCAGGCAATTATTGCTCAGTATGGCGGTTCGATGACGGCCGAAACGATCTCAGGGCAAGGAGGTGAAAGCGGTATTAAGTGCGTCATACGCCTGCCTCTGGAATTGGGAGCAAAGTCGCTGCGTAATACAAGCGAAACACCCGGATTGCCGCTGACGGCACCCGATACACCAACCGTTTTGCTCGTCGAGGAAGAACCATTAATCCGCGAACTAAGCCGCGACATGCTGGAACGCCAGGGTTTTCGGGTAACCGCATGTGGTAATCAGAATGAAGCCCGAGGGATAGCCGCGAATAAGGGCCCCTTCGACGTTTTGATCATTGCCTTAACAACGGACAGTGCGCCCGCCGATACGCAAAAGTCATGGTGTAACATTTGCCCGGACCTGCGCCTCCTGTTCCTTGTCGAGCCTTCCGACGTCTCAAGCGGCCGGGCTCTACCACCCCCAGGAAGCGCGATCCTTCAGAAACCATTTTCCGTCGACATTCTCGGCCGGAAGGTCCGTCAGCTCCTTGACGAGAGACGGACTGCGTGGTCTTAGGTTTTACTTCCAGTTGCGAAGAGCGGCCATTATCGGCACGCGCGCTACAATCGGAGAGCGGACGGGCGCGTAGCTCAGTTGGATAGAGCACCGGCCTTCTAAGCCGGTGGTCGCAGGTTCGAATCCTGCCGCGCCTACCATCCTTTTCAGCAGCATCCCTCCGCCCGAGAACTTATGAATCGCGCGGGCACTGCGGTGTTCCCGCATGCCTGTGCCGATTTCTCTGCAACCCCGCTAGAAATGCCTCCGCGGCAAGAGCTTCGGTTTCGCGCCCGAGTTCGGCTTCCCACCGGGTACGCTCATCCTGCTGCATATTTTCGAGGATGCGGAGGCGCCGGTGAGCTTCCACCATGTCCTTCGTTTTCTCCGCCAGTGCCGTCTTCGATTGCCTCAGTTGTTCCTTAATCCACTGCATCCTGCGGCGGCACCGATCCACGTAAGCCCCCCAGGAATCAAATGCCGCGCTCCCTGCATTTGTTAGCTCCAGAGAGCCGCTGCGCAGTTCGTTGTGTTTAGCCATTAGCTCATCCTGAAGGGCCGCGATCCTCCGGGACATGACTGAAACTTTCTCCTGCTCAAGACGCAACTCGGTCGCTCGCCACCTCAGAGCCGGATCGAGCCGGTAACGAAAGGCCTTCATGACTCTAGACCATCCCGGCCAGAGCCTCGAGCCGCTTCGAAGTATCCTCGGCGCTCGATTGATCGGTCGGCTTCTGCTGAAGAAACTTCATGATTTCGTCGCGGGATCGAATGGCCGAATCCAGCCTGACATTCGATCCTGAAACGTATGCACCAAGATTGATGAGATCTTCCGACTGCCGGTACAGTGCAAGGGCGCCGCGAATCCGCCGAGCCGATTCCACCTCTTCGGGTGTCGCCAGTTTCGACTGTAACCGGCTCACCGAATCCAGTACCTGAATGGCCGGGTAGTGACCGGCCGAGCCCAGTTCTCGGGAAAGTGTGATATGCCCGTCCAGTATTGCTCTTACTGCGTCGCAGATAGGCTCGTTGAAGTCGTCGCCTTCGACGAGCACTGTGAAGAATGCCGTGATCGAGCCTCGGGCAAAGTTGCCTGCACGTTCACATATCTTCGGCAGGAGGCTGAAAACCGAAGGTGTATAGCCCTTCTGGCTCGGCGGCTCTCCGGCAGCGAGGCCGATTTCCCGCTGCGCCATCGCCAGCCGTGTGATGGAATCCATCACGAGAAGAACATCCTCGCCCTGATCGCGAAAGTACTCAGCAACTGCCAAAGCAACAAAACAGGCGCGTACGCGCAGCGGGGCCGGACGATCGGAAGTCGCTACAATCACCACTGATCGACGCATCCCTTCCGGGCCAAGATCGTGTTCCAAAAACTCCCGAACCTCGCGATTGCGTTCGCCAATGAGTGCAATAACATTCACACCGGCGGAGGTCGACCTGGCCATTGATCCCAGCAGAGTGCTCTTACCGACTCCACTGCCACCGAAGATCCCGATTCGCTGACCTTTCCCGCAGGGCAACATACCGTCGATCACGCGAATCCCCGTGATCAGCTTATCTCTGATGTGCTCCCGCTCCAAAGGACTGGGCGGCGCCGCCTGCAACGGGCGGGTCTCCAGCGCCGAGATGTGCGGACCACCGTCCATAGGCTCGCCGAATCCGTCGAGGACCCGTCCTAACAACTGCGGTGAAACATCCACAGTGCTTTGACCACCCCGCGCGACGATCGCGTCACCCAGACTCAGCCCCGCGGTTTCCTCAAGCGGCATTGAGAGTACCCGACCGTCGCGGAAACCAACCACCTGGGTCCGGATTGTCTTCCCCGCACTAGTCCGGATCTCGCAAAAATCGCCGACCGCTACCGCTGGGCCTCGTGATTCCACCAGCAACCCGACGAGTTCCACGACCTCGCCCGCCATACAGATGGGGTCGATCCGGCTCAGAACCGCGGAAAACCGACGTAAATCGAAAACATCGTCATTGGGTATCACAGAAGGCATTCTCATTCCCGGGCAAGCCTGTCGGCCAATCCGCGCGAGATCTCCGCCAGTTGGCTGTCTACCGACGCATCGATGGTTCCCTCGGGACATCGCATAATGAACGTTCCCGGAGCGCACGACGGATCGGCTTCAATCTGCACTTTGACTCCGCTGTTCGCGGGAAGCGCGCCACGAATGGCGTCGGCAAACTGCGGGTGTACAGTAAGCCGCCACGATTCGGCCCGGGTCAACCTGTCGAAGACAACCCTCGCCAAAGCATTGAGGGCGGAATTATCGATATTCAATTCACGATGCAGGACGCGACGGCCAATTTGCAGCGAAAGTTCCACAGCATCTTTTTCCGCGCGCCGTCGCAACTCCGGGCGCATGCCGATGATCTCCACAATCGACGCGTTCATTCTCTCCAGCATCGGAGCAACTTCCGCGCGTGCTTTTTGCTCACCTTGCTGACGGCCGAATTCAAAAGCCTCCCGCTCCGCCGCCGCCCGCTGACCCTCCAGTACGCGAATCTTCTCCAGCAGGACAACCTGATCCTCCCCAACCACCCGCTGCCGGTCGGAACTCACCAAACCCGGTGTTTGCTTCAATTCGCTGACCGCTGGAATGGCTGCCGAAAAGGACATAACAGGGATCTGCCGGGCACCTGGGCCTTTCAATATCTTAGAGAGCATTCGGAACCCGCGTAGCCTTACACCACATACTGCTCCGCACCGCCACCCTTCAGCGAGATAACGCCCTCCGCATCCAACTGACGGACGATCGCGATAATCTGCTGCTGCGCCCCTTCTACATCCTTAATCTTTACCGGCCCCATCGACTCTATCTCCTCTTTCATCATGTCGATCGCACGGGCCGACATAGTGGAGAAGAAGTGATCTTTCAATTTGGCGCTGGTTCCTTTCAACGCGGTCGTCAGAATCTTCCGCTCGACCCGCGCAAGGATCTCCTTGAGCTGCGTGACATCAATAGACAGGAGATCTTCGAATACGAACATCAGCTGGCGAATTGTCTCCACCAGGTTCGGGTTTTGCGTCTCAATCACGTCCAGAATGTCTTTGGTTGCTCCGGCATCCAGCTGATTAAATATCTCTGAAACCGCGCGCACGCCACCGTAAGACTCCCGACTAAACTGTCCGATCACCTGGAGTTTCTCGCCTATGACCTTCGCAATTTTGTTCACGATTTCCGGCGTTATCTGGTCCAGATTCGCCATCCGCAGGGCCACCTCGGGTCTGAGCTCAGGCGGCAAGGAGTAAAGAAGCCCGGCGGCCGCAGATGAGTTCAGATGCGATAGCACCAGCGCTATTGTCTGTGGATGCTCGTTGTGGATAAAACGAGCCAACTGTTGAGGATCAGCCTTTTGTAGAGCATCGAGATGTGCATACTCGCCGCCCATCATCATCACCAGCCGGTCAACCAGCTTCTTGCCGGCATCGGGGCCAAAGGCCGTGGTCAGCATCTTTTTTGCGTAATCGAGACCGCCCCGTACGGCGAAATCGTGCGCCATGCTCATCTGATAGAACTCTTCGAGAGCCGACTCTGCCTGCTCGGAAGTAAGGGCATCAATGCGAGCAATCTCGCGCGCCAGTTGCTGAACTTCAATCTCACTAAATTCCCGAAGGATCACCGCGCTGAGTTCCTCGCCCATCAGAAGCAACAGAGTTGCCGCTTTGCGTATTCCATTCGTCTCCGGAGTTTGAACCACCGCTGTACCTGCCATTACTGTCTCTTGTTCGCCTCAACAATCCATGCCCGCAAGACGCCAGCGGCCGTCGCCGGGTCCTTCTGCGCACTCTCACGGACGTGGCGAATGAGCACCTCGGTAGCCTTGGACGCGGTCGGCAACTTGATCCGGCTCATGATCTCCGATTCCAGCTTGGCCTGATGCTCCTCACCTTCTTTGATCTGGCGTTCCAGTTCGTCCGCTGTTGCCAAACCGGGCGTCAACTCCGGAATCGGGTCGGCGCCAGCCAACGCGCCGGGCGCAGTATCCGTCGCCGTCGCAGGATCTTTGCGCTTGCGCATCGCAAACACCACGCCGACCAGGAGCACCACGACTGCGGCGGCGCCTCCTCCGAGAATGATTAATTGCGGTTTGTCCGCTGTAGGGGCTTTCTGTCTTGAAGCAGGCTCTATGCTCGAAGGTGGTTCCGCATCCACTGTGCTTTCAAACGGCAACGATTCCACCGTGATCTGATCGCCGCGCTGCTCGTTGAACGCCACAATTCCGGCAACCACATCGTGCACGGCCTTGAGCACTTCAATACTCGGCGCCACGATGGTTTTTTTGGCTTTCGGCCCGGTTCCTTCCCATCGAATCGCGTGGTCCACCAATACCACGGTCGATATCTTTCGGATCGTTCCCTTTGGATTCACTGTATGGCGCAAGGTGCGACTGGGTTGGTAAGAGACGTTCTCGGTCCTCCGCACGATTCCAGACGTTCCCACCGCCGGCCGAATCGGAGGAGACGGAAGATTCGCCACCACACCTGGAACTCCGCTTGCGGTCCCGGCGCCCGAGGACTCCTCGGTTATTTGCGACGTGAGTGTCGCGGACTTTGCCGAGTCGAATATTTCGTCATTCTGGTCTACGTTCGCAAAGTCGCAGTCCACGCTGACGCCAGTTCGGTACTTCCCCGGACCAAGCAGCGGCTCGAGCGCGCCGTTGAGCTTAGCTTGTATTTCGGCTTCCAGCTGCTGGCGATAATCCAGATTGGTTTCGGCAGCCTTTGCGTCACCATCCGCCGAGCGCGGGCGGTTCAGCAAGCGACCAGTTTCATCGATAATTGAGACTCCCTCCGGGCCGAGTCCATCCACAGCGCTTGCTATCAAGTTGGCGATGGCATTCACGCTTGTTTGGCGGATGCGGCTCGCGCTCTTCAGCTTCAAGACCACGGTCGCCTTGGCGGGCTGGCGAGAATCCAGAAATACCGATTCCTTGCCAGCCGTGATATGAATCCTGGCCTGATCGATCTCCTCGAGTGTGGCCACTGTCCGCTCCAGTTCACCTTCGAGCGCTCTCTGGTAATTCACTTGTTCCGTAAAGTCGCTGGCACCGAGGTTAGTACGATCGAAAAGTTCGAATCCGATACGCCCTGAACGGGGCATTCCTGCTCCCGCCAGCGCCAGCCTGGCTTCAGCCAGCCGTTCCACGGGGACCAGCACCGTGGCACCGGTTTCGTCCAGCCTGTATTCGATTCCCGCCTCTTTGATCTTCTGCGTAACGGCCGAGGCGTCTTCCGGTGTCAGCGATGAATAGAGGGTACGGAAGTCGGCGTCATGCTTCCACCGAATACCGCCATAGGCGATCGCCGACAGCAGCGCAGGGACAAGGATCAGCGAAATACGCTGGGCGAGGCTGAACGAATTCCATAGTTTGGCGATCTGAGTCATTGTTCAGGATTCTGTCGATTAACCAATGAGCGTTGGGTCCGGCGCCTTGCTGACTACATCGGCATTTTCATGATTTCCTGATACGCCGAAACGAACTTGTTGCGCACCTGTTGAAATAGTTCGAGCGACAACTCCGCACTCTGGGCAGCGAGAGCGACGGTATGAACGTCTCCGTTGCCACGAAGCAATAACTCCGAAGCAGCGGACTGAGCCTGCGTTTGTTGCCCTTCCACATTGGCCATCGCGGAGCCAATAGCCTC
This sequence comes from uncultured Acidobacteriia bacterium, assembly GCA_903825445.1. Lineage (GTDB taxonomy): Bacteria > Acidobacteriota > Terriglobia > Bryobacterales > Bryobacteraceae > BOG-234. Next base: position 15,023 of record CAIKAS010000219.1, read on the forward strand.
GGCGAAACCTCCCGAAATCGGCGAGCTCCCAATGCTGGCGGGAGACGACACGTCGGGAAACGGGCTGGAAGCAGGAATGGAATGGAGGGAAATATTCATCGTTACACCGAAACGCGGCGTCTATTTGAAAAGGTCCAGCGATCTGCCAATCATGTCTTTAACCGTCGAGATCGCCGCCACATTAGCCTCGTAACCGCGCGACGCACTCATCATATTGACCATCTCTTCAGTGGGACTGATTTTCGGAAAGGCAACGTACCCATCGGCGTCGGCGTCAGGATGCCCGGGCAGATACCGACGCTCGGGTTCGGTTTGATCGACGGAAATGTCAGATACGACGACTCCCTCTGAGCCGCCCAAACTGAGCTCAGCCAGCGTCCCGGCAAATGACGTTTCCGCCGGGCCGGTACTGAAGACCGCGTCCTTGCGTCGGTAGGGTCCGCTGTTTGGGCCGTTGACCCGTGTCGTATCGGCGTTCGACAGATTCTCAGCGAGAAGCTCGATGCGAACGCGTTGCGCCTCCATACCGGAAGCACTGACTGCGATGGCACCAAAGAGGCTCACGACGAACGCCCTTCTTCTATCGCGGAACGAATTTCTTTGATTTTGCCTTTTAGCAGCTGAGTTGCCAGATTGAAACGAATGTCGTTTTCCGCAAGCAGGCGCGACTCACGATCGATACTCACATTGTTCCCGTCGTTGCGCGTCACGAGACCCTGAACGTCTTGGATTGCGGGCGTGAACTGAGCAAAGACGGCAGCGAAGTCCCCGGGCATCTCGATATCGCGGGTCTTATAGCCGGGCGTATCGGCATTGGCAATATTGGAAGCGACAACTTCCTGGCGTCTTGTCAGGTACGTAAGATAGGGGCCGAGATCGAGACATTCGCCGGTGAGTATCACGACGCGGAGTATGCAATCGTCGCACCATTTCTAAGTGACTTAGATTGATGGACCGCCAGGAGGTGCAGGTTGATCCTGGTGGCAGGATTCTGTCGCTGTTGCCAGGTTTCTGTCGCGAGTGAGCCCTGACTGGATTATTGGCCGGACCAGACATTCGCGAACCTCGCGGCCGCCCGTACGCGGCCAAGGGAGTTTCCCAGATGCGCACGCGCGACGCGCGCGGCGATCAGGGTGCTCTCCAATTGCTGGATGCGCCCCTTCAGACCTTCGGCCGTCCGAGGCACCAACCCACGTCCGATATCGGGAATGAAGTCTGCAGCGCCATTCCAGTCACCCTGGCGGAAAAGCTTTTCCAGTCGCGCCAGCACTATATCGGGATCATCCTGTTGAACTGGCATTGGGATTGTTGTTATTCCCGGTGATGGAGTAGAAGAGTCCGTTGACATAAGATAGCTGACTTTCGAGCGCGGATATCGCGGCATCCGCCTGGACCATCTGTGCTGTGATATTGGTTTGCAGTTGAGAGATCCTGGCTTGCTCATTCGTAATGGTGCTGTTCTGAGCGATGATTTCGCTCGCCACGGTATTCTCTTCGATCTTCAGCGTGCCCTGGGCAGGATCTTCCACTCCATTGAGGGCATTGTTGGCAGCCGCGAGAAATCCGCCAGCTGCCGTCCCGCCCAAAGTGGAGACCAGCGTGGAGAAGTTCACATTCGCGGCAGCAGTGAACGCCGAGACATCCACTGAGAGCTGCCCCGTGTCTCCAACGGTGATGCCAAAGTTGGCCAGTGCCGTAGCCGGACTGCCGTTGCTGTAGTTAGAGAGCTGCTGCAATACATTCGTGAGCGTACTGACGATACCGTCGCCTTCAAGAGCGCCGCCGTTCTTGCCGTGGTACTGACTGAGGTCCGTAACCGCCTGGTTATAGTTTTGCGCAAAGTTACCGAACGCCGAAGCCACCGCAGTCGGATCATTGCTAACGGTCACGATCGTCGGCACGGACGAGCTGCTTGTTCCAAGCAGAACGGCTGTAAGACCCGGCGCCAGTGTAATGGTACGCGAATCGCTGGCGAGAACAGCGCTCTGCCCTGCCACCTGATAGGTGGCAGGTGAACCACCGTTAAACGCTGAAATTACGCTCGCATTAGTCGAGTCGGTCAGATCGATAGTATTGGCACCCAGTGTCGCGCACGTCAGCGACAGCCTGTAGTCCGGCGCGCTCGTAGAGCCGACGTTCACGATGGTTGCCTGCACCTGGCTGCCAGCCTGAGTGTTGATCGCACTGGCAAGATCGTCCAGTGATGAAGAGGCGGGTGTAATAGTTGTGAGAGCACCATTCACGTTCAGCGTGAAGGTCGTGGACGAACTGATTCCCTGAGAAGTCGGATCCGTCACAGCGGTGGAGCCGGGATCGCTCAAGGCTGTAGAGTAGGCGCCCAGGTCATTAACCAGAATCGAGTAACTACCTGGACTGGCCCCGCTCCCCACTGTCGCGGTCACAACCGATCCGTCGGATACCGCACTTGATAACGAATTGGAACTCAGCGCCGTCTGGATCGCGGTTACTGATGATTGAAGACTCGTAAAATCGTTGTCGAGACCCGTCAGCGCCGCCTGTTGGCCGTTGAGAGTAGTGAGAGTGGCCTGGTACGAATCGAGAGGCAGAGACGCGATTCCCACAGCCCGTGTGATGACCTGTTGCAGACTGGCGGCAAATTGGCTCTGCCCGCTGAATGTGGACGCTGCCGTCGCCGACGCTGTGGCTGATGTGGACATATTATTGAATACCCGGGCCGGAGCCGATCATCGGCCCCAACCCGGACACTGACTAGAAGTTCTTCAACAGCGACAACACAGCCTGCGGGGCTGAATTCGCCTGAGACAGGGCAGCGAGTGACGTCTGTTGCAGCACCTGAGCTTTGGTGAGATTCGCTGCCGCCGCAGCCACGTCCGCATCCCGGATGCCCGATTCGGCCGCCGAGATATTCGTGATCTGAGATTGCGCCAGGTTCGTCGCGTATTGGAGTTTGTTCTCGCCCGCACCAACCACGCCCTGGACAAGCCCGAGATTGCTGACCGCTTGCGTCAGCGCGGTAAGAGCCGCGAGGGCGTTGCCTGTGGCGGAGGACCCCGCCGTTGGAGCCGTGACGGCCTGCGATCCGAGAGCCGTAAACACGCCGCCACTGGTTCCGGCCAACGCGGTTTCGTTTGCGCTGAAAGCGCTGGTGCTCTGAAAACTGATGTCGGTTCCGTCCGATGCCTGTACCGCCAATATGCCAGATCCCGCCAACTGATTATTGATCGCCGTCAGCGCAAGCGCCGTAGTGGCAGTCTGGGCCGGACTCAGACTGACGTTGTAGGATCCACCTGCATTTTGTATCGTAAAGGCTTCATTCGTGCCCACTACTGCGGCAAACGCGGTGCTCGTCAGATTGTAGTCCGATGAATTGACCGTGCTTCCTGTCCCAGAGATCGGCCCTGCACCCGCCGCAGTCGTCGTAACGCTGAAGGCCGTTGAGCCTCCGAACTGCAATGTGCCACTCGAACCGATCGACGCTGTGATGCCGTATGCCTGTAGCTGGTTGTTCAGGCTGCTGACTACCTGATTGCCGGTGAGTCCGCCAGCGAGCCCGGTCACGCTGACCGTTACCGCCTGATTGCCTCCTGTACCAGTATTCAGATTGAACGTGAAGCTCTGGCTGGTGCTCGTCAGGAAGCTCGTCGCTGTATTGCTGAGATTGATGGTATTGCCGGATATACCGCTGCCCCCACCCGCAACGCTGCTGGTCCCAATACCCAATGCGGTTGAGTCTACAGCATTATTAGAACCCGCCAGATTCACGGTTACCTCCGAATTTGCCTGCGTGCTGCCTCCGCCGGTATAGACCGTAAGGCTCGTGTTATTCACACCGCCAGTGTTCAGGCCGATATTCGCCGCCTGGCGGTCGATTTCCGACAGAAGCCCCTGGTATTCCGCGTTCACGGTGGCGCGATTCCCCTGAAAGGTTTGCGATGCCGATTCCGACGCCAACGTCTGTAGCCTGCCCAAAATCTGCGAGATGTTAGACAGCCCGCCGTCTGCAATCTGCAGGGCGCTCGTCCCGTCAGTCGCATTTTGAACACCTTGTGTCAACTGCGTGATTTCCCCAGCATATTGATTTGCGACCGCGAGCCCCGCCGGATCGTCGGCAGAAGAATTGATCTTGTATCCCGACGACAACTGTTCGATCGCCTTATTTTGAAAACTCTGATTCTGGCTGATGTAGTATTGTGCGTTTAGAGAGGCAGTGTTGGTTTGAATAGATATCGACATTTTTTATTCCTGGTACATTACCTGCCCGTCATCCTGTCGGGTGTGGGTTCTCGCGTCGCCGCGATACCCGCTGTATTGTTCCGAAGTTACATATCGGCCGTATCCACCCTTCGTTGAGCACTTGAGGGCTCGCGTTCCTCCGCAATAGCGCACGGGCCAACCTCCGTGATTCCTGTTTCACAGCGCTTGCCTGTCATCTGAAGGAGTTGCACCAATTCGTCGAGCAGTTGGGTACCATTGCGCGAGATCAACGCTGAGGCGAGCCGGTTCTCTTGCGCCACTGCCAGCGTTTCCTTTCGGATCACCGTAACGTGGGCGGGGGCGCGCACTCCCAGTTTCACTTTGGCCCGAGAGATCTCAATCACTTCGATCTCCACGTCACCTGCAACAATAATGGCCTCACCAGCCCGGCGCCTCAGGATCAACAAAGGGTCTCCCAGCCGGCAAATTGGCTCAACCGCCAAGAGCTCGATAACGCATCCGCGGCCACCGTCTGGACACTCCGGCCGTTTCGCAGATTCACGACAATTGGCGCATCGAGGTTCGTCTGCACCGTCCGTCCGGAAGGTACCAGCAACGCCAGACACAGTACGTCAGTTCCGATCTCAGGCGACCGTTTATCTGCCGAACCAGCGGAGTCCAGATCCAGCAGCGTCCTGTCGTCCTCCGACAAACGAAGAATGAACTCAGGGGACACCGCCAACACCGGAAGGGTCAGAAAGCAAACCTCTCCATTGTCGGCACTCTGGAGGTATACAAGTGGCCGCTGCGAGGGTATCTCTATCGGCACTATGCGATGGCATTGTTCAAACCCCGGTAACCCAGTCGGGAAATACAATTCGCATTCCGGCTGCCAGACAATCTCGCCCAGATGCGGAGATACGACGCTTACATTCGCATCATTCATCGCATTCTCCCTGCAGCAGTTTGGTACGGGTCGAGAACCGTGCAGGCTTGTGGTGAGCATTCCTGATCGCGACGGCGGTCGGCGGTTGGCGCGAACGAACAACGTAACGGCGATGCAGCGACGAGACAAACGAGTGCCACGCCAGTACCGTCGCTTGCTCACTGCGCGCTATAACGGTCGCGTGCCTGCGGGCTGCTTCAGGATTGCCTGCGGATTCCGCTTCACCGCTGCCATCGGCCGAAGGCACGTTAAGGTCCTCCGTCGTCAGCGCGGAAGCCGCCTCTTCGTCGGCCTCCCAGAAACGTTTGAAACGAGACAGTACTGGACTCGCAGACCTCGGCAGGTCTGGCGGCTCCTTTTCCACAACAACACCGAGTTTCACGGAATTTGTGTCCTGTATCGGCATGTTTGGCGGAGGGTGCTCCAATTGCCAACAATGCAACCGTACATCCTTTTCGCGACAAAGGGCATGAAGTTTGTCGATGTCTGCAACTGGCCAACCGGCATCAAGGATCAGCACCAGATGGCGTTCAGGCAGCTTGGGATCGAGAATCAGGACGTTCCTGACCGCCTGTGCCGCATTCAACACCCACGGAGGCCCGGCCTCCAAAATGCCGGTGAGGTCTTCCCGATTGGCCTCATACGCTGGCGTCGCTGCCGGGTGATTCTGCGGACGATCGCCGTAACAATGGAATGCCCAGCGGTGTCCAGGAGGCTGGGCCGCAATGCTCTCAAGGAAGGCCATTACCAGCGTGTCCGCCACCGCAGGGTACACAACCCCAGTTGCCACGCTGTGCACACGACTCATCTCTTCGAGCGAATAGTCGAGGATTGCCCCGTCGTTGGACCAGAGGAAAAAATCGACCGGGCGGATGCTGGGCTGGAACTCCCCGTTCGCTCCCTTGACCTGAAGCCACAGTTCGAATTCGTCATCCAGGGGCGCTGACACTAAAATTACTTGCGGCCCGCACTCCCCGACGGCACCACTGCTGCACTCTTCGGATATGGGATCCAGCTTCGCAAGACTCGCGATAGCAGTGCGTTTGAGATCCGGAATATCCGTTCGCGATGCCGCCAGGAGGTACTCTGCAAATCGGCCGTCACGGCTTTGCCCCATCACCCACGCCGCAGTCACCCGTTGTTTTATATCCCGGGCTTCGAGCATAACGGCCAACCTTGACAAAGACCGGGCGTTACCGTCCTCATACAGGGCCAGCCAGGCGTTTCCGGCCACACGGTTGCTGCTATCCCTGGCCGCAGCCTCCAGCAATGCACCCGCGCGCGATTTATCCACACTCCACAGTATCTCGATGATGTTGGCCCGCACCCGTGGATCGGCGCAGCAGAAACGCTCGAGTCCCGCGGGGTCCTCAAAACGGTACTGTGCGATCAGCCGTGCACATTTCATTCTGATCTGAACATCACCCTCCTGGTGAATCCTCGTAATCGACCTCCAGTTCCCGAGACTATCGACAAATTCTCCGACGATGTCCAGGACGCGAAGCGTGCAGGCGGGACTCCTCGTCAAGAGCGGTCGCATCAGGAGTGCAGACAGCATGGCATTGATGAAGTTGCAGTCCATTTTCAGCATGTACCGGGTCAGCCTGACCGCCTGCTCCGCCGTCGTCAGAGCGGGATTCGCGATAGAGGGTATCAATACATCGTTGTGGAGCAACAATATCATTGCGTAGCGAAACCCGCGGTTACCGATCTCAATATCAGGTTCGCTCAAGAGTGCGGCCAGAAAACGCGAATGATCCGCATGCAACGCATCACGCAGTTCCCGACCCGCGCGTAAGGGATTTCGCTGGAAGTCGCGGATCGCGGCGACTGGCGAAGCAGTGCTACTCACCTGGCCGCCCCTCCTCAGCCTGCCAACCCGTTCCGGATTTCTCCAGTACTCGAAATGCCACCCTGTTTCCGCGGTTCACCACTTCCCCCCGATACTTCCTGGCCCCACTCAGCAGCAGGTCCAGCGCCCGCGTCACCGGATATTCCAGCCCCAGAACGTCGCCCTCTTCGAGGCCGACCAAGTCGCGAAGAAGGAGACTCGGACCACTAAGAAGCACTTCCGAATCCAGCCTGGCAGTCTGGACCAGGCGCAGAACCCTGAGTTGTTCGGCTTCTGTAGAACCCGCCTTGCGAAGCAGCCATTGCTGGTCGAACTTCTGGCGCATCATCTTGATGATTATCGAGGGCATGGCAATATTCATCATGCCGATCGCGTCGCCCACGCGTATTTCGATCGCGACTGCAACCACGGCTTCAGTCGGCGCCAGAATCTGGAGAAATTGCGGCTCCGTCTCGATTCTTTCGATACTGAATCCTATCGGCGTCACCAGCTTCCAGGCATCGTGCAGGTCCCGCAGAACCATCTCAAAGAAGCCACCCAGCAATACCTGCTCAATCTCCGTGATTTCACGCTGTGAGCTGAACTGCAGCTTTCCGTCACCTCCAAGAAGTATTTCCAGCACAGGAAAAATCAATGTTGAGTTCAGTTCCAGAATCGCGTTGCCGTCATACGGTTTTAGCCCCAGGGATGCCAGACAAGTCGGAGAAGGCAGACATTCGAGAAACTCCGAATACGATAGTTGTTCCACGCTCACCAGATTTACTATCACGTACGATCGGAGGTAAGCAGAGAGACTGGACGCCAGCGACCGGACAAAGTTATCGTGAAGCTGGTGGATCGCCCGCAATTGCGATTTTGAAATGCGGTCCGGTCGCCGGAAATCAAACGCTGCAGCTCGCTTACTACCCGTGCGCTCCGGACGCACGTCTCTCACATTTTGGAAGACATCGTCGATTTCCTGCTGACTGAGTTGGCTGGCCATATTGTCGTCTTATCAAGCCAGGTAGTCGAAAAGGCTCTTCTGGGGCATCTGTGCCTGCGCCGCCATCGTGGCTTGCTGGCTAGTCGCGTCCTGGGTTAGCTCGGTGGCATCTTGCGCGATATTAGCATCGCGAATACCTGATATGTCGGTTTGAATCGATGTAATCTGCACCGACACTCTGTTCTGCTCGCTGGTGAGCGTCTGCTCGGTGGAGCCGTAGTGCACCTGCTGCTGGGTTAACCATGACGAGGCACTATCCAGCGAAGACAATGCTGCCCCAACTCCGGCCGTATTATTACTGGAAAGCGCGGTGACCAGGCTCTGCAGCGCCGCGAAAGTATTCCCGGCCGCCGAAATTCCGCCCAAGGACGGATCGAAGATTGTGCCTGCCGTCAACGACTGATACACCGTCTGCCCCGCTGGATTTTCGACATGACTGGTCGAGGGAGCACCCGTTAGCGCATCGACTCCCGTCGCGCTTGAGGAGTCGTATTGGTAGGGTGGGGACTGGCCATTGTCTCCTCCAAAGATGTATTGGCCGGCAACGGTAGTATTAGCTAGTGAGACCATCTGTTGCTGGATCGCCTGAGCCTGTATCGCCAGATACTGTTGTCCACCGGCGCTAGCCGTTGACGACGCGCCCTGTGTAGCCAGCGATTGAGCGCTCTGAACGAGAGCGATTGCCGAACTGATCGCGTCATCTGCCGCAGAAGCCTCCGCCTGAACATTGCCAAGTGTGGTTTGATACGTCTGCGCCGACGCGAGAGATGAACCCAGATCCACAAGCTGCCGGGTCGCCACCGGATCGTCGGCTGCGCTTGACACCGCATAACCGGAAGACAGTTGTTGCTGCGTTTGCATCTCCCGGCTCTGCAGGTTGGCGAGCCCGTTCAGGAACCAGTCGGCACCTATTGTGGCGGCATTTATGGTCACGTTGCTTACTCCTGCATTTCCGTTTATGAATCCTGCAGCCCGACCAGGTTGACAGCATTCAGTGTCAGATTGTCAATCACACTCACCAGTTTCGCCGCCGCTTCCCAAGCTCGCTGGTCTCCTGTGACGTTAATAGCTTCCTGATCGAGAGAGACACCTTCTATGGACGTCTGGTGCGCTTGCGCCGAAGTTAGGCTCGTTTGATCCACGGTCGATTGACTCGTTGCATCGGAGAGCTGCTGCCCAACACTTTGCGCGATCGACGAAAAATAGTCCTGCGCCGCCAAACCGTTGAGCTGGTCCGCTGCGTTACCGGATGCTGCCAACCCTGCCAATGCGTTGGCGGCCCCGTTGGCTTCGGCCGATGCGCCCGTCGTGGCCACGGCAAGCTGGCTTGCAGTCACTGTGGGATCGATCGACAGCGTACTCGCAACATCGGCTGGATTCGCCGTATCGTACGTGAATATCGGGACACCCGCCGACCCGCTGGCCGTCACCGCTGACGTAAGGATTGAGTTGGCCGTTGATGCGAAACCCTTTGCCAGGGTATTCAGGCTGCCTGTTTGGCTATTCCCGCCCAGGATCGGAGTTATCGTGTTATTGAGAGTATCGAGCAACCCTCCGAGAGCCCCGGAAAAAGAGAGTGGCGCCGAGCCACCTCCCGAGGAGGTGATCTGACTTCCGGGCGCAGCGGACAAATTTGTGCTCAGCGCGAAGGACTGATCTCCCAGTACCAGAGGAATCGAACCGCCCGCGAGAACATTCACCGTGCCATCAGTGTTTGACGTCACAGTTACTCCAACTAAACCGGAGAGTTGAGTCAGTGCCGAGCGTTGCGAAGTGTCTGTACCCGTCTCGGGCCCCGGATCCCTCTGAATTTGTGCGTTGTTTGCGGTGATCTGTGCCGCCAGATCGTTGATCTGCGACACCGTGCTCTGCGCGCTGGCTTGTAAATTCTGGCTCTGACTGGATAAGCTTTGAGCCACTGACTGAAATGCCGCAGCTACGCTCCCTGCTGCGGAAATGGCTGTTGAGGCCACCGCCGAGTCACCCGGGCTCACAGCGAGGCTGGCAAAAGCGCTGCTGAATTGCTGAAAAGCCGCGAGGATTCCCGTCGAGCCTGTGATGTCGAATTGCTGATTCACGGCACCAAGTTGTTGCGCCTGTGTCTGGCTATCGGAGGCCTGGGAAGCTGCAGCCTGCACGATTGCATCAACTTGCGCATTGCCGCTTGACTGCAGCGTGACCGAATCACCCGCCCCTGTCCCGAATCCGGCCGGTTGAATCACGGCACGGATAGCAGCATAACCGGGCGTCGAAGAGTTCGAAATATTGTTCTGGTCTGCCCCCAATGCCTGGCTAAAGGCGCTTAGTGCTGCGGACATTCCCTGCAAAGACGTGAATATGCCTGTCATTTTTGGTCACCAGTTGAGCTGCCTGTTGCCTCAGGCGGCGCTCTCGCGATAGTCAGCCTCACCATCTCAGGCAAACGCGCTTGCAACCACCGACTGACTAATCGCAGAGCTCGCCACTCGATAAGTTCCATCCTGAACAGCGGCAGCGAGTTGCGCCACCCGGCCCGCTCGGTCGGAAAAGGACGCAGACCACGCCGATGATGCGCCCGATACCGCAACCCTGTCTCCTGTTGATGAGTCCGCAGATGTTGAAGTTTCCACGCCAGAAGCGGCCTGGCCCTTTGTTTTCCCCGTCGCAGAAGGCGCAGGGTTTTGTACTCCGTCGGCAGGCACGTTGTTATTCGTCGTATCCAGGTGCAGTCGCATTTCCCACGTATTGCTCCTTCCAGTTATTTCACGGAATCGCTCGCAATGAGTTGGGTCGCGGGCATCAACACCCCATTGTGGGTCCTGCATACTCTATCGGCCGGGTTACCAATCGGGATTAGGCTCTTGGCGAAATATTATGGCCACCGCAGGAAAAGCCGCTAAAGTTTCGAGCGTCACCGTCGATAGACTCCTGAACAACATATACGCTTATGCAATTGTTTTGGCTACGCTCACTGATTTCGGAAGACCTTGCGCCTCCTCCGTGGGACCGCCTCATTACCGTGGATTCCGCGGAGAATGTCCCAACAGATAACTCCGTCCTTATCGCGGAGATCGCGTGCGAAGCCGATTCCGTTCGTGCCACCTACCTTCTGGAACAAACCCGTTTCGCAATTCCGGTGTGGATCTTCGACCCGGTGGCTACGGTAGGTTCGTCAGTGGCCTGGATGAAATCCGGTGCTGCTCACGTGGCTGGCGAAGTGCGCGAACTGTCAATGGCGTTCGACGCGATGGACACCAACGCATATATTCCCGACTGTCACGCGGAGGGGTTATCCTCTGATCGTCCGGCACTTCGCCACTGCCCGACAGGAACGATTGCGCCCGCAGCAGGTTCAGCTATGGTCGGCATCAGCCGAAGCATGCGCGAAGTTCAAAACGCAATCCGCATGGTCGCGGACCGGCAGTGCACTGTCCTTATTGAAGGTGAGACCGGGACGGGCAAAGAGGTGGTGGCGCGCGAAATCCACGCGACCGGAAGCCGCCGTCACGGCCCCTGGGTCGCTGTCAACTGTAGTGCCATACCCGAGGCGCTGCTCGAAGCCGAACTATTCGGTTACCTGAAAGGTGCTTTTACCGGCGCCCAGCAGTCGCGCACGGGTAAATTTGAGGCCGCCAACCACGGAACGATCTTTCTCGACGAAATCGGCGACATGCCCATCGGCGTTCAGGCAAAGCTGCTCCGGGTTCTTCAGGAGAGAGAGATCGAGCGGCTCGGCGGGAACGAACGTGTGCGTCTCGATATCCGTGTCATCGCCGCGACTAACGTCGACCTTGCAGGCCGGGTCAAAGAAGGCACGTTTCGGCAGGATCTTTTCTATCGCCTGAACGTGTTCCAGATCCCGCTGCCTCCGCTTCGTGAACGGCCGGACGATTTTGTCCTGCTGGCGCGGCATTTCCTGCGGAAAGTATGCGCTAACGAACGCATTCCGCTCAAAACCCTTGACCCTTCTGCCGTCGACAGGCTTCGCTCCCAGAGCTGGCCCGGTAATGTACGGGAACTGGAAAACGCCATTGAAACAGCGGTCATCGTCAGCTGCAACAGAGCCGTGATCTTTGCTGTGGACTTGCGTTCTCTGCAATCCACGCTTCCGACCCCGTGTCGGGCAGTGAAATCGGCGTCGCTTCCACCGGAAGGCGTGGACTATCAGCGCGCCCTGGAGGATTTTGAAGTCGGCATGCTGACTCAGGCGCTGACGCGAGTTCGGGGCAATAAGACTGCGGCGGCGGATCTTCTGGGCCTCAAACGTACCACTCTGGCTGCCAAGATGAAGGCCTTGGAATCCCGTTTTCCCCTGCTCGCCGCCTAACCTGTAAAAGCTCAACATGCGATCGGGCCGCAGCTCGCAGCCCTGTGAGCCAGCAATGCCGGATTGATGCACCGCTAATTCTTTGGAGCCAAGAGGACGCCAACCTTACCAAGGAGCCGAACTTCGGCCCTTCCCAACCCAAGCTCCGCCGCGGCCGTTTCCGCCGCCACGCCCGTTCGAAGCATTCGCAGCGCCTTGGCGCGCGTCGAAATGCCGAGGCGACCGTCACCCGGCATCTCCAGATTCGATGACGTATTGCTCCCAATCTTCTCCAACTCATGAGAAATGCCGGCCAACTGAACCAAGTATTCGCGCAGCTGTGATTGGACATCACAGCGTGTCCGCTCATGCTCCCGCGCACTCTTGACCTGAAGCCGCCAGCCATGCATAAGGCTGAGAAGGCCTGCAAACAGAGCCGTCACGCCGAGTCCACCCGCCACACCGACCTCACCTAACATGTTTTCGATCATCGAGCCGCCATTCCCAACCGCGAAGTGGCCTCACTCATACCGGAACGCAAACGGTCGTCACGACTCGCCAAATGAATCACGCGCACGCCGTAATTTCCATCTACGACGACGACCTCTCCCCTGGCAATCACACAGTTGTTCACAATCACCTCCACAGGTTCCGTGATAAGACGATCGAGTTCCACTACGGAACCTGTGTTGAGTTTCAAAATCTCGCGAATTTCAAGCATAGTCTTTCCGAATGAAACGCTGACGGGTAGCGCTACATCCAACAACAGCTCAAGCGTCTTGGAAGTTACCGTCTCACGTGCCATGACCGGCACAGGCTCGAACTGTTGCGGGGAGCTAACCGAACACCCTCGTGCAAACTCAGCGTTCCACAGAATCCGGATCTTCCAAAACTGCAGGCTGTCACTAACTTCGAAGATAGCCTCTTCATTCTGACCAGTTGGCTGTACCTCATCTTCACCGCCCCCCTGAACGGCTACCTCCCTGCCGAACTCAGCGGACATCGCCTGCGCCATCCCCCCCATCGTCTGTGCCGAGACTTCGTTCCAGGTTGAGCGACAGTCACCATCTGTTACCGAATCGATGCCGGCGCCACCCATTACCATCCGGCCGATCGCTTCCCAAAGATCTTTCCCGGCCACCAGCCAAAGCATGGCACCATCAGCGACCGAGAACGGCTGACGCCATACGACAGGCTCCTCCGGATTGGCGAGCTCGCGATCGGCGGAAACGCTCACTTGAAACTCGGCCCCTGTCAACCCGTTCAGCGCGTTGGCCAGAGCCGGCGAACAGTATCCTTCAATGCGAGTCAGTGACTGACTCTGCGGGTGCCCCGAACCGGAGGAACTCATTGCGCACTACTCCCGCGAACCCCGGGCCAGCGCTGACCGATCGCATTTCGCAGTCGCAGGATAGCCTGTGTTTTTATCTGTGAGACACGCGAAAAGTGAATCCCCATGATCTCCGCGATTTCCCGCAAAGTCAGTTCCTCATAAAAATACAGGCTCAGCACCGTTCTTTCCGCCGCGGGTATGCGATCAATCGCCGTCGCAATTAGCCTCTCCAATTCGACCTTCTCAAGCTGCATCGCGGGCGAGTCTTCGTCTGGCGTCGAAATGTATTTAAGCAGGATCGGCGTCTCTCGCTCGTCGCGCAGGAACTCCAGTTCGCCGATGTCAAGCGCAGCTACTTCTCCAAGCTTTGCCCTGTACTCCTCCACCGGCATTCCCAACTCGGCAGCAATCTCGGCTTCCTCAGGCGCCCGTCCCCATCGTTGTTCAGCCTTGGCCAGTCCCACCTCCAGCGTGCGAGCCAGCTTCCGCTTCAATCGTGGAGCCCAGTCGTTGGCGCGCAAACTATCGAGAATCGCGCCCCGGATCCGGTATTCGGCATAGGTTCTCAGCTTTACGTTCTGTGCAGGATCAAAGTTGTCGATTGCATGGATGAGACCAAGAACCCCCGCAGAAAGCAGATCATCGAGCGTCACCGACTCCGGGAGTCGCTCATGAATCTTTCGGGCGATCAGTCGAACCTGCGGCAAATGCTCGATGATGAGCCTTTCACGCTCTTCCCCGGTGACCGCTTCCGCCTGATAGTAGTGTGCTGGTACGGCCACTTTGCTTTCCTTTTCAGGCGGCTCGTGCCGCCAGGTGATTCGAACACCACACCGATCTGGCCAGCTTCGCCGCACTCACCTCTTCAAGATCGTCCGGAATCTGCGGTCCTGTACCGAGGAATGTCGCGGCAATGCCACTGCGAATCATCGTGTCCGCTACAACCCCCAACTCTCGTACCTCGTCCAGACCGGTAAACAGAAGCCTTGACGGCTGCATGGCGGCAAATCGCGCCACCATATACTGCATATCGGCAGATCTGGCCTCCGCCCTTATGACCAGATGCTTCTCAATATCGTTTCGTTTGACAAAAAACCTCTCCATGCTGTCTGCCTCATGGCCGTCTCCCAACGCTGTACCTGGCGTATCGATCAGCAATAAACCGTTCCAGCGTTCGCCTTGCAACGCGAGGGCCAGACTGTCATAAGACTCCATCGCCTGGAATGGAACTCCGAGGATTGCAGCGTATCGGGCCGTTTGCTCCACCGCGCCCACACCATGCGCTCCCGCCGACACGATCCGCGTCGGAATGCGTGCGCGCAGTCCATATCTCATCGCAATCTTCACGAGACTCGTCGTCTTGCCCCTGCCCGCCGGACCGATAAAGGCTAGAGTGCGGTTCTCATCGTTACGAATTGGCGCAAAATTCGCAACTGGCAAACGTGCCGTAAGCTCACGGAGTATCCCTTCGCTGCCAGTCATCGGACCCCTCACGGAACCGTCCAACGCATTGCCTGACGCGCCTCCTGTGACTGGGTCTCGCTTCGACGCTTCAATAATTTGCCGGGCGAGATCTTCTCCAAATCCCGTTTCACAAAGCGCGCGTACATCAGCGTTATCTGTTTCGGGAGGTAGCCCGTCCGCCGTTCCCGACTTTGCGTCAACGCTGACACTACGGCCTATCGCCAGTCGCAACGCCGAGATCTCGCTCCGGATTTCATCGAGACCCATGTCTTTCTGGCGCAAATGGGTCTCTGCCAAACGGGTCGAGGAGATGACCTGCCGTGGCAACCCATAGATTGACATAGTCTCTCCACCGGGCACCGTCCGGCCTGCCTCCCATGCAAACGTGACTTCCAGCCGTCCCAGCGCACGCGTGGATTCTGATGCTGGTCGCGATGTCACCAGCAGGGCATCGGGGCCAAGTTCCTTCCTCGCAACTTCCATGGCTGCCTGCACGCTGCTCGCAAAATAGGTTTTAGTCTGCATATTTGCCTTGTTGTCCCATGGTTATTGAATAACGCCCGTCGAGTGCACTTTGGCGCCGGAAGGAATCTCGCTGTGGCTCAGAAAAAAAAGGTTCGGAACTGACGACTCCACCGCCTGGCGCAGAAAGTACCTGCAAGTCGATGCGGTAATTACCGCCACCCGCGATTCCAGCGGACCGACTGCGCGCTGTATCCGCTCCAACAGATCACGAAGCACATTCGGGGCCAGTGCGAGCGAGCTGTTTGATTCTCCGTGTTCCACTCCGCCTTCGACAGTCCGCTCGATTGGTTGATCGATGAACCATGCAGAAAGTTCCCCGTTACCGTCGAGATATGGCTTCACAACTACCCGGCGGATCGATTGTCGAACATATTCGGTCAGCAGCACTGGATTGCGCGTCGTCGGCGCAGCTTCGCCCAGTGCTTCCAAAATGGATACCGCGTCCCGAATCGACACGCGTTCCCGGAGCAGGTTCTGGAACACCCTCTGCACCGACGCCAACGACAACAGCTTCGGCACCAGATCTTCCACGACCTTTGGATTATCCGCGCTGACCCGATCCAGCATTCGTTTGGCTTCCTGCCTGGAGAACAACTCGTGCGAGGTGCGCTTGATCAGTTCCGATAAATGCGTACTGATGACGCTTAGCGGATCGATTACCGTGTATCCCATTAGCCGCGTTTTATCCGCGAGCGACGCTGGTATCCACCAAGCTGCCACGCCAAAAGCCGGATCTTTGGTCGGCCTCCCTTCCGCCGGACGCTCAGTTGCCGTCAGCGCGATTGCCAGTTCCATTCCCGGCGGCAACTCAAACCGCGCCATTTCCACACCCTTCAGACTGATTGCGTACTCTCTGGCGCGCAGGGACAGGTTGTCAGCCACCCGCACCGATGGGATGATGAAGCCCAACTCCGTCGCCAGTTGCTTGCGAATCCCAGCAATTCTGCGCAATAAAGGAGAGTTCGCGCCACCGGTGAGGAACGAAATCAGTCCAACTCCTACTTCTACAGACAGCGGTTCAATCCGCAGCAGATCTTCAAGATTCTCACGGGCCGCTTTCGGCTGAGACGAACCGGTATCCAACGACGGCTTCGCCTCCTTCTTTTTCAGTTTCCAGGCAACAGTACCTATCCCCGCACCCATCAACAAGAACGGTATCCGTGGCAAGCCGGGGAATGCGGCAAGCGCGACTAAAACTGCACTCGAAAGCATGAGGGGTTGTGACGCCCCAAATACTTGTTTCTGAAATTCGACTCCCAGTCGGTTATCCGAGCTGGCACGCGTAATGATCATCGCACCGGAGATCGAGATCATCAGCGCCGGTATAACCGTGACAAGGCCATCGCCGATCGTCAAAACGGTATAAGTTTCGAGCGCCTTGTTGATATCCATCCCGTGCTGAACGATACCAATCAGCAAGCCGGCCACAATGTTAATTCCCGTTATCAGGACTCCCGCCACCGCATCTCTCTGCGTAAAACGACTAGCGCCGTCCATGGCACCGAAAAACTCCGCCTCCGCGGCCAGTTGCTTACGTCTCTGTCGCGCCGTGGCCTCATCGATCAGGCCAGCGTTCAGATCGGCGTCGATTGACATCTGCTTTCCTGGAAGCGCGTCCAGCGTAAATCGGGCTGTTACTTCTGAGATGCGGACTGCACCGTGGTTGATGACGACATACTGAATCGCGATTAACACGAGGAAAATGACAGTTCCGACGATGTAGTTACCCCCCACCACGAAATTCCCGAAGGCCTGGATCACGTCGCCAGCCGCCGTTGTCCCCCCCTGCCCGTTGAGCAGAATCAGACGGGAACTGGACACGTTCAGCGCCAGGCGGAACAACGTCAACAGAAGTAGCGTGGTCGGGAATACGTTGAACTCTACCGGCTTCGTGATATACATTGCCACCATCATCACGACGACCGACATCATAATGTCGGTGACGATCAAAAGATCCAGCAGAAAACTCGGGATCGGCGTGATCAGCGCCACAATGATTCCCAGCACGGCACCGGGCACAATTAGCTCCGCTGCCGCGCCCGGAGGCAATCCGAAGCGCGGTCGCTTTATGGCCGACGCCGAGGCGGTCAAGAGCGCGCCGCCTTACCCATGATTCGGAAGATGTATGCCAGAATTTCAGCGACGGCCCGGTAGAGATGCGGCGGAATGTCCTGGCCGACCTCGACGGACTTGTAGAGCGCCTGCGCCAGGGGCGGATTCTCGATGATCGGGACCTGATTCTGAATTGCCCGCTGCCGAATTCTCGCTGCCAGATAGTTCCGGCCTTTCGCGACAACCTTAGGAGCCGTCATGAGTCCCTGGTCGTATCGAAGCGCGACCGCATAATGAGTGGGATTCACAATCACAGCCGTGGCCGAGGTCACATCCTGCATCATGTTGCGGCGGCGCATGTCTCTCTGGATGCGTCTGACTCGCGCCTTGGTCTGGGGATTGCCGTCGTTTTCCTTTGATTCGTCACGCACCTCTTGTTTGCTCATCCGCAGCCTCTTGCTGTATCTCCCCCGTTCGCGAATCAACATCGCGGCTCCCAGTACTACCAGCACAAGCGATGCTCGCTTCAGCGCGTCCCGAATCAACCCCCCTGTCACTAGCGCGCCCGACGCTACCGGCAACAGCGGGAGCCGCATCAACTCGGGCAGCCGGTCCCGCACCAGGATCCATGTCAGCCAGAACATCAGCGGGATTATGATCACAGCCTGAGTGAAGTGAGCGACGTTCGTAGCGGGCAGTTCCTTTACGCGATTAGCGGGGTTCAGTTTGTTGAAGTTTGGCATCAGTCGCGCCAGACTGAAACCCAGACCGTTCGATGTCAGTTGAAAGAAAACGGTAATCGCCATAACGATTCCACCGAGAATGGCCAGTGGCGCCAGTGCGGTCCGAGCGAGCGCCGTGAAGAGCGCCAACAAGTCCGTGCTGGTTAATGAGTCTGAAGCGGTGGCGGCGAAGAATGCCCGCTTCAAGCCCAACCGCGTCGTGGATTCTATGTCCACCAGCCAACCCGGAAAGTAGGCTGTCCCCAACATCACGAATCCGAGAAACTGGAAAGCTGCGACGAATTCGCGCGTCGCTGGAAAGTCTCCTTTCTCCTGGGCCTTCTTCAGGCGTTGTGGAGTCGCTTTTTCGGTTTGCTGGGATGTGTCAGCCATCAGTGACCACTCCGCAGGAGGCCTTCGATCAGCCTCACGCCAGTCGCCATGGCCGATTCAAAAATCCCCGGCTGGAAGGCGAGCGTCACCGAGAGCAGCAGCATTGTGGCTGCCAGCTTGATTGGCATTGTCAGGCTGACGAGATGTAGTTGCTGTTGCATCCTGCCCAGGACTGCAAGCGAAACATCCGCCAATAACAGCAATGCGACAATTGGCGCGGCCACCCGCAGTCCGGTACTAAATATCGTGCCAAAGAATCGGGCCAATATCTCCGTCCAGCCCGCCTTGAGCGCAAACGAATCTGCTGGACACAGGCGAATGCTGTCCGCCAGCACCTTTACAAGCATCCTGTCGCCGCCGGTGGCAAAAAACAGCAAACCCGCCGTGAGCTGCGCCAGCGTGATCAGCACGGTTGAGTCCGCTCCGCTGGTCGGATCTATCGTCGATGCGAAGCCAAATCCGGCCTGCAGGCTTACAATTTGCGCCGCGATCTGAAATACTTCCAGAACAATCCCCACCGTGAGACCAATCGCGAGGCCGATCGAGACCTCACTCGCCAGTCCGGAGACGATCCTACCGACAGTTACTCCCGACGTATTCATCGCCGACGACGACTCCCATTCCGGCCACAACATGACAGTGAAGGCCAAAGATATTACGATTTTCGCGGCTTCCGGGGCGGCTCGAAACGCTGCCAGCGGAAGAAACGCAAATACACCTGAAACACGCGCCAGGGTGAACAGGAAGCCCATCAGGATGGCATTAGTAAAGAGCGTTTCAGTGCGCATAGTGGCTCAGATTTCCGAGTATGTCCGCCGCGTAAATCATCGTCCGGTGAATCATCCACGGCATCAGCAGCAGTGCTCCACCCAAGAACGCGACCAGTCTCGGAATAGCACTGAAACTGGAGTCTTGGATCGACGTGACGATTTGAATAAGGCTTACCAGAATTCCCGTCACCAAACCGATGGCCAGCAGGGGTGAGCATACCCAAAACGCTGCAAGAAACATCTGACAGATCGTGTGCGCGACAAACTCCGGAGTCACGTGGCGAAGCCTTTCATCAGAGACCCGATCGTAAGGTTCCAGCCGTCCACCAGAACGAATAGCAGAATCTTGAATGGCGCCGAAACCATCACCGGAGGTAACTGCACCATGCCGATTGAAAGAGTGACTGATGCGACCACTATGTCGACGAGAAGAAAAGGGAGGAATAGCACGGCGCCGATTTGAAATCCGGTCCGCATTTCCGAGAGCATATAGGCCGGCGCGAGGACTGTGAGGTCCAGTTCCGCCAGCGAATGCGGTTGCGGCGAATGCGTGATCTCCAGAAACAGTTTGACGTCTTTTTCACGAACATAGCGTGCGAGGTAAATCTTAAGAGGCTTCGCTCCCGCGTCCCACGCCTGCGCCGGGGTCAGGTCGCCACGCTCCATTGGATCCCAGGCCTCCTTGTATATCTGGGACGCCAATGGGGCCGTGAGTACCGTGGTGAGAAACAGCGATAGCGCCAGCAATACCTGATTCGAAGGAGCGGTCTGCGTACCCATTGCCTGACGCAAAAAATGCAGAACGATGGAAATGCGCAAGAATGGAGTCAACGACATAACGATGGCCGGCAACAGCGTCAGCAGAGTCATCAGGACAATGATCTGCATTGGAGTTCCAAGGTCTTTCGGAAGTGCTGAGGTCAGCTGAATCGGTGTCGCAGCTCCGGCCACGGAAGCTGTCCCAACCATCGACAGCCCAACTGTCATTGCCCCCCTCATCTTCCAGTTCTCCCCGCGAGCCGTTCACCAGTTGCGTCAACATCAATGACTGCGACTGAGCCGGGGGACGTGGCTAAAAGCAGCACCCTATCTCCTACGGTGACCAAATGTAGTGCATGTTGGGGGCTGAGCGAGATTCGCTCCGTAACCTTCAACTGCGTTAAGGCGCCGGCCCTGCTTCCCAGGCCTGCCCCCAACCCATGGAATTTAGCCATGCCCCGCTGCCGAAGCCAGTAGAGACTACCCGCCAACAACCCCAGCACCAGCAGAGTGGAGAGCACGGGCTGAAGGATATCCGTCATGTTAGTTTCCGGAACTGAAGTCCGTAATCCGTACACCCATGATGTTTTCGATAATGACGATTTCACCGAACGCCAGGAGTTTCGACCCGACGTAAATATCGATGTTTTCTCCCGCCGAGCGCTGCATTTCGAGAATGCTGCCCTCGCTGAGTTCGAGAATCTCGCGCAGCTTCATCCATCGCTGATCGAGCTGAACCTCGACCTCAATGGGCACGTCGGCGATGTGAAGGATCTGTTCCTGAGCTGTCACGATTTCCCTGTGTTGTCAGATGCTAAAGTGACGCCGTGACGAATCATCCCTGAATGAGCCCAACCGTAGCCTGGGTTATTGTGTCCTCTGTCGTGATCACCTTCGAATTAGCCTGATAGCCGCGCTCATACGTCAGCAGGTTGGTAAACTCCGCTGCGATATCGACAGTGGAGGACTCCAGTGCTCCGCCGGTGATCTGCCCGCGAGATCCGGTTCCAGACGTTCCAACGATAGGCGTGGCGGTTGCGGGCGTCGCGCCGAACGTATTGTTTCCGAGATTTTGCATCGAGTCCGGATTGAGTACCGATGCCAGCGCAACCTGCGCCACAACTACGGATGATCCGTTCGAATACGTGGCGCTCACCTGACCATTCGGTCCAATGCTTGTCCCGGTGAGTTGGCCGGCCGCCGTTCCGTCCTGGGTAGTTGCCAGGTTGGCGGATGCCTCACTGAATTGCGTGACCGTGGGCGTGCCCGAACCGTTGTAGAGATTCCAATTCAGATTCATGTCCGACGCACCGTCGGAGAGCCCTGTAATCGGGATTGCGATTGGACCCGCACTCGCTGCCGGGCTTGTTAGCTGACCCGTTCCGTCGAAAGTCAGTGTTCCCGTACCTACGTTGGTAGTCGTTCCCGCCCCTGCGGCGAGATCGACTGAGGGAATGGTGACGTTGTAGGACCAGTTATTTGCCGATGTTTCCGTATAAGTTACTGTCAGCGTGTGAGCCGTACCCTGTGCGTCGAATACCTGAATGGGAGAGCTAAATGTCGCATTAGCCGATCCGATCGTTGCATTGGCATTCAGATTCGCGCTGGTCGTAAAGCTAGTCGTCGCAACCGGCTGCTGCGAGCCGCTGACCGGCAGAATGATACTGGACGACGGACCGTTAGTGTTCAACACGCCATTCACTGAATTCCAGCCCTGTACGCTTTCACCGCCCGCCCCTAGCAGGTCGCCCGACGCGTTTACTGTAAAGTTACCGGCCCGGGTGTAGGTCGTTTGGCCGGAGGAAGAGCCCAAGACAAAGAATCCGTTGCCTTGAATTGCGGCATCGAACGGCTGGCTTGTCGTTTGAAGTGAGCCCTGCGTAAACTGGGTGGCCGCCTGCGCGACTACCGAACCTGCGCCGTTTGAGTTCGACTCGCCGTTTATATTGCCACTTAAGAGGTCACCAAACGAGACCTGGCTGTCCTTATATCCCGTCGTGTTTAGATTGGCGAGGTTGCCACTGATTGTATTGATCGCCAGGGAGTTCGCATTGAGTCCCGAAAGCGCGTTGGAGAAAGCTGTAGACATTTTAGTTTGCTCCCCCGGTATTTGTCGGATTGGTGCCGCTTGTTGACGGCGCGGTGTTCGAAGTCGTTGCCGCCGCGCTTATGCTCGTGGTGTCGGAATGTATTCCAATCAGCTGTTCCAGCTGGCTGTATCCCGTTAACTGGGAAACGAACTGGTTGCTGTCCACCGGGCTCGAGGGATCCTGGTTCTGCAACTGGGAAACCAGCAGGGTGAGGAATGTGGATTCACTCGCCAGCGGGTCGGTAGATGGTGGGGGCGTGCCGCCGGATTGTGCGGTAGAGGCCAACGTCGGCGTTAAAGGATTGACTGCCGTACTCATAAGATCTCCTCTGTTTGGTTCAACGGTTGGAATTCAACCGCACTGTTTCTGAAGTGCCTGGTTGCTGCAAAATGCCACCAAAGCCACCCTCACCGGACAATTGTTCTTGCTTGGGTGTTTTTTGCTCTTCACGTTCCTGAGAGCTTTCTTGCTGCTGTCGCCGGGATGTCCAGGATCGTGCGTCGTAGCCAGCCTGTGCGAGCATGCTTGTGTGATCGGTAACCCCATCGCGGAGATTCTTCGCAATGGAAGGATCGGCTGAATGGAGCGAAACGTGAACTTCGCCCGCGCGCTCGGACAGCCGCACCCTGACGTCTCGCGCCCCATCCGGCGCAAACTCCAGAGATAGTGAGCGAAGCGTTTGCGTAGGAACTTTATCAGGGAGCAGGGGCTCATGTGCCGATGCCGGGGGCTGTGTAGCCGCATTCCGCTGCCCGACCGCGCCCGATGACGTTGACGTCCCGCCCGGCAACTGATATTCCTGTAACGACCCGGTCTGTGTGGCCGCACTATGGGCGGCTTCCACACTCATCGCTTCTTCTGTCCCACCCATCTTCCTGCCCTCACTCGCCACCGACAGGGCATGGGTAGTGGCCGCCCCCCCGAGGTTCAATCCGTGCGGTATCGTTCCCGCCGTTTGTCCGGCGGAAAGGTCCGCGAGTGGCTCTTTCGTTTCGCCCATTTCCGCGGTTATTTCCGTCGCCTGAAGGGCAATACCTGCGTTCGTGCCGGAGCCTGCTTCCGCATTGGGCCCCGGCACCGGATCCTTCCCGGTAGGGCTTTCGCCGGGACCACCTGCGGGAGGGGCTCCCGGGGCATCACCTGTGCGAATTACAACGGTCGCCGCAGCTTGAGACTGCCCACCCTGCGCAGCGGCTGAAATTGCATCCGTGCGCGCCTCCGTCAATTCACGATTTGCCGTCTCGAAAAGCCGCGCCTTCGGCACCGGCAGCGGGGTCTGCGTATCGACCGGAACGGCAAAGCTATCAGCGTGTGCCTTGGCGTAACCTATCGGTCCGGCTACGTGGCTCCCCGGGAAACGCGCGGGCCCAGAATCTCCCACAGGATCCCCGGCATCTTCTTTGCTGTCAGATTTTGAATTCAACGCTGACCGCAGAAAAGCATCAGCCGCAGCACTGCCTGTGTCAATGTTCCGGATAGGCGCCGGGGCTTTCATCGGAAAACCAGCCATGATCGCGCCACCCGAATTGATGGGAACGTCCTTAGGCTGTAAGCCTAAAGATGCTGGCGAAAGCTCCTGGATGATTTCGTCAAAGGCCCGAGGGCGAAATCCAGTCGTTCCTTTCTGACTCGGATCGGAATCCGTATTGTGTGACGCCAGTGAAGCCGCCCGCTGCGTTTGGCCCGATTCCCGGTGAAGAGCTCGATTGATAAGGGCGTGTGCCGTCCGAGTGGAACTGGACGACGAGCCACCGTTTATCTGGACGGAAGATGATGAAGCCGGCAACGTGCTGGCGGAGACGCATGTCACGTGCGCCATTAATGCAGCCCTGTGGCCACTCGCGCGATCCCGCGCTTTCAGTCTTTTAGGTCGCCGCGGACCGACGTAGAAATGGCGTCAGGACAAATAACGGCAATATTCTGGCGCTCCTCTGGTTCTGTCTCGTAAGCTTTATCGGCACGCCACGTCTGATTTTGAGCGAGTTAGTAATCAAGTATGCTTCGGCGGCAGGAATGCATAGTCGTGATGGCGAGACCTGACAAAACTCTATGGACAACATCTCAATCTCGGCCGCAAGTGGCATGCGTGCCCGTATGCAATCTCTCGACTTGCTGGCGAACAATCTGGCCAACTCCGAAACGGGTGGCTTCAAGGCCGACCGCGAGTTCTACTCAATCTACACAAGTGCTGAGGCGGGCCTTGACCCGCAAGAAGGCGCGCAAAATCTGGCCACTTTACCTGTTATCGAAAAACAATGGACGGATCTCGCGGCGGGTGATTTGCGCCCCACATGGAATCCTCTCGATCTTGCCGTCAGTGGTGACGGGATGTTTGCCGTCCAGACCGCGCGCGGCGTGCGCTACACGCGCAATGGAAATTTTCGTTTGTCGCCAACCGGCACACTGACAGCTGCCGACGGAAACGCAGTTCAATCGCGGGCTGGCACGCCCATCACTCTCGATGGAAGTCAGAGTATTGAAATTCTCCCCGATGGCACAGTGCGGCAGGGAGGTAACCCGATTACGCGGATCCGGGTCGCCTCTTTCGATCCCGCCAGCATCAGCAAGGAGGGCGCGAACTATTTTGTTGCCGCGCCCAACGCTACGGCCCTGTCTGCCGGTGGGACCGTGGTGCAGGGAAAGCTGGAGCAATCGAACGTAGGTGCCGCCGAATCGGCCGTGCGCCTGGTCTCAATTACCCGACAATTCGAAATGCTTCAAAAAGTGGCTGGCATCGGCAACGATCTCAACAAGCAGGCTATCGAGCAGGTAGCCCGTGTCGTTTCCTGATCCAATTTCGGATGAATGCTATTCAGGTTGCAACCAACCACTAAAGAGGAACAATGATTCGAGCACTGTACAGCGCCGCCAGCGGGATGACCGCCCAACAACTCAACATCGACAACATTGCGAACAACCTCGCCAATGCCAATACGACCGGATACAAGTCTCGCAGAGCACAATTTCAGGATCTCCTGTATCAAAACATAGTGGCGCCAGGTTCTTCGGCGGGCCAGTCCACCATTGTTCCCTCCGGGCTGCAACTAGGGCTCGGCACGCGAGCAGTGTCAAATGAAATTATCTTTCAGCAAGGCAGTTTTACCAATACAAGCAATCCTCTGGATCTTGTCGTCCAGGGCCTGGGTTTCTTTCAGATCCAGCAGGCGAACGGCAATTTGGCTTATACTCGCAACGGTTCGTTCCAGCTCAGCAGCACCGGAAGCCTGGTGACTTCGGACGGCAATCTCCTGCAACCGCAGATTACGATTCCGCCAGCCGCTCAATCTGTGAATATCGCAGCCGACGGTACAGTCACGTACACGCTCGCGGGCCAGACACAAGCGCAGAATGCCGGACAGATTACGCTTGCGAATTTCCAAAACCCAGCCGGGCTCAACTCGTTGGGAGGCAGCCTGTTCGCGCCAACCGATGCGTCCGGCGCGGCTATCGTCGGCACGCCGGGTGGGGCCGACGGCGTGGGAACGATCATGCAGGGCTACACCGAACAATCGAACGTGAGTGTAGTCGACGAGTTCATCAACATGATCACAAGTCAGCGCGCATATGAAGCAAACTCCAAGGTCGTGAAGGCAGCCGATGAAATGTACCAGCAGGTCAACAATCTTAAGCAGTAATAAAAGGACGCCCGCCAGATTCAGCATCGCGCGTGCCTTGGTATGCAGTCAGTTCCTGTTGCTTTCGGTATCCGCGATCGCCGCACCGGCATGCCTTCCCGTCAGCGAGGACCGCATTCTTGGGCGCGATCTTGCCCGGACCGATGCGCGTTTCACCAGCCTCGGCGCAACACTACAACTCGGCTACGCGCCTACGCCGGGTATTGCCAGGGTATTTTCCGCACCAGAGCTTGAGCGGATCGCAAGGTCGAACGGAATCAAGCTAGGGCGCAGGATATCCGGCGAAGGCATCGAAGACTGTTTTGAGTTCCCTGTCCATACCCCGATGGATGCGGAGCTTTTGGCTCCCATGCGTGACGTGCTACCCCGCGATGCAGCCCTGCAGATCGAAGACATGGTTCATACGCCTATCCCCGCAGGGCGCGTCGAATTTCCGCTCTCCAGTCTCGAGCCAGCGGCGGCTGGTGGCAGTGATGTGCAGTTATGGCGCGGATTCGTCCAATACACGGATACGCGACGGGTAGCGCTCTGGGCCCGTGTCCGGATCACCGTTACACAGCGCGTGGTCGTGACGAATAAGGACCTTGAAGCTGATCTTCCCATCGACGCCACAGCACTTCGTATTCAGGAGAGATCAGGGCCGTGGCGTCACGAAGTACTGGCGTCGCGCATCGACCAGGTGGCGGGCCAAGTGGTTCGTCAAAGGCTCTCGGCAGGGAGTGAGATTTCTATGTCTGTACTTGCCAAACCTCCAGCCATACGGCGCGGCGACTTGGTGCGAGTGGAGGTGCAAAGCGGGCAAGCCGTGCTGCATTTCGAGGCTATGGCTCAGACGACGGCTCGGGCCGGAGAATATGCCGAACTACGCAATCCAATCACGGGGAAGACCTTTCGTGCCCGTGCTGAGGCAGGCTCACGCGCAGTGATCGTCATAGGAAAGGATCCTCCACTGTGAGATCCATCGCGCTCTTAGCTTTGTCAATGTTTATGGTTGTCGCGATGTTCAATGCGCCCTCGCGCGCGGGCATTCTGCCAAAGAAGCAGGCCAAGAAAACAGAGCAACCAACTCTGCTCGAAGAATACCTGCGCAGCGCCGCCTCCAGTACCGTTCACGAAGAAGCACTCCCCGGAGCGATCTGGTCTCCTGCTGCCCGGTTGAACGAGCTGGGCCGCGATCTGCGCGCCAGTCAGGTCGATGACATCGTGACGATCGTCGTAACGGAGTCGGTGAATGCCGTCGCGTCCGGGGTAAGCACGTCCGAACGCGCGTCTACAGCCACTGCGTCGATCAGTCAACTTGCGGGAATCAAGTCTCCCACCGGCGCCCTCGCCAATCTTCTCGGTACTACTGGCGATCAGAAACTGAACGGCACGGGCACCACTTCACGCGCCGCCACACTGAACGCGACACTCACTGGACGCGTGGTGAAGGTTCTGCCCGGAGGTCTGCTTTTAATCGAAGGCGACAAGAACATTCAGGTGAACTCGGAACAGCAGTCCATTGTCATCCGGGGTGTGGTCCGAACGGCAGACATCTCGACAGCCAACACCGTGACCTCCACGCAGGTGGCTGACATGGAAGTGAAAGTGAACGGCAAAGGGGTTATCGGCGACGCTATCCGTCGCCCCAACGCACTTTACCGGATCATTCTGGGCCTACTCCCTTTCTGACACCGCATATGAAACTGCCTAATCGTTTCCGCTGCGCCCTGCGTCTTCTGGCGCTCTGCGTCCTCGCATTCTTCCAGGCGTTTGCTATTCCTGTGCGCCTAAAAGACCTTGTCTCGGTGGAGGGCATTCGCGAGAACCAACTGGTTGGTTATGGCATCGTGGTGGGCCTGGCGGGCACTGGAGACAAACAGACCACACTCTTCACCACCCAGAGTCTTGCGAATCTTCTTTCCCGCATGGGCATTGCTGTTCCAACGCCTGCTTCCATGCGGGTCGCCAACGTCGCAGCGGTAATGGTGACGGCCACGCTCCCCTCATTCGCACAGCCCGGCATCAAGTTTGACGCCACGGCCTCGGCGATAGGCGATGCCAGTAATCTGCAGGGCGGGGTTCTGCTGATGACTTCACTGAAGGCTGCGAACGGACAGACCTACGCGGTAGCCCAAGGGGCTGTCGTCACTGGCGGTTTTGTCGTGGGACGCGGCGGTACTGGCCAGATGGTCAATCACCCGACAGTAGGCCGTGTTCCCGGCGGCGCCTCGGTGGAAAAGGCCGCACCCTCAGTAGAGCCATCGACCACCGTTCGCCTCCAGTTGCAGACCTCTGACTTCGCAACCGCTTCCCGGATCTCGGCGGCGATTAATCTGCACTATAAGGGGGCATCGCCCGTTGCCCGCACCGAGAATTCAGCGCTGATTGCTGTTACTCCTCCCCCCGAATGGACGGATCGCATGGCTGAGTTTATCGCCGACGTGGAAGATATCAGAGTCGAAGTGGACCGTCCCGCTCGTATCGTGGTCAATGAGCGCACCGGCACGATTGTCATGGGCAGCGATGTGCGGATATCTCCGGTGGCGATCCTTCACGGCAATCTCACAGTCGAGATCCAGACAAGCCTGCTGGTTTCGCAGCCCAATCCAGAATCGCAGGGCGCCACTCAGGTGGTCCCCCTGGAGAAGGTCGTCGCCAAAGACGAGCCAGCTCGCAACATCGTTCTTAAGGAAGGAGCCACGGTCGAGGAACTAGTGCGGGCGTTGACAGCCATTGGCTCTTCCGCGCGCGACATTATTGCTATACTTCAAAACCTTCGCGCCGCAAATGCACTCAACGCGGATCTGGATGTGATCTGATGGGAGGCCCCTTTTCCACCAATCTCTCAATAGGCACATCAGCGGCCATGGATGCTTTGGCAATTCCGTCGCAACCGCCCGGCACAAGCAAAGTTGCCGGTGCCGCGAAGGACTTTGAAGCACTCCTGCTCACTCAGATTCTGAAATCTGTACATGAAGAAGGCGGCTGGCTAGGGACAAATGAGGATGATGCGGGAGACGCCGCGATCGGCTTGGGGGAGGAACAGCTGGCACGTGTCATGGCAAACAGTGGCGGACTCGGCCTGTCGAAGCTGATTGAGTCCGGGTTGCGCAATGAAGAGACGGCCGCGAATCAGGCAAAAGCCGGCACATAGTCTTCGTAGTCGTGGCGGTCAGCCAACCCGGAATAGGGAGTGCAAAAGCTCGGTGGCACCTGCTGCCATGCGTCCGCCAGAGTATTCAGTAATCGCCCCGTCTCCTCTAGCGGTCTGTCCTTTTGTTGAAAGTTAGACTCAATAAGTCGCTCCTGCATGTAACAATAGAGCGCCTTGAGATTTCGCGCTATCTCGGGCGCTTTATCTTCATCAAGTGACATGAGCAATTCCGTCAGGATGGCATGAGCCTGGTTGATGGACCGAGATCGCTCTTTGATGCGGCCTTCACGTAAATGCTCACGCGCATCGGCCACGCTTGCAATCGCCCGCTGGTACATCAGCAGAACCAGTTCGATCGGACTCGCGGCCAGGATCACCTGCTCAAGGTACGGACTCATCTGTTGTGTGCTCCCTTTGGTGCTTAAGCGAGAGGCGAATTGCTTCTGCCTCAGGAGTCTTATCGGCCCGCCGCGCGGTCCGTTGAGGCTGCCGCAAATGAAAATGCCGCACCGATCAGTCCGGTGCGGCATCGAAACATCCTGCAAAGTTAATCGGGACTAACGACCGGGAACACCCATCCAGGTGCGCGTCCAAAGATCAGCCATCGCGATAAACAGCAGCAGAATCAGCCAGTATAAACCTGCCAGCACGATCATTTTCGTCAGCTTCGTCCCGTACTTCACATGCATGAAGAACAGAATCACAAGCGATGCTTTGAAAATTGCAATTGACAACGCGACGAAGATGTTCAAATGCCCCAGGTCGATAGTCGAAACCCAGGCAGTGACCCACGTCATCACGATCAGCGTGAAGAAAACCGCAAAGTAGACCCGCTTGGGGACAATATGGTGTTCGCTTTGGTCAGACATCTCTTACTTCAACCCCGTATGTGAGCGATCAATCAGATAAAGCAAAGGGAACAGGAAGATCCAGACTATATCGACGAAGTGCCAATACAGGCCGAACATTTCAATTGGCGTGTACCATTTCGATGTAAATTTGCCCTTGGCCGCTTGCACAATAAGGATCACCAGAATCACGAATCCTATCAGCATGTGGGTCGCGTGCAACCCGGTCATGCCGAAATACAGCGAGAAGAACAAAGGTGCATGACCCGCGTCGTCACAGCCCTCACACTCAAAGTGTGCGCCGGGAACTTCATGATGAACCCACTTATCGTGGTACTCGTAGGCCTTGACGCCGAGGAACGCGCCACCCAATAAAAGCGTCAGGATGAGAAAAAGAATTAGCAGCGTTCTCTTGCCCATTGAAGCAGCGTGCACTGCCAGCGCCATAGTCAGGGAACTACAAATTAGAACCGTAGTATTAGCCGCGCCCAACCAGAGATTGGTCTTATTACTGGCCGATGCGAATGCAGCCGGATAGGCCTGCCTGTAAGCGAAATACGCGAGAAACAGGCCACCAAAGAACATGATTTCAGTGACCAGGAATACCCACATACCGATCGTGGCGGCGTCCTTTTGTTGCGCGTCGCTCGCGAAGTGATGACGGAGGGTACTGACTTCCTGATGCGGGACAGTTTGGCTAGCCAACGTGTACTACCTCCTGCACGGTCGAATAATCGTATGCTTCGGTGGTGACGACGGGCGTGACCTCGAAGTTTTCGGTGATGGGCGGAGACGCCGTCTGCCACTCGAGTCCAGTTGCTCCCCAGGGATTGGCCGAAGCAATCGCGCCGTGCTTCAGGGACCACGTCAGGTAAATTGCGGGAAGGATAAGCCCAAGCGCCAACACTGACGCACCCGCGGAGGACAGTACGTTGAAGACCTGAAATTCCGGCGGATAGACATGATAACGTCGCGGCATCCCCATATATCCCAGCAGAAACTGCGGAAAGAAGGTGAGATTGAATCCCACGAACACCAACGCCGCCGAGACTTTCGACCATACCTGCGAGTACATGCGACCGAATATCTTGGGCCACCAGAAGTGAATGCCCGCCAGATAGCCCAGCAGTGCGCCGCCGACCATCACATAATGGAAGTGAGCGACCACAAAGTAGGTGTCGGTGAGATGGACATCCATGCCGAGCGAGGACAGGAACACCCCAGTCAATCCGCCTACCGTAAAAAGACCGATGAAACCGAGAGCGTAAAGCATCGGCGTTTCCAGACGCACACTACCCTTATACATGGTTGCGGCCCAGTTGAATACTTTAATAGCCGACGGGATCGCGACGATATAGCTGAGCACCGAGAAAACGAGTCCCGCATATATCGACTGGCCGGCGACGAAGAGGTGATGGCCCCAGACCAGGAAGCCAAATACCGCGATTGCCACACTTGAAAATGCGATGAATGTGTAGCCGAAGGGCTTCTTCGAAGAGAATGTCGATATGACTTCCGAGATGACGCCCATCGACGGCAAAATCATGATGTAAACGGCGGGGTGCGAATAGAACCAGAAGAGATGCTGGAATAGCACCGGATCGCCGCCGTACGCCGGATCGAAGAACCCGATATGGAACCCGCGCTCCAGGACGACCAGGAACAGCGTAACGGCTACAACCGGAGTACCCAGAATCATGATCGCGCTGGTCGCATAGTGCGCCCAAACGAACAGCGGCAGACGGAACCACGTAAGCCCCGGCGCCCGCATTCGATGGATTGTCACGATGAAATTCAGACCCGTGAGAATACTCGAGAATCCATTAATAAAGATGCCTAGCCCGGCAGCAATCACGTAGCCATTGGAATAGGAAGTACTGAATGGCGTGTAAAAGGTCCAGCCCGTATCGACGCCGCCCGTCAACAACACGTACAGAGTAAACATCCCCCCGACGATGTAGATGTACCAGCTCAAAAGGTTGATCTTTGGGAAAGCCAGATCTTTTGCGCCGATCATCATCGGTATCAGAAAGTTTCCAAGCGTTGCCGGAATGGATGGAATCAGAAAGAAGAACACCATCAGAATCCCATGCATGGTGAACACTTTGTTGTACTGGTTCGATTCCAGCAAATCGCCGGCTGGCGTAGTCAGTTCGAGCCGAATCAGCGCCGCAAAAATTCCGCCCAGCGCGAAGAACGCAGTCACGGAAATCAAATATAGGATTGCAATGCGTTTGTGATCGCCAGTGAGGAGCCAACTCTTCAGCCCCTGCTCATTGTTCAGGTAATTTTTGGTTTCTTTAACTGGTGGAGGCGCCGTAATCATTGTTTGTTCCCCGTTGCCGCCGGCGCTTTAGTGGCTGCCGTCGGCGTTTTGGCCTCGGACATCGGCACTGCCATAGTCCCCGTCTTCTGAATATCCGAGGGTTCGTTCGACAGATGCCGCTCCGGAATTACACCATTCGGATCGCCGAGCGACTTGATATATTCAATCAGTTTCAGCATGCCCTCATCACTGATCAAACCTTTAAATGTAGGCATGATGCGGTCGTACCCCGCTACGATCTTCGCCTGCGGATAGAGAACCGATTCGCGAGTATACGATTCATCGAAACGAACACTGGTACCGTCGGACAGGTCAACCTTGGTCCCGAATGCTCCGTACAGATTGGGTGCGCGTCCGTGCCCGCCCTTAACGTGGCAGTTGGCGCAACCAAGCTGATTAAACAGACTCTCGCCCTGTTCAGCCATGGAACCTTCGCCGCTTCCCTGTGCCAGCCACTTATCGTAGTCCTCGGCACTGAGAACATGTACCCACCCAATCATGCCGGAATGCTTCGTGCCGCAATATTCGGCGCAGAAGATGTGATAATCGCCAACCTTGGTGGGCTGGAACCACTCCGTGGTATATCTTCCGGGCAACACATCGGCCTTGGTACGGAATGCAGGCACGAAGAAATCGTGGATAACATCTTCGGAAGTCATGGTCAGACGAACGTTGCGACCAACGGGGACATGGAGTTCGTTGATCTCGCGGGCGCCTTCCATGTGCTGAATCTTCCACATCCAGCGCTTGCCTGTTACATAGATATTCAGAGCATCAGCAGGCGGGCGCGATTCGTGGAACATGATGCTGGCCCCCCAGGCAAACATCACCAGAGACAATCCCAGCGGAATAACACTCCACGTGATTTCCAGAATCATGCCACCGATGCTGTGATCATTGATCGGAGGCGGTACGCCCTGGCCCGGCTTTTTACGATACTTGACCGCGAAATACACGATCAGGAAAGCGACCAGCAGCGAGAAAAACGCGCTGACCACGACCATGTAGGTGTAGAGACCGTCAACGGTCGGAGCGAAGTTAGACGCCTGCTCCGGAAATAGCTGGAAACTCTTCGGTTCCATTGTCATCAGGCGGCTCGATTCCCTTTCTGTCGGCTCTCCCGCCGTAACATAATGACCACAAATCCTCCCATTGTCAGCAAGGTTGCTCCGCCAGCTACTCGTAACAGACCCAGCGCGAACGGCGTATACTTCGCCGACTGCGGATCGAAGTGATAGCAAAACAGCAGAACCTGATCGACCAGTGTGCCGACCTTACCCGCGGACGCATCTACCAGCCCAAGGCGCAAGTCCTTAGGTGAGTATTCGATGCCCATAAAATATTTTGACAATCGGCCATCCGGCGTGGCCACGTAGATAGCGCTCGCATGCGCGTACATCGCCGTATGCACATCCCATTGATAGTAAAAGCCAACAGCCTGCGTCACGGCCTTGATCGACGCGAGACTACCAGTCAGGAAGTGCCAGGCACCGGCTGTCTCCGGACGACCGTACGCCTTCAGATAAACAGCTTTCTTATCGGCGGCCTGCTTTGGCGTCTCCCTGGCGTCGAAGCTGATCACCACGACGTCATAATCTTTTCCCGCCTCAAACGGCAGCACGCGAGCGGCGCGCACAAGGCCATTCAAAACCTGGGTGCAGAGCATCGGGCACTCGTAATAGACGAGCGACAAAATCACCGGACGTCGACCGTCGAAATACTTGCCAAGCTGTACATCGTTGCCGTTTTCATCCTTGAAGACTGTCTCAAGCGGCAGCCGTGAATTTAGTTTCTGCTCGATGTTGACGTTGGATAGCGGCGTGGGTCTGTCAGCCCCGCGCATATTCAGGAGATCCTGAGCCGGTACGTCGTGCGGTTTGGAAAATGAAGGCGGAGAGGTATCCCACGTGTCGCCAAACGTGATGCTGGCGGCGGCGAGAAGCAAAACCGAAATGGAGCAGAGCTTCGTCATTGAGCTGTACTATTGCGCAATCTTTTCAAGCGTACGTCCACCGCTGGCGTCGGATGGGATGGTCCTGTACCCATCGTGATCAGCGCCAGCCTGGCTAACTTTGACCGGCAATCCTTTTTGCGCGACCATATCGATCGCCTGATCGATCGGAATATGCACTGTGCCCTTGGCCGAATCCACCCAGCCATAACTGTTCAGCAACATATCTTCGTTGGCGCGCATCTTGTTCAATTCCAAAACGGGCTCAGCCTGAAGACGCGGTTCGGGAGGCAGTAGCTGCTTCTGCGTCATCATCGACGGCTGATTGGCAGGCTCCAGGTTGTTTTCGCGAACTTTAAAGTACTCAAACAAGCCCCACATAGCGAAGACTGACACCAGGAACGCAACCAGCAATCCGATACCGAAGCCCGTGATCTGGACGATGTCAACGTCCTTTCGCTCCCAGGATACCTGCGGATTCTCTTCCGGGCCGTGTCCGTGCTCGTGGGCGCCCGTATCGTGGCCGTGTGGGTTATTAGTGGGATTTGCCATGATTCAAAGCCTTATGAAAATCCGGTGCGCCCGTTGCCAGGAGCGACCCCGATTGCAGGTTATGGAAGTAAAGAGCCAGCCACAGACCGCCAAAACCCAGCGGCGCAGTAATGTCCAGAATCGACATCGAGAAATGAACGTCCGTGACCTTCTGGAAGTTCGGCTCCACCATCATGAACACGTCGACAACCCGCACGATCAAAATGTAGATCGCAACCATCGCTATCGTTCTCGCGTTCTTCTTGATGGATTGAGAGAGCAACAGCAGGAACGGCAACGCGAAGTGTCCGAGCAGCAGAATCAACGAAACCCAGCCGTAACCGCCATTCCAGCGCTTGATGTACCAAACGATTTCTTCCGGCAGATTTCCCGACCACGTGATGAGTAATTGCGAAAACTGCAGGTACGCCCAAAGCATGGTTAGCGCGAACATCAGCTTGCCCAGATCATGCAGGTGCTTCGGCTTGAGAGCATCGTCGAACGGTGCATCTTTTGACAGCAATGCCAGAGTGGCCACAATCAGACACATCGCGGTAAGACATCCGCTGATGATCGTGAGAAAGCCATAAACGGTCGAGTACCAATGCGGTTCAAGCGTCATCAGGTAGTCGACAGAACAGAAAGTCATCAACAGGAAAAAGATCAGTACGCCGGGAGCGCTGAGTGCTTCCAGTTTGGCCGAGACCGCCGAAGACTTCGTCGCTTCTTCCTCTTTAGACCACTTGGTCAGCAAGTAGGTCATGAGGATCAAAAAGGCGGCGTAGATGGCGGTCCTGCCCGTCAGGAACGGAACATTCAGGTAGAGATCCTTCGCCTTGATTACTTTGTCAGCCAGGCCTTCCTTCGTGGTCCACCAGTAAATATGCTCACGTCCCAGCAGGAGGGGAATGAAAAGGAAGACAAATACGTAAAGCGTCTTAGCCCCTGCTTCCAATGGACGGCGAATGATAAATCCCCACGCGCCGCCGGTGAGATACTGCGTCATCAGGATCACTAGGCAGCCAGCGCCCGCCCCAAACCAATACCAGAACCCAACCAGGTAAGAACGGAAGAACTGGTCCACACTCCCCGAGGAAAAGCCGAGCCCAACAGTCAACGCCAGGAACACAAGGCCGACGAAGGCCGCAATGTTCTGAGACTTGCGCAGCGTGCCGATCATCCCCGGCGCGGTTTCGTAACTATGTTCCGTCGTCGTCATTTTTTCTCTGGACTCTTGGGGGTTGCGGCGGTCTTTGCGGCCGCAGCGTCGTTGCTGCTCTTATAAATTCCGGCGCCTGCTGCACCCGGAACCCCGGCCGGAGTAGCCGGCTGAGCCGGGAAATTTGTGAAGTCCGCATCTGCCGGAGCCATTGGCTCATGCGACATCGCGTCCTTCATCTCGCTGCTCATAGCCTGACCCGCTGGCGGGAGTTTTGCTCGTGCCTCCAGCGGCAGGTCGTTTGCGCTGGCGTTTTGGCTATACTGCAGTGCCCGAATGTAGGCGACAATCGCCCAACGGTCACGCACCTGAATCTGCTGCGAGTAATTCAACATGGCCCCGTACCCATTGGTAACCACGTCGAAGAAATGTCCGACCGGAGCATTGCGCAAGCGGTCGATATGGTACGACGGCGGCTGCTTGAATCCGCGTTGCACAATCATGCCCATGCCGTTACCCAGGCGTCCGTGGCAGGGCGCGCAATAAATGTCATAGCGCTGATGTCCGCGCTGGATAACAGCCTTGTCCACGGCAATCGGGAATGTGTCGATATCTTTGCCCGTTGCGTCCTTGCCGTTGTAATAGGCGGTATCTTCGTTCAATTCGCCGCGCGCAATCGTGCCGTCGAGTTCCGGGCGCCCATCCCGGCCATCGGCGAAAAATTCGCTGGGCCGTTGGGGCTTGTATTTCGGCTGGTCCTGCATGTCAAGTCGCGAACATCCAACAGAAGCCAGCGTCGCGCCAGCGAGCAGAGTCATCGACAGAAAACGCACATTCAGTCCCATTACGGAGCAACCTCCGCAATTTCCGCCGGATTCAGACTTTCGAGAAAGCTTTCAGTAGCCTGGCGATCAAATTTCGGATCAGCCGATTCAATACAGATGAAAAACTTGCTCCGCGATGCCCCAGCGAAACGCTCAACATTAAAAACCGGATGGTAAGGACTGGGCAATCCGTTCATCGTCAGCATGCTGATGGCTGCTGTCAGGCCAGCCAACAGGATCGTGCACTCAAACGTCACCGGAATAAACATCGGAACGCTGATCAGCGGGCGGCCGCCAATATTCAGCGGGAAGGCCACAGCAGCGCACCACGAAGCGAGGCTGAAACCGCCAACGCAACCGCATAGGCCAGCGATGAACGTGCATGTGGATACGCGATTGTCATGCAGATCCATCGCATCGTCCAGTTCGTGGATTGGATAGGGAGTATACGCGTCGAACTTCCGGAATCCCGCGGCCTGGACACGGCGCGCGGCGGCCACAAGTTCGCCAGGCGTGGCAAATTCCGCCATAAGGCCGTAAAGCGATGGAGCGGTTGCCGTCTTGTGAGAACTCATCGGGCTATAACCCCCTTAGGTTCGTGAACTTCCGCAGCAGGCAGAATCATACGCAATTCGAAGATGGTGATCATCGGCAGTACACGCACAAACAGGAAGATCAGTGTCATGAACAAGCCGAGCGTTCCCACATAAACCGCCCAGTCCCAGATCGTCGGCGCGTAATAACCCCAGCTTGAGGGCAGGAAGTCGCGATGCAGACTGGTGACCACGATTACGAATCGCTCCAGCCACATGCCGATATTGACGATGATCGAAATGATCCAAAGAATACCCGGGCTCGTGCGTATCTTTTTCGACCACAGGAACTGCG
Organism: uncultured Acidobacteriia bacterium; assembly: GCA_903825445.1. Classification (GTDB taxonomy): domain Bacteria; phylum Acidobacteriota; class Terriglobia; order Bryobacterales; family Bryobacteraceae; genus BOG-234. The sequence goes on from CAIKAS010000219.1 coordinate 52,670, forward strand.
GCGTAATGATATTGCAGAGGATCAGGCACCAGTAAAACATCCAGTAAGGACCCGTCATGCGGTTCCAGATCATGAACTTTTCGTACTTGTCGGCGCTGAAGTAACCGAAGAACGCTTCCATGATGTAACCGTAGGCAACGACCAGGCCAGTCGCGAGAGTCACCTTCGCCATGTTATTGAGGTGACGCAGGGTGATGATATCGTCCAGACCGTAGAACTTACGAACCGGGATCATCAGCGTCAGCACCATCGCGAAACCCGAGTAAATAGCACCCGCGACGAAGTAAGGCGGGAAAATCGTTGTGTGCCAGCCAGGAATAATGGAGACCGCGAAGTCAAAGCTGACGACCGTGTGAACTGAAACGACCAGCGGCGTCGCCAGACCTGCAAGCAGCAGCGATGCCTTTTCGTAGCGCTGCCAGTGGCGGGCCGAACCGCGCCATCCCATGGAGAGCATGCCGTAGATCACCTGCTGGTAACGCTTCGTTGAGGTATCGCGCAGCGTAGCCAGATCCGGGAGCAGACCAACGAACCAGAAAACGGCGGAAATTGTAAGGTATGTCGAGACCGCGAAAACGTCCCACAGAAGCGGGCTCCGGAATTGCGGCCAGAGGCCCATTGTATTCGGATACGGCAACATCCAGAACGCCAGCCACGGGCGACCCGTATGCAGCACCGGGAACATACCCGCGCACATGACGGCGAACAATGTCATGGCTTCAGCAAAACGATTAATGGCATTTCGCCAGGACTGATTCAGCAACAACAGAACTGCGGAGATCAGCGTTCCCGCGTGGCCGATACCAATCCACCAAACGAAGTTGATAATCGCGAAGCCCCAGCCATTCGGGATATTAATACCCCAGACGCCAACGCCCTTCATGAATAGCCATACAGCACCCGCCGCCACGCCCTGCAAGAGACCGAGCGCAATAAACAGGCCAAACGTCCAGCCAAGCGTAATCTTCCGCTTGAGGACAATGTTTCCAACTTTGTCGGAAACCGAAGCGAGGCTGTGACCCTGGTCAATTACCGGGCCGACGTAGATTGTATCCGGAAGCTCAACCGGCTGCGCCATGCTTAGCTGACCCCCTTCGCGCTGTCATTCGACAGGGCCGGATTCGGATTGCGTATATCCGCAAGATAAGTAGTACGCGGTCGCGTGTTTAATTCGCCGAGCAGCGAGTAATCTGTCGATTCGCGTTTCCACGACGACACTCGGCTCTTCGGATCGTTCAGATCTCCAAATGCGATCGCGTCCGACGGGCAGGTCGATTGGCAGGCAGGAACGATTTCGCCATCCGTAACGCGGCGATCTTCCTTCTCCGCCATGATCTTCGCGTAATTGATGCGCTGCACACAGTAGGTGCACTTTTCCATGACGCCGCGACTGCGGACCGTGACGTCCGGATTGCGCTGCATCTTGATGCTTTCCGTTTCCCAATCGGTGTCGAGCAGGAAGTTAAACCGGCGAACCTTGTATGGGCAGTTATTCGAACAATAGCGGGTGCCGATGCAGCGGTTGTAGACCATGTTGTTCAGGCCTTCCGCATCATGGCTGGTTGCGGCCACCGGGCAAACTACTTCGCAGGGAGCCGTCTCGCACTGCTGACACGCAACCGGCTGGAAGTAGGATTCTGGATTATCTTCGCTGCCACTGAAGTAGCGGTCGATGCGGATCCAGTGCATTTCACGGGTGTTGAGCACCTGCTCTTTACCAGTTACCGCGATATTGTTTTCAGCCTGACAGGCCACCACGCAGGCATTGCAGCCGGAGCAGGCTGTCAAATCGATCGCCATGCCCCAGGCGTAACCCTTGTATTCCCAGGTTTGCGGAAGAATCGTCAGACCTTTGGGAGCGGTTTCGCTCTTCTTCTGCGCGAAGTTTGGTTCCGCCAGAAACTCGGCAAGCGTGCCGGAGATGACCGGGTCACGGCCTTCCATCGCAAAGTGGTGCTGCACGGCGGCTAGGCGGAACTTATCGCCCAGCTTCTTCACTTTCGCGCCGGAAGCGTAGTACGGATTTGAAATCGTGCGAATCGGATTCACGTCGAACCCGGCGCCGTTCCCGGCCCGGCCCGAACGCTTGCGGCCATAACCAATGCTAAGCCCCAGCGAACCATCAGGCTGACCGGGCACACGCCAAATCGAACCCCAAACCGTTTGTCCGTTGACGCTGATCTCAACCTGATCTTCGTCCGTGACATCCAGATCCTTCGCGGTCTTGGCACTCACAACAATCGCGTTATCCCACGTCAAACGCGTGATCGGACGCGGTAATTCCTGCAGCCAGGTGTTGTTGGCATAACGGCCATCCAACACATAAGGATCCAGATGGAAAGAAACGTCGTAGCCCTCAGCGGAACCCGTGGAACCGGAGGCGGGCGGAAGCTTCGCATCGGCCTTAACTGCCGGAAGTGCGGAGCCAGCAATAAAGCCGTCATGGATGGAGTGATTCCACCACGTATCGAAATCGGCGCCCGTATGCTGCGATTTCCAGTATTCCCGCACCAGCACGTGACTGGTTTTCTCCGGCGTTTCCGTGAATGCGACCAGAAGATCGTGCGCGGATTTCCCGCCATATAGCGGGGCAATCAGCGGCTGAATAATCGAAATCGTGCCGTCGTATGCCGGGGCATCACTCCAGAATTCGAAGGTGTGCGCTTCGGGAATCAGCCACTGGCAGACTTCCGAAGTTTCGTCGTCGTAGAGCCCGACGCGAATGCGCTGCTTCGCCAACTGAACAGCGCCTCGCAGATTGAGCGACGCGGGCGCATCGTAAACCGGATTGCCGCCCAGAATCAGCAGCACGTCAACCTGATTGGAATTCAGCTCGCCCACCAGCGCCTGAATGTCCGCATACTGGTCAACCGGCTTCTGCTCCAGCGACTTTGTCAGGATGACCGTTGCGCCATTGTTTTCGAGCAGTTGATTGATGTAATGAACAACCGCGTGTACTTCAGGCGACTGATCCTCACCGGCAATCACAATCGACTTACCCTTGGCAGCCAACAGATCCTTTGCCAGCGCCGAAACGAAAGGCGAGCCAGCTGCGGCGCCACCAAGAACGGCAGCAAGATTTCGAACGAATGGTGCGATTTCCGAAGCCTTCACCGGGAGGCGATGATCCGCCTTCGCGCCAGTTGAAGTCGGGGTCGATTCCACAACATAAAAGCGGCTCTGCGTCTTTTTGCCATCGCGCACAACACGCTTATTGGCGAAATCGCGGGCGTAACGAACGCCACCAGGCCCATTGGCAAGGAAGTTGGCGTCAATCGAAAGAACGACATCGGCCTGATCGAATTTGTAAGTGGCATTCAGGAACTGGCCAAAGGCCAGCTGAGAACCCATGCGCCGTCCATGACCGGTCGCTTCCCACTGATACCACTTCGCCCCCGGATAAAGCTTCAGAACGTCCTGAATCTGCGCACAGAGAGTGGGCGACGTGACGGTCTGCGTCAGAATGCGAATGCCCGCGCCGTTCTTTTGGCGCTGTTTATCCAGCATTCCAACAAACGCCAGCAGGAAAGACGAGTACGAACGAATCTCGCCGAGATTCATCACTGTTTGCAGGCGGTCCGGATCGTACAACCCGAGCACGGAAGCCTGCGTTGGGACATCGGCCGCTCCCAGGCTGGCCGGATGCTCCGGATTACCTTCCACTTTTGTCGGGCGGAATTCGTGTGTCTCTACGAGAATTGGATTCGCAATGCCGCTAACGGGAAACGCAGTGGCATAGAAGAGCGGCTTGCCGGCAACCAGCTTCTCCGGCTCTTCCACATAAGGCATGATGTATTCGGTTGGCTGCTTGGTGCAGGCGCCCAGACCGGCCAGGGCGAGCGATGCGCCCATGATTTTGAGGAAGTTGCGACGGCCTTCGTCATCCAGCCATTCGCCGGCCTGACGGGGAAATTCACGATGCAAAAAGTCCTGGAAACCTTCGGTCGCCGAGAGCTCGTCCAGACTGCGCCAGTAACCGGCCCCTTTGTTGGCCAGCTTGCTTTGGACAGACTGTAAATTCAATGGTTCGCCTTGTGTGCTCATTGGATTAACGGTGACACGTCCAACATGTCTCCAGCTTTTGAATGTTGTACTCTTTGACCAGCTTCGGGCCCAGTACATCCTGCGGCTCCGCCGGTTCGTAACCCATCTTCGTCACCAACTCGCGGGGACGTACGTACTTTTCCGGATTGCGATGGCAATCGAGGCACCACCGCATCTCCAGCGACGCCTGCTGATACATCAGCGGCATGGTATCCACACGACCGTGGCAGGTTTCACAGCCAACACCCTTCTTCACGTGGATACTGTGGTTGAAATAAACGTAATCGGGAAGATCGTTGACCTTCGTCCAGCGGATAGATTCATTCGTCTGGAAGCTGTCGCGAACCGGCTGCAGAGTGGAACTGTTGATCCAGATCTGCGAGTGGCAGTTCATGCAGGTCTTAGTGGGCGGCACCATGGCGTGCTGCGAGTTTTCCACGCCGGTGTGACAATAGCGACAGTCAATCCCCATGGAACCCGCGTGGTGCGCATGGCTAAACGGAACAGGCTGTTCGCGGGCCTCACCCTGGCGCGTGGCGTACGACGAATCGGCGATCAGTTCGTAAAGCGCGCCGCCGAGCCCCCCAAGTACGAGCACTGCGACGACGATGCTGGTTCGTGCCAGCGAATTCGTAGTGGATTTGAAGATCTGTGACATTGCAGTGGCAGTCGGTCTACGAGATTACAAAAACAGGTCCATCTCACACAAAAGAGAACACACGCCAAACCGAACGGGGGAAGAGAAATTTCCGGGACTGACGCGGACCAAACAGTTATTATGTCCCATCGTTCCCGTTTTCCAAAGCACTTCATATGTAGTTTTCGAAAAAATTTAGCGCCATAGCGTGGAATGGACCAGTTCGGAACAGTTTTCCTCCGCGATAGGCCGCAGGGGACCACTGCGAAATCTATAAATGATTAGTTTTCAGGGCAACAGCGCCAAATCTGGGCTATATGACGCTGGTTCAGGCACAAGCGGGCGGGCCAGAGTGGGCGGGCCGAATGTCGGCCCGGCGTCTGGAGAGAAACAAGGACGATAAAGCGAGTAAAGTTGCCGCGGCACTGAGTGCGCGGCAAATCCAGCCTTCGGTTGTCACGCCAAAGGACAAATCTATGTCGCAGGAACCGTTGCAGGCTGGGTCGATGACGATCAGGCCGAGCTTATCGCCCGTAACCGGCACTGCACGCCCCGCAACCTTCGCCTGCCAGCCGGGCATGAACGTCTCTTGCACCGAGACGACCTGAGTTGGTTCCATCGAGGTACGAATGGTGGCGCGGGAAGGGGATATCCACTTAAGATCGGCCAGTGGCAGTGACATATCGTCGAGCGCGGCCACGTAGGGGCGCGCGGGTTCGATATCCAGCCCGTGAATGGGCTGACGCCCCACGATTGCTCCGCGCGGGATCACGTGCGCCATCGATTCGGAGCGCTGCGGAACACGAAAGATAATGTCGTCTTCGTCTCGCCAGAGTACGGGAAGCAGGCCGTCGAACTTGTGTGGGTTGAGGATTGCGTGGTAGTGCTCACGGCTCCGCGGACCCGGCACATAAATGGCCTGATTGCCGAAAGCCTTAAGCCAAAACAGGGAAATGGCAGCGTCGCGGTCACCGGCGGCCGTGCCAGTCTGAATCTGGAAGACGGCAACGCGCTGCATCCAGTTCGGTGCTGTCGGGTCGTGACCCGAACTAAACTGCGGGTTGTCCGAATAGACGTTCAGGATGTATTCGGGATCGCCGCCTATCAAAGTGCGTTGACCCGGAAGGTTGTGATCAATCCAGGTGACCACCTTGTATTCGATGGTTTTCGTAATATCGATCGGATGAAGGAGACCCGCTGCATATTTCCGGAAGTTGTCGATCTGACGGATTCCGATCAAAACGAGACCAGCCACAAGCGCGATACGCAAATACCTCTGCTGCCGGCGCACACTCCATAGCCAGTGAATGCCGCATCCAAACAACAGGCAAATCGCCATTTCGAGCTCTGTCTGGTAGCGGTCCGATTGCGGAACAACGGTCAGGCCCAGCCAGAAAAAGCCAAGCGGTATGGCGCACATCCAGATGGAAGTGAGACAAACAAAACGCGGGAAGGACGCCTTAAGCCGACGCGTCAGTAACCAGACCACTGCAAAAGCCACAACAATGGCCGGTATCGCGAAGCGGGCGGCTGCACTCGCAGTATAAAAACCCCCGGTTGACCACGCGCTCTTTCGAATCCATGCGATCAGCGATGGCGTCAGCCATGGCGACACCCAGCACCAGGAGCAGACGCCGATTATTGCCATGCGAACCAGTCCGCGCTCGAGGGCGAGAACCATCGAGATCGCCGCCAGGGCGAGGCCGAACGCGCCAAACGCATTCGTGAGCGCGACCGCGCCCGAGAAAACTCCGGCCAGCACCATATTCCATGCGCCTCCCCGCACTGTGGCGCGATAGAGAAACAGTAGCGCGAGCGGCAGCAATGTTAGCGCAACGCTGTGCGGCGCCTCCCCGTACCATGCAAGATTATTCAGACGGAGTGGGCCCCACATTTCATCGGAGCCAAACCGCACCTGTTTCACAAGCATCTCGGCAGGCGACGTCAGAGTATAGGCGAGCGCTGCCGAAAGGCTAAGGGAGATGGATTCCGACCAATCCCACGCCAGCCAGAACAGCGTGACCGGGCCGCAGCAGTAAGAGAACGCCAGTACGGCATGGAGTGACCGCGTCGGCGACCAGTGTGAAATGGCGCCTGTAACCGCGGCCAGGACAGGCAAGAGGGGCTGATAGGCGTTCTCCGTCGCCATGCCGACGTTGAACCAGGGGAACCAGCGATAGTCGGTTGGATGGTCCCGAAAGAACCGCCCCAATGATGCGAAAGCGCCTTCGTTGGAAAGCAGGTTGTTGATGAACTCGGCAGTAAAGAGCTCGCGACAGAGCCAGGCATTCAAAGCGAAGATGGCGAGAGATAGAGCGATGGCCAGACGGATCCGGCGGGTGCGCTCAACTGGGGCAGCGGCTGTCACGTGAAGTCTCATTATCGGCTGCGGGGTGCGCTTGAGATCGATTGATATGATCCGTTCTGTTATGCCAGAAAACAATCATCGCCTTGCCACACTCGCGCTCCATGCCGGGCAGGAACCCGACCCCACCACGAACGCCCGCGCCGTACCAATTTACGCCACTACCAGCTTCGTATTCAACGATTGCGAACACGCATCGAATCTCTTCGCGCTTAAAGAATTCGGCAACATTTACTCGCGGATTATGAATCCGACCTGCGATGTGCTGGAAAAGCGCATGGCGGCGCTCGAAGGCGGTGCGGCAGCGCTTGCGTTTGCCAGCGGGCAGGCGGCGATTACGGCGGCGATCCTGACCATCGCCCATTCCGGCCAAAACATTATCTCGGCCACAAGCCTGTATGGTGGCACCTGGACGCTTTTCACCCAGACATTTAAGAAGTTAGGAATCGAAGTGCGCTTTTTCAACCCGGATCATCCGGAAGAGATCGCGAAGCTGGTAGATGAAAACTCGCGCCTGGTTTATCTGGAATCTGTTGGCAATCCGAAAAACGACGTTCCCGATTTTCAGGCGATTGCCGACATCGCCCATGCAAAAGGTCTGCCAGTGATGGTGGACAACACCGTGTTGACCCCAGCCCTGTTCCGTCCGTTCGAACATGGTGCGGATATTTCGGTTTACTCCACGACGAAATTTCTGGGCGGACACGGCGTCCACGTCGGCGGCGTAATTGTGGATAGTGGCAAGTTCCAATGGGCGGACAATCCGAAGAAGTGGCCGGAATTCTGCGAGCCGGATCCTTCGTACCACGGTGTTGTTTTCACGGAAGCGCTCAAGCCCATGGGCAATATCGCGTACATCATTCACGTGAGGACACACTGGCTTCGCGATACCGGTGGGATGATGAGTCCGTTCGCGGCATTCCTGTTCCTGCTGGGGATTGAGACGCTGCATCTCCGCATGGAACGGCACGTAAAGAATGCACAGACGCTGGCGGAGTGGCTCACAAAACATCCGGCAGTCGAATGGGTGAATTATCCGGGACTGCCCGGACATGCGCATGCGGCGAACGCGAAGAAATATATTCCCGGCGGACCGGGCGCGATTGTGGGCTTTGGCGTCAAGGGCGGACGCGAAGCCGGCATCAAATTCATCAACCACGTGAAACTCGCGAGCCATCTGGCCAACATCGGCGACGCGAAAACCCTTGTGATCCATCCCGCTTCGACGACGCATTCGCAGCTAACAGAAGCGGAGCAGGCGGCGGCCGGCGTGCTCCCGGAATATGTGCGCGTCTCCGTCGGGATCGAAGACATCGCGGACATTGAGCAGGACTTCGATCAGGCGCTGGCCGCAATCTGAACTGTCGCCCAACAGGTCCGGGACGCCAATAGCGGCTTATAATCGGGAGACCCGCATGCACAGAGCGACCGCTAAGCGAATCCGGCAGATCGTTCTGGAGCAGTCGAAACGGGCCAATGTCGGGCACATCGGGTCGTGCCTGTGCGTTGCCGATATCCTGGCGGTTCTCTACGGCGAGGTGCTGCGAGTGGAATCGCCGGAAGACCCGGATCGGGATCGCTTCATTCTTTCGAAAGGGCATGCCGGACTGGCGTTATTTGCGACGCTGGCGCTGAAGGGCTGGATTTCCGATACGGATCTCGGCACGTTCTGCGGGGATAATACGATGCTGGGCGTGCATCCGGAGGCAGGTTTGCGTGGCGTGGATTTCTCCACGGGCTCCCTCGGTCAGGGGCTGTGCATGGCGACGGGCGCGGCGCTCGCGGCCCGTCTGCAAGGTTCGTCGCGGCGCGTCTATTGCCTCATCAGCGACGCCGAATGCAATGAAGGTTCAGTGTGGGAAGCGGCGATGTTCGCGGCGCATCACGGGCTCACGAACCTCACGACAATTCTCGATTGGAACGGCCAGCAGGCGTTCGGCCGGACTGCCGACGTTCTCAATTGCCCTAATCTGGCGGAACGCTGGCAGGCGTTTGGATGGCGCACCAGCGAAGTGGACGGCCATTCGCATACGGAACTGACGGCGGCCCTGACGCAGGAATCACCCTCTGACAAACCCCACATCGTGTTGGCCCGAACCACGTTCGGCAAAGGCGTGTCTTACATGGAACAAGGCGTGCCTGTGACGCAAGCGCACCTTCGTGTCGCCCCGATTAACTGGCATTACCTGCCAATGGGCGATGCGGAGTACGCCACGGCAATCTTCGAAGTCGGGAACGCAAAATGAGACAGGCACTCATTCGGAGCCTGTGTCATTTGGCTGCGCACGACGAACGCATCGTGCTTCTCACCGGCGACCTTGGCTATATGGTGATGGAGCCTTTCCGCGATCGCTTCCCAACACGCTTCTTCAATGTGGGAGTAGCGGAACAAAACATGATCGGCATAGCTTCCGGATTGGCGGAAGCCGGCCTGCGGCCTTACTGTTATTCCATTGCACCGTTTGCCTCGCTGCGGCCGTTTGAGTTTATTCGCAACGGACCAGTGCTGCAACGGCTGCCGGTCAGAATCGTGGGAATGGGGATGGGCTTCGATTATGGCCATGCGGGGCCATCGCACTATGCGATCGAGGACATCGCCGTGATGCGAGCGTTGCCAGGGATGGCGATCGTGGTCCCTGCGGATTCGCAACAGGCTGCCGTGGCGATCCAGGCGACGGCGGGAATCGACGGACCAATTTATTACAGTCTGAGCAAAGAGGACCGGCTGACCGTTCCGAATCTCAACGGGCGATTCGAACCGGGCAGGATACAGATCGTTCAGAGCGGCGCCGATGTTGCGCTCATCTCGATCGGTTCAATCTCGACAGAAGTGCTAACCGCGGCGGAATTGTTATCGTCGGCAGGCGTTGAGGCAACCGTCGCCATCGTTTCTGGCTTCAATCCCGATCCCGCTCGCGATATCGCGGAATTGCTTGCGGGCTTCCGTTTCGCGGTTTCAGTGGAGGCGCAGGTGATCTCCGGCGGATTGGGGTCTTTCATCAGCACGGTTATTGCCACGGAGGGCCTGGCTTGCCGGTTGCGGATTCTGGCAGTGCGGGAATCGCCGGATGGGACCAGTGGCGGGCAAACCGAGCGCTGGCGGAAGTACGGACTCGACCGGGCGAGCATCGTGCGCGCGGCGCTTGAAACAACCGGGCGGAATCCGCAATGAGCAAGCTGATTTCCGTAATTCTGCCCGTTTACAATCAGGCGGATCATATCGCGAGCGTGCTGGAAGGCTACGTGGCCGATCTGACGCGACTGGATATCGCCTACGAATTGCTGCCGGTGATTAACGGCAAACGGAAAGACAATTCTTTGGAGATCTGCAAAGGCCTGGAAGCTCGGTATCCGCAAATCCGCACGATCTGTATTGAGGACGGTGGATGGGGTCGCGCCGTGCGGGCTGGTCTGGCGGCGGCGCGCGGCGACTTGCTTTGCTACACAAATTCTGCGCGCACGTCAGGCAAGGATCTGTTGCTGTTTCTCCTCTATGGTTCCGTGCATGATGATGTCGTGATCAAGGCGAACCGGAAGATACGCGAAAACTGGAAGCGCCGGCTGGGCTCACTCCTGTACAACCTCGAGTGCCGGGCGGTTTTCGATTTGGCGTACTGGGATATCAATGGCACACCGAAGGTTTTTCCGCGGCGCTTTGAGAGGCTGTTGGCAATGACGTCCGATGGCGACATGATTGACCTGGAGTTTAATGCGATTTGCCGTGCGGAAGAAATTCCCGTGCTGGAAGTCCCGGTGTTCAGCACGAGCAGGCATTCCGGACGCAGCACGACCAATATTGGTTCGGCGTTTCGAATGTACGCTGGCGTGTTTCGCCTAAAGCGGGAGATGAAACAGCGGTGACAAAGACCGCCAATAATGACCTGGCCGCTATGTGGGCGCGCCACTCCGCTGAGTGGCGCGATTCCGCCCAGATCTGCAGCCAGTGGCGGGAAGCCGAGCGCGTGGATACGCGACTGCTCGAAAGTAAAGCGTCACGCGGCTGGCGTGAGACTCTTCGCGAACTGGGAATCACGCTGCTCGTCACCCGCGAGTATGAGCATCTCGTGATGGCGCTCACCAGCGAACGAACGAGTTATTTCCCCGTGCCGCATCCTTCGGGTTTGGTGGTGGATCGCGAGAACGCAAGGGTAATTCTGGCGAGTACGCGGAATCCAAACCAGGTTTATACGCTGAGGCCTGTGACTGCCATGCTGGAACGCAGCGACATGCCCGGACCCCGCGCAAAGGGAGGCTATCTGGCTCCAGTCGCGAGCAGATTCTATCCTGGCAGCCTCTACCTGCATGACCTCGCAGTGATCGGCGGGAAGGTCTTCGGGAATGCAGTTGGACACAACGCCGTGGCGCGACTGGACCCCAACGGCGCGTTTGATTTGGTCTGGTGGCCGAAGGCTGTGGAGCGCGATGGGCGGCCGGTAACGGACCGCAATTACATTCAGCTGAATTCGATCGCCGCGGGGAAGAACCTGGCATCGTCGTACTTCTCGGCGTCGTCGGCAACAATGGGGCGGCTGCGGCCAGGGCATCTGAACTATCCGGTGGACAGGCAGGGCGTGATCTTTTCCGGAAAAACACGCGAGCCCATCTGCACGGGACTGACACGGCCGCATTCGGCGCGACTACACAACGGAAAAGTCTGGTTAGCGAATAGCGGCTACGGCGAACTGGGATTCGTGCAGGATAGCCAGCTCGAAATTGTGGCGAGATTGCCCGGCTGGACGCGCGGACTCTGCATCGTGAAAGACGTGGCGTTCGTGGCAACTTCGCGCTTGATTCCTCGCTTTGCTCGCTATGCCCCGGGATTAGACACTGGAACAAGCCGGTGCGCCGTGCATGCTGTGTGCTGCAAAACGGGCAAAATCCTGGCCAGCCTCGAATGGCCCCGTGGCAATCAGGTTTTCGCGATCGACTGGATCGACGCAACCGTGAGCACCGGATTTCCGTTTGAGGCGGGCGCGCGAAAACAATCGCGTTTGCCCGCGTTTTTCTATACTGGTGTGACTGACAGGAATAAATGAATAACAGCGACTTCCGATTTTTGATGATTGGCGCGATGTACGAGAACGGCGGAAACACCACACATCGTTTTCTGGACGGGCACCCGCAGATGTTCGTGTATCCGTTCGAATCGCAGCCCGGCACAAGGCTTGTGAACGACATGCTCTCCAGCACGTTTCCGGTAAAATATCGGTGGCCAGCGTTCCAGCTGGACGCAACGCCTTTTCAGGATTACAAGGCCATCATCGACGAAGAAGGCAAGGTGCGCACGCGCACTCCGCATGTCAGCAAGTTCCGGCACATGCCGTTCGACCTGAATGACGACGAGCGATGCCGGATCTACTGCGAACTCGTGGAGAAATCGGGACGCGGAACCGGCGCTAATGTGGCGGCATTCTTCCGCGCTACGTTCGATGCGTGGAAGGATTTTAAACGCAGCGGCCGCGAGGAAGTGTACGTCGGGTACAGCCCGATTATCACAGTGGATGCGGATAAGATCCTGCGCGATCTGCCGGGCGCGCATTTTCTTCACGTAGTCCGGAATCCGTGGTCCGCCTTTGCCGATACCTCAAAGCGGCCTGTTCCGATGAGCCTCGAAAACTACATGCTCGGCTGGACGTTGAATCAGTATTACGCGGTACTCTTCAAAGAAAAATATCCGGACCGCATGCATATCGTGCGCACGGAAGACGTGATGCGTGATTCAAAAACCACGCTGGGCGCCGTGTGCGAAAAAATGGGACTGGAGGTGAGCGACTCGCTCACCAAAGTCACCTGGAACGGCAACGAACTCAAGGAAGTCTACCCCTGGGGAACCATTCGCACACCAACTCCCGAAGCGAATCTGGCAACAGCGAAAGAGCTGACAACGGCGCAGATTGATGAGATCCGCCTACGCACCCGCGCCTGGCTGGAGACTTTCGATTACAAGAGCTTTATTTAGCCTTGAGCAAACGCATCCTTATAACGGGCGCCAGTGGATTCGTCGGGGCGAATCTGGCCCGGCGTGTCCTGCAAGACGGGCATCAGGTGCATCTGCTGCTGCGACCCGGCTACCAGACATGGCGTGTGTCAGGAATCGCGAAAGACGTTCGGATTCATGAAGTGAGTCTTGAAGACGCGACGGGTATCCACTCGTCTGTAACGAGTATCAAGCCGGAGGCTGTTTATCATCTGGCGGCGTACGGCGCATACTCCAGCCAACAGGGAATGCAACGGATGGTCGCCACCAATCTGCTGGGCTGCTGCAGCTTGCTCGATGCCTGCGCTGACATCGGCGTCGAAGCCTTCGTCAATGCCGGGTCGTCATCGGAGTACGGATTCAAGGATCATGCGCCGCAGGAAGATGAAGCGCTGGAACCGAACAGCGACTACGCGATTACGAAGGCGGCCGCGTCGCATTACTGCCGCCACGTCGCGCTCAGCCGGAACGTGAACGCCGTGACGGTGCGACTGTACTCAATCTACGGACCCTGGGAAGAGCCAACGCGGCTGATCCCGACGCTGATCGCGCACGGACTGCGCGGAGAGTTACCGCCGCTGGTATCGCCCGATGTCGCGAGGGACTTCGTTTATGTCAACGACGCCGTGGACGCGATAATTCGCATTGCGAAGTCCACCGTGCCACGGGGTTCAATCTACAACATTTGCAGCGGAGAGCAGACGAGCTTGCGTGAAGTTGTCGAAGTTGCCCGACGAGTCATGGGCATCCGTGCCGAGCCAGTTTGGGCGAGCATGCCAGACCGCTCATGGGATACCAGCGTCTGGGTTGGGAACGGCGCGAAGATAAAGCACGACATTGGCTGGCGAGCGGAAACCATCCTTGAAACCGGCCTTCAACGAACTGTAGAGTGGCTCTGCGGAAATCCATAGTACTGGAACCATCCTCATCGAAATTGAACCTTTAGTCCTATCCATCGGTGCTGCTCCAGTAAAGTAAGGTTTGCTACATTCGATAAATAGGCTGGACGCACGTAAGATGCGCCAGGAGGACACCATGAATAAACATTTTCTTGTGCTGACGCGCACCGTGGCAGTGATTGGTCTGGTCTGCGGACTGGGACAGTTCGCAAAGGCCGATATTATCGATTTCGAGAATCAGGCGCCAGGCCAGTATTCGGCTGGTTATTCGTTCACGGAAGGTGCTTTCACCGTGACTGCATTGCCCGGCGATCCCGGCAACACGATGACCATCCAGGATGTGGGCGGTTCCAACGGGAACGTTTTCGTTGACGGCGACATTGGCGACGAATATGGCACCGAGATTGAGATTACGCTGACCGCCGGCGGCACCTTCGACCTGAACTCACTGGACGTGGCCGATCTCAACAATCAAGGTGCAGGAGTTGGCTGCGGCAGCGGTACCCGGATCGAAGTCACGTTCGATATCGCGGGCTGTTTGGACTACGGCCCCAGCTCCAGCACATTCACGACGGAAACGGTTGGCGTCACTGGCATTACGGACCTCTATATTAATATCCCCAGCGTGTACCCGAACGATTTCGC
>CAIKAS010000220.1 GCA_903825445.1 uncultured Acidobacteriia bacterium
GCCAGTTCGGCAGGGCCACCCACGTAAGCCGCCGTCGGCAGTAAATAATCCTGGAGTACAGGGCGAAGCAAGGCGTTCGGTGATAGCTCAGCTGCGCGCGCGGCGAGGTCGGCGGCAGTCCACTTACGATGATGTGCGACGAATTCGCCCGCCGATTGCTTCAACGCGATGCGGTGGCCATCTTCGAGCAGAAATGCCAGGGAGGTTTGCTTATCCACCAACACCTGGGCGTGATAGCCGCGAGCAGTTAGTTCTGCGCTCTTCGTCATCAGAGCTGCGACCAGTTCGGGCATGCGGGTGACGGCGTCAGCCATAAAGGGCGCGGCCACTGCGCGTACGCCGGGATCCATGGGATCAATCAACAGAAGGCCATAGGGCGCAAAAAGCTCGCGCACGATTCGGGCGAATGCCGAGCCCATGGTTTCACCAGGCTCGTAAGCGCGCTCCACGAGCGCAAAAGCTTCGTCGGCAAAGGGCAGCCCATCGAGTGCGGCACGCAGTTCGGTGAGTGGCAGAGTTTCGGGGACGACGCCACCAACCGGGCGGGTACCGTTATTGGCCGGACCAGTGGCGCTTAACTTCACGGGCCGGTGATCTGCCCCGAAAGTCCAAACGTGGTCGACTTCCGCGAGGTCGTGATCCTCTGTGGCCAGCCAGAAGACGGGTACGGCGGGGATGCCGCGCACATCCAGATCTCGCGCGATTTTGATGGCGGTCAGGGCCTTGTAAACCGTATAGGCAGGCCCTGAGAAAAGGCCGACCTGCTGGCCAGTGACAACAGCCACAACCCCGGGCTGCGCGAGTTTTCCGAGCGACGGGTTGCCCGGATTGAGAGGGGCAAGCGCGCGTACGATAGCGGCGCGGCGATCGTCGGGAAATACAAATTTAGACGCCTCGGCGATGGCGTCCAGACTGTTTGGACGCCACGGATACAGGTCCGCTACCCGGTCGAAATCATAGATGAGATCGGCGAACAGTTTCGAGGTGTGGGGCAGCTCCGTCTGGCGGAAACACGAACACTCCATTGGCTTTGTCAGGTTAGCAGATGATTGTTAAAGGCGTGTGGGTTCGGGAAATATTTGAAAATCATGTTCGGTAACGCAGAATGTATACGGGGCGACCCGGCGGACATCCTACAATCCAGGCAGGCACTTAGACAAAATGAAGATCACTGGAAACACAATATTGATTACCGGCGGCGGTTCCGGCATCGGCCGCGGGCTGGCGGAATCGTTTCACGCACTGGGCAACCGGGTCATTATCGCGGGACGACGCAAGCAGGTTCTTGACGAGACTATTGCCGCGAGTCCGGGGATGACGGGTGTGACCTTCGATATCACCGACGCAGCCAGTATTCGGGATTTCTCGGCGCGCATCGCGATGGACTATCCAGCGCTGAATGTGCTGATCAACAACGCAGGCATCATGAAGGCTGAGAATCTAAAGGCGCAGCAACCGGATCTCGCGGATGCTGAAGCGATCGTGACGACGAATCTGCTGGGGCCGATCCGCCTTACGGCAGCGCTGCTACCTCTGCTGCAGAAGCAGCCGTATTCGGCGGTGATGAATGTTTCTTCGGGACTGGCTTTCGTGCCGCTCTCGCCGACACCGACTTACTGTGCGACCAAAGCCGCGATTCACTCGTACACCCAGTCCCTGCGGTATCAGCTTCTCGGGACGTCAACCGAGGTGCTTGAACTCGTCCCTCCGTACGTCGCGACCGACCTAATGCGTGGTACTTCCGATCCTCGCGCGATGCCGCTGGGCGAGTATATTGCGGAGGTGATGGAGATCCTGAAGACCCAGCCGAAGGTGCAGGAAGTTTGCGTGGAGCGCGTGAAGGGGTTGTACCTGGCCGCTTCGAGCGGTAAGTATGACGCCGTGTTCAACGGACTCAATGCGGCTATGACCGCTGAGAATCTTTGAGCACGCGAAGAGGCTGCTAAGCGAGCTTGATCACTGTGGCTTTTTTCAGGAAATCCGGATCGAACTCGAGTCCGAGCCCGGGACCGGTTGGCACCTGAATCGCGCCGTTTTTGATCTCAAAGTTCGGGGTATACCAGGATTCCTTTTTGGCCGGAGCGCGCCACACGTATTCCATGAACGGACCAATGTTCGGTGTGGTGGCCGCGAAGTGCAGGATGTTGACAGAGGCCGCGCCTGTCTGCGTGTTGTGCGGGCAGATCCACATGTTGGCTTTTCGGGCCATACGGGCCACGCGGGCGGCGCGAATGAAACCGCCGTTGTAATTCAGGTCAGGCTGCACGATGTCCATGACCTTGTTATCGATCATCCATTGAAACTGCCACAGGCTGGAATTCTGCTCACCGAATGCGATTTTGATATCAAGCGCATCGGCTACCTTTTTCGTCTCGCTGAGTTCCTCCCAGGGGCAGGGCTCTTCGAACCAGAGGTACTTCATTTCCTGCAGGCGCTTGCCGATGGCGATGGCGTTTTTCGCGTCGTATGAGCCGTTGGCATCGGCCATGAGAGTAACCTTGCTTGCCAGTTTCTGGTGGGCGAGTTCGAAGATACGGTCCGTGCGGCCGGGCGTGGCGTCATTGTTGTCGCTCATGCGGCCGCCGATCTTGAATTTCACGGCCTTCGCGCCGGTGTATTCGACGCCGCGTACGTAGATCTCGACTTCATCATCGGCGGAAAGCTCACGAGCAGAGCCGGAGAGATAGATGGGAATTTCTTTGCGTAGCACCCCGCCCATTAGTTCGCCGGCGGATTTCTTCAGTGTCTTGCCCATCAAATCGAACAGGCTCTGCTCGATGTAAGCGACCGGGCACCAGAATTCCTGACCGGCCAGCTTGTAGTTGGAGTTCGTGATATAGACTTCATCGACCAGTCGCTCGAGATCGCGCGCGTCCTGGTCGAGGAAGTGCGGCATGACGCGATGGGCGAGGATCTGGATGTAATCGGCAATGTCCTTGCAAAGGACGATGCCTTCCACGCCGTCTGTGGAACGGGTACGGAGAAAGTATTGACTGCCGGACTGGAGCAGTTCGATCGACGCGATCTTCACTGGAGAGGGGAAGAATTTGTGGAGGTCGAATACGGGCTTTCCGTATTCCACGATCTCGGCTGACATATCGTGAGTGGTTTGCGCCAATGCCCCACGCGAGGCTTGGGCGAATGCCCCACCCGGGGAAAGCAGAGCGGCGGCGCCGAGGGGTGCGGCCTGAAGGAAACTGCGGCGGTTCATGACCTACACAATATAACGTTCCGGGCGGTGCCGGAGCCGGTTATACAATGCCCACTGGAGGAAGCGCCTTGTTCACCGCGACGAAAGATCTGATTCTGCCGAGTACGACCACGGGTTCGTTCCCGCGCCCGCGCTGGTTCGACGTGAGCATGTGGGGCCGTCCACTCGATACGTGCATGCAGGATGTGCGATATCGGGAGAAACTGCAGGACGCGTTCGCGGTAGTTATCAGCGATCAGGAACGTGCGGGGCTGGATATTTTGACCCACGGCGATTTCCATGTGGATGAAGACATGGCGGGGCGCGCCTGGCACCACTATCCGCTGCAGCGATGGGCGGGCTTCGAGGGTGACTATCTGCAGCCGGAAGAAACGACTGCACCGTGGCTCCACTATCCTCCCGGCACTTTGCTGAATGAGATTTACACGGGGTGGCGCTGGCCGCACGTGGTGGATAAGATCGAGCACCGTCCGCTGGATTATCCGAAGCTGTGGCGCATGGCGCAGATGAAGACGCGCAAGCCGGTGAAATTCGGGACGTGCTGCTCGCAGGTGATGGCGTTGTTCCTCGACATCCACACGCCGAAGTACAAGGACAAGCGCCAGGTCATCTGGGACATGGCGGAAGCGATGAACAAGGAACTTCTGGCGCTGCGTGACGCGGGGTGCCGCTGCATGCAGATTGAAGAGCCGACGTTCCATTTCATGGCCAATACCTACGGCAAAGATCACGAGGAAGTGAAGTTCATGATCGATGCTTTCAATCGCGAGGTGCAGGGGCTGGACGACGTCGAGATCTGGATTCACACCTGCTGGGGCAATCCGAACATGCAGCGCGTGATGGAAGACACCAGCTATGCGAATTCGATTGAAATCTACTTGGAACGCTGCCGCGGCGACGTCTGGACTCTGGAGATGAAGGACCGTAACCAGAAAGACATCGAGCTGTTCGCGCCGTTTAAACACGATCTGAAGAAAAAAATTGCGATCGGCGCAGTTAGCCACCGGCAGTTGCAGGCAGATACGCCACAGGAAGTGGCGGGCGAGATACGCAAGGCGCTGAAGTATATTCCGGTCGATAAGCTGATCGTTTCGAGCGATTGCGGCTTTGGACGACAGGGGTGCACGCGCGAGATTGCGTTCTATAAAGCCAGTGCGATCGCGCAGGCGTGCAATATCGTGCGGGGAGAACTGGGGTTGTCTTCGACATATGTGCCGGCGACGGATGCGCAGTTACAGATCGACGTGGTCCCTGGTCGGAAGAGTGCATGAAACATGCGGCCCTGTTGCGGGGAATAAACGTCGGCGGCAAAAACATGCTGCCGATGAAGGACCTTGCGGCAATGTTCGTCGATGTTGGTTGCCGCGATGTGATCACGTACATTCAGAGCGGAAATGTGGTGTTCAGCGCGTCCGCCGCGGTGCTGAAGAAGCTGTCGGCAGACATTACATCGAGGATCGGGGACAAGTTTGGGCATAAGGTGCCGGTAATACTTCGCTCGCACGAGCAACTGGCCGCCGTTGTTCACGGCAACCCGTTTTTGAGGGCAGGGGACGATCAGAAATTGCTGTACGTTGCCTTTCTCGCTCACACGCCGACAGCTGACGCGGTGGCCAAACTGGATCCCGACCGCTCGCCGCCCGACTGCTTCGCTGTCATCGGGAGTGATATCTTCCTCAGTCTGCGGAACGGCGCCGCCAAAACGAAATTGACCAACGCATGGATGGATTCGAAGCTTTCCACCATCAGCACGGCGCGCAACTGGGCGACAGTTTTGAAGCTGCACGAAATGACGCAAGGCTGAAATTCGCGGAGTCAGTTCTACAATTGGAAATTCACGAACACCTATGAAACTTATTCGTTTTGGCGAGCCCGGCCGCGAGAAGCCTGGCGTACTTTTGGAAGATGGCAAACGGCTGGATGTGAGCGCCGCGGTTAATGACTACGACGAGGCATTTTTCGGGGGTGGCGGGCTGGATACGCTGCGCTCCTGGCTCGGAAAGAATGCCGCTTCGGCTTCGGTCGTATCGAACGACACGAGGCTTGGCCCTTGCGTCGCAAGGCCTTCGAAGCTGATTTGCATCGGCCTCAATTACGCGAAGCATGCGGCGGAAAGCAATATGCCGGCCCCCGCGGAGCCGATCATTTTCTTTAAGGCTACGTCGTCGATGATCGGCCCGAACGATACCGTCATCATCCCGAAGAATTCACGCAAGAGCGATTGGGAAGTAGAACTCGCGGTGGTGATTGGCAAGCGGGCGCTGTATGTGAGCGAAGCGGACGCGATGGACTATATCGCCGGCTACTGCCTGCACAACGATTACAGCGAGCGCGAATGGCAACTGGAGCGCGGCGGTCAGTGGGTGAAGGGGAAGAGCTGCGATACGTTCGCGCCGCTGGGCCCATTCATGGCCACGTGCGATGAGATCAAAGATCCGCACAATCTGAGGCTGTGGCTGAAGCGGAACGACGTGGTGCGCCAGGATTCCAACACCTCGGACCTGATCTTCAATGTGCCGACGCTGGTGAGTTACCTGAGCCAGTTCATGAGTCTGCTGCCAGGGGACGTGATTTCGACAGGTACGCCCTCGGGCGTTGGACACGGCTGCAAGCCGCCGGAGTATATGGCGGACGGCGATGTGATCGAACTGGGCGTTGAAGGCCTGGGAACGTCCAAACAGAACGTGATCAGCTACCGCTGAGAAGGCGGATGGTTTCGGCCACCAAGGCGTCGAGGTCGAAGGCCGGACGGCGGAGATCGTGTCCCGCTCCGTCGATGAACTGCACTTCATGACGGACTGGAATCAGAGCGAGGGCCTTGCGCATTTCCTCGGGCGTTCCGAAGGGATCCTTGGTTCCGTGCACGAAAAGCGCTGGGGTGCGCAGGCGCGGAAAGTGTTCCGTTCGTAACTGGGCAGGCTTGTCGGGTACGTGCAGCGGATAGGAAAGCAGCAGGAGCGCGTCGGCAACGGTTGGTTCGTCGGCGGCGAGCATGGTCGACTGCCTGCCGCCGTAGGAATGGCCACCCAGAGCGATGGGAGCATCCACGACGGTTCTCAAATACGCTGCGGCGGCCCGCAATCCGGCGCGATCCTCGGACGCAGTGGACCGTGTCGGCGGACCGCCAGGCTTTCGCTGCCGGAACGGCAAATCGCAACGCAGCACGGAGAATCCGTTCGACGCAAAGGCTTCTGCGACTGACACAAGCAACGGCGCCTGGCAGTTGGCGCCGGCTCCGTGCGTGAGGACGAGACCGGCTCGCGGCGTCCCTCCCGGATGATGAACGAACCCACGGATATTGTCTTGCGAGATTGTGGTAAGCAACTAACGCGATAATAGCGGTACGGTTTTGATGACGGTACACGATGACGATCACTGAAGAAGTTGTTTCACTGCAAACGCTGACCGGCGATATGCGGACGCTGGTGTTAAAACCGGAAGCTGAAGGCACGTATCCGGGCATCGTGCTGTTTTCGGAGATCTTTCAGATTACTGGCCCAATTCGCCGCACGGCGGCATGGCTGGCGGGGCAGGGTTACGTGGTGGCGACGCCTGAGATATATCACGAACTGGAATCCCCGGGGGTCGTGATCCCCTATGACCAGGCGGGCGCGGAGAAAGGCAATGCCCACAAGGTTGCGAAGGAGATCTCTTCCTATGATTCCGACGCTCGGGCGGTTCTCGATTACCTGGCAGCGAGGGGTGACGCGAATGGAAAACTGGGCGCTATGGGCATCTGCATCGGAGGGCATCTGGCGTTTCGCGCGGCAATGAATCCTGACGTAAGTGCAGCGGTCTGTTTCTATGCGACAGACATCCATAAGGGAAGTCTGGGGAAAGGTATGAACGACGGCTCGCTGGCGCGGGCGGGTGAGATTCGCGGTGAACTTCTGCATATATGGGGCAGGCAGGACCCACATGTCCCGCTGGAAGGCCGAAATCTGATCCACGGGAAGCTGGAAGAAGCGGGTGTGAACTTCCAGTGGCTGGAGGTCAACGGCCAGCACGCTTTCCTGCGGGATGAAGGGCCAAGGTACGATTCCGAACTGGCTCGGATGTGCCTCGGGTTCGCGCTGGACATTTTTCACAGAAAGCTGCGCTAAGCTGGAACGACATGCGCCTTTCAGTTCTGTTTGTTCTTGGCTCGATTTGCCTCTGTGGAGGCCTTTTCCCGTTGCGCGCGCAGACCGATGAGATCCAGGTTTACGACGCCGAAATTGAGGATAAGGGTAAAGTGGGTCTTGAGATTCACAACAACTTCACGCCAGATGGCTTGAAGACCGCCGCGTTTCCGGGCGGTATTGTGCCGGACAAGTCGTGGAATGGCGCCGCCGAGTGGGCTTACGGAGTGACCGATTGGTTTGAAGCAGGCCTTTATATGCCGCTCTTTACCCTCCATTCCGAATCGGGCGCTTCGTTTAACGGGTACAAGTTTCGGGCGCTGTTCGTCAAGCCGCATGCCGCCGAGCAGAAGTTTTTCTATGGCATGAATTTTGAGTTCAGCTTCAATCAGAAGCAGTGGGACCCGAGAAAGCATACCTCAGAGATCCGGCCGATTATTGGCTGGCACCTGAAACCAATCGATATCATCATCAACCCGATTGTGGATAACTCGTATTTGCACGGGCTGAAGGGCTTGGATTTTGCTCCATCGGCGCGGGTGGCATACAACTTTAACGACATGTGGGCATTGGCGGCGGAGGAATACGCGGATTACGGGACGATGCGCGATTTCCAGGCTGGTAACCAGGCGATGCAGGAGGCCTGGGCAGTGGTAGATCGCAAAGGCAAGACCTACAGCATCGAAACCGGCATTGGCTTTGGCGTTACCAGCGCATCGGATAAGGTGACGCTGAAGTTCATGATATCTCGCGATCTGAACTAGGCGCCCGGGAATGGCCATAGATTAACGCAGATGTACGCAGATAAGACCCGGTATAATTGATCGGGATGGATGTCTTCGACGAACTGATCCGCTTGCGCAATCTGGGGCAGAAGTGCGCCCTGGCGACGATTGTGCAGGTGCGCGGGTCGATTCCGGGGTTCCAGTCGGCTAAGTTGTTGGTTCGGGAAGACGGGTCTCTGGTGGGTACGATCGGCGGCGGATGCGTGGAGGCGGAGGTCTGGAACGCCGCGCGCGAAGTGATGGAAACGGGCAAGCCACGCAATATGAACTTCAGTCTGGGCCAGGATGCAGCCTACGACAATGGTTTGATTTGCGGCGGGCAACTGGAGGTGTTTGTGGAATGCATTGCACCCCAACCGGCCGCGCTTATTTTCGGCGGCGGCCATATTTCCAAAAGTCTGGCAAAGGTGCTGGATCTGGCGGGGTTTCGTGTCTCGGTGATCGATAACCGCGAGGCCTATGCTAACAAGGAACGTTTCCCCGAGGCGGCAGAGGTGCACGCGGGCGAGTATGAAGATGTTTTTCCGGCACTCGGTATCAACGATTCGAGCTACATCGTAATCGTGACGCGGGGACATCGAGACGATATGCGGGTGCTGAGGTGGGCGGTGAATACGCAGGCCCGGTATATCGCGATGATAGGAAGCAAGCGCAAGACGATTTCGGTGGTGAAGGAACTGGAGAAGGAAGGGATTCCGCGGGGAGCGTTCGATAAAGTATCGGCGCCAATGGGACTGGAGATCGGCGCGGTATCGCCGGAAGAGATCGCCATCTCAGTTGCGGCGGAAATGATTGCGATGCGCAGGGTTCCCGAGGGGAATTGGCGCGCGGCTTCGAAGTCGATCTTCGCCGACGAGCAATCGCGCGCCGTGCTGAAGTGAACACGGCGGCGATCATCCTGGCAGCGGGGGAATCGCGCCGTATGGGCAGAGCGAAGGCGTTCCTGCCATTTCGCGGTGGAACATTTCTCACGGTACTTGCCGATACGCTGGGAGCCTGTTGCGCCCCGGTCTACGCGGTATTCGGGTTTGATGCGGAAGAGATGATGAAGAACGCACCCTCGTCGGTGGTGGCAGTGGAAAATCCGAATTATCAGCTGGGCATGCTGACTTCGTTACAGGCGGGCTTGCGCGCGATGGGGGATTTGCCGGAGCGCGTGTTGTTTACGTTGGTGGATCATCCCGCGGTAACCAGTGCGACAGTGCATTTACTCATGGGTTCAGAGGGTTCTTTGGTGATGCCGCGCTATCAGGGAAAGCGCGGTCATCCGGTAATGGCGAGCCGCGCAATCGCGCAGGAAATTGTGGCGGAACCCGCGACTTCGAAGCTGAATCAGCTGATGGACCGGCATGGAGTGGATATCCGCTACGTCGATGTGGACGATGCAGGAGTACGTGACGATATCGACGATCCTGAGTTGTATCGGGAGTTGCTGGCGCGAGAGGGAGCCCGCGCTTGAAGCGATACATGACATGGCCGCGTGCCGTTTTGGCTACGATTCTTCTTTTTGGGCTGGCGGCTTATGCGTTGCCGACGATCACGGAGGGCTGGGGTCGCGACCGGATGTTGAAGGCCCTTGAAGACGGACTAGGCCGAAAAGTAGAGATCGGCCAGGTCCGGCTTCGCCTGCTGCCGACGCCGGGTATTGCGGTAAGTGACGTTCGCATTGGCGAAGATCCGGCCATTGGTAAGGAACCAGCCGCCTACGTGAATACCCTGGTAGCGAGACCAGGCATCCTGGCACTGCTGACCGGACGGATTGAGGTGGCATCGGTTCGGCTCGAGGATGCGAGTCTGAATCTGACACGCGCAGACAACGGGCCGAATGGGGTGCAGTGGAATTTTTCGACACTCGCCGCGCGTTCGGCGGGACTGACGCCGGGAACGGGACCGAGCGCGTTTCCCTCTATTTATATGCCCGGCGGACGAATCAATTTCAAGTTTGGCGAGACGAAGTCCATTTTCTATTTGGTTGACACCGATGTTGATATCTCGCCATCGTCCGCGGGTGGGCATTTTTTGAACTTGCGAATCGCAGGACAACCGGCGAGGACGGACAGACCGTCGCGCGGATTCGGCAGTTTTATCGCCAGCGGGCAATGGAATTCGGGAGACCATTCGCTGGAGCTTGACGTGAAGCTGGAGAAGAGCGAGTTGAGCGATGTTTTGTCGCTGTTTGAGGGCAGGGAATCCGGGCTGCTGGGTAAGGTGTGGGGTGATGCGCATCTGGCTGGCCCGATGTCGAAGATCGGAGTGGCGGGCCGCGTGAACGTTTCCGATCTGCACGGATGGAATCAGTTGCCCCCTGGCGGGAGCGCCTTTCCCTTCACCATCGGCGGCGTTGTGAACGCCGCTGGCCAAGTGATAGAACTGGATGCGAGTGCCGATGGAAAGCCCTCACCGCTGGGAGCGCATTACCACGCGGCTGACTATTTGGGCCGCCCGAGGTGGAATGCTGTGGTCAACCTCGACGGTATTCCTGTGGCGCCGCTGGCCGGTATCGCGCGCAACTTCGGTGTGGCGATTCCGCAGGATCTGACGACCAGCGGTTCGGCGCGCGGTCAAATCGGCTATGCGAACGATGGCAGGGGCTTGTCGGGGATCGTACGGGTTTTCGACGCGTCGCTGGCCGCAAAGGACTCGCCGTCGCTGAAGATCGCGCAGGCGGACGTGAAGTTCGAAGGAACGTCGATTGGGCTTTCGCCGACGTCGATCGTGAACGACGCGGGAGAGAGTGCGGCGGTGGAGGGCAGCTACGATACGGCCACGGGCGAGTTTCATGCGGCACTGACGAGCGAAGGGATGGCGATCGCCAGCTTGCGGAGGCAGGTGTCCGTGGCCGGCGCACCTATTCTGGGGCTCGCGACGGCGGGTGTGTGGAGCGGCAGTCTGCGTTATGCCAGTGGGGTTTCCGGTGACTCGGGACCAGAAGTTGGTGGCTGGACAGGCGAGGTTCATCTGAAGGACGCGGATATTTCTTTCGAAGCTTTCGCGCAGCCGGTTCATGTCATTGAGGCCGATGCCACCATTGACGCTGCCGGCGCGGAGGTGAAGAAAGTTCGGATGACAATTGGCGGGATCGCGGCGCAGGGTGAGTACCGCTACGAGATTGGCGCGACGCACCCGCACCGTTTCCGGATGCTGGTTCCTGCTGCCACCGGAGAGGATCTGGAGGCGGCGCTGACGCCTGCGCTGAAGCGAGCGAGCTTTCTGACTTACGCGTTCAACTTCGGGCGGGTGCCGGAGCCAGACTGGCTGCGCGAAATGCATGCCGATGGCACCATCCAGGTGACGTCGCTCACCCTGGGCGGGACCCGGATTTCCAATGTGAAGACGACGCTGGTGTGGGACGACCTGGATGTGAGGCTGATCGGACTGACGGGCAAGGTTTCGGGAGCGGCGTTTGCGGGCGACGCGGTGGTTCATCTGGCAGGAAGGCAGCCTCGGTACGAGTTGAATGGGAGTCTGGCGGGGTTTGCGTGGCAGGGCGGAACTCTGACGGCGAATGGTGAATTGGCAACATCTGGCATGGGCCTGGACCTATTGGGTAATCTGCACGCAAACGGGACGTTGACCGGGCGGAAGCTGGAGATTGGGGCACCCGGAGTTTGGGATAATCTCGAAGCAAAGTTTGAGTTTTCCGTCGCGGGGGCGATGCCGAAGTTGAAGTTAACGGCGCTGACGATCCAAAGCGGCGGGGCGAAATGGACCGGAAGCGCGGACACGCAGGATAGTGGGCAGGTGGCCGTGAAGGTTGCGGACGGGGCACGGCATATGGAGGCTTCGGGCGCGCTGCTCAGAGGTGAAGCTCTGAAGGTGACGCCGTAAGGCGGGGTAGCCGTCGACGGAGGATCTATTCAGTGGGACGTTCTGGGATACCGAGCAGCCGGCGAAACTGTTCGGGGAGCGTGGTGGGGCGCAGATCTCGGTTCAGGAACATGTGGCTCGTATGGCCCCTGGCGATGGGGGCACCGGTTGTGGCAGAACGCATTTCGTAGTGAAAGACCATGGCGCGGCGGTGCGCTCGGGAGATCGTCGTGGTGATTTCGACTTCTTCGTCGTAGCGCGCGGGGCTGAGGTAGCGGCAGGTAGCTTCGGTGACGGCGAGCAGAATGCCGTGCTCGACTTCGAGGTCCTTATAGCGAAAACCGGCGGCCTGACAGTAGTCGACGCGCGCCACCTCCATCCAAATTAGATAATTGGCGTAGTAGACCACGCCCATCTGGTCGGTTTCGGCGTAGCGGACGCGTATGCGGGTGACGCTGGGTGTCATGAGTTCCGAACCAACATGGTAGCGTGGTGGCGTTAGAAGCGCGGATATCGAATGCAGATTAAGGTGTTGTTTTTTGGATTGTTGAAAGATGTTTGTGGGCGGTCGGAAGACAGCCTGGATGCCCCGGCTGGAGCGGACGCGGGTTCTGTGTTCGATCATTATGCGGACCGGTTTCCAAGGCTCGCGGCGATGGCTCCCAGTATTGTGATCGCGCGAAATCAGGAATTCACCACGCGCGCGCATCCCCTTGCGGATGGCGATGAAATTGCGTTCTTGCCGCCGGTCAGCGGCGGGGCCGGGCCAGTTCATGAGATGACGGATCCAGAGGGGCACTATTTTGCGCTTACGAGGGCTGTAATCGACATTCGGGGGCTCGAATCGCGATTATTACAGGGTTTGGACGGCGCGCTTGTAACTTTTCAGGGCGTGGTCCGTAACAATACCAAGGGACGCGAAACACTGCGGCTCGATTATGAATGTTATGAGGCCATGGCTATCCGCAAGATGGCCGAAATCGGCCGGGTGATTGCGAGCGAGTTTGCTATCAGCAGGATTGCGCTGGTACACCGGCTGGGAAGGCTGGAGATTGGCGAGGCGAGTGTGGTTGTGATTGCTACGGCTCCGCACCGGCGGCCGGCGTTTGATGCGGCGCTCGAAGGGATTAACCGACTGAAACGGCTGGTGCCAGTCTGGAAGAAGGAATATTTTGCGGACGGTGAGGTTTGGGTTGAAGGAGAGTGGGATCCGGATGCACCTCGCGCGGGGAATGGGTAGAGCCGAACGAAGGCGGGTTGGCAGTCTGCGCCACATCGCCATGGTTGCGACAGCACTGTGCGGGCTTGCGCGTGCGCAGGAAAGCGCGCCGGTGTTCAACTCGAACGTGCGGCTGGTTCACGTTCTGGCCACGGCGAAGGACCAGAGTGGTTCGCTGGTGGGTTCGCTCGAGAAATCGGATTTTGAGATTCGCGACAACGGGGTGAAGCAGCAAATTTCCGTGTTCGAGCGGCAGACGGAACAGCCGCTTTCGATCGCGATTCTGGTGGATGCGAGCGGGTCGACGGCGAAAGATCTCAAGTATGAGACCGATTCCGTGACGAAATTCGTCCGTGCGGTGACGCGAAGCGGAAATCCGGACGATGCTGTTTCGCTCTATAGCTTTAACTGGCGGGTGGTGCAGGAGGCCGGTTTCACTCGTGATCCGGTGCGCATCGAGCGTCAACTCAAGCAACTCCACGGCGAGGCGGGAACGAGTTTGTACGATGCGATCCTTCTTGCTTCGCGGGATATACAGAACCGGCCCGGGCGCAAGGTGCTGGTAGTGGTGACGGATGGAGGAGACACGATCAGCAAGACGTCTTTCCAGCGTGCCGCCGAGGCTGCGCAACTGGCGGACATAGTAATCTATCCGGTACTGGTGGTGCCCATTACTAACGACGCGGGGCGCAATACGGGCGGGGAGAACGCATTGACGACGCTGGCGGAACGAACCGGAGGGCAGGTGTTTCATCCAAGCCTGGGGGTGGCCATGGACGGCGCTTTCGACGGGATACTGCGCGACCTGCGAACGCAGTACTTTCTGGCGTTTTATCCCAAAGACGTACCACTGACGACCGATCGTTACCACATCCTAACGGTGACGGCGGGAAATCCGGCGTGGAGCGTGGCTGCGCGCAGTGGATACTATGGAGAGGCCGTATTCGGGGCTACGCCGCCGCGCGGGAATCAATCGCAAAGCGTGAACGTGACGCCCGACGATGAGACATTGCGGCCCCGAAAACCGGCGGCGAAATCGACGCAGTCGGGCGGAAAGTGAAAGTGGAGAGCGCAAATGAAACCGCCGGTAAGTAAGGCCAAGCCTGTTCGGCCAGTGGAGCAGACTTTTGAAGAGACGCGGTACCTGAAGTACCTGATCGAACGAAAGATTCCGGTCTGCGTGAAACTGGTGGATAACGAATTGGTCAGCGGAACCGTGGAGTATTACGATCAGCGCTTCATCCGAATTACGCGGAAAGATGAGCCGAATCTGTTCATCTTCAAGCACGATATTAAATACCTCTACGAGGCGGCGTAAGCCCGATGGCATCCATACCTTCGTTTTTGGACGCGGCGGTTGAGATATCGCTGGCGGCGGGGAATTTGCTTCGCTATCACTATGAGCGCCGGATCGGGTTCGAGCTAAAGGCTGAATTCGATCTGGTAACCGAGGCGGATAAGGCTTCCGAGAGACTCGTAGTCGGAAAGCTGCGTGAGTATTTTCCCTCACATTCAATTCAGGCGGAAGAGGGTGGCGGGCTGGAGCTTGGGTCGGACTACCGCTGGTACGTTGACCCGCTGGATGGCACGACCAACTTCGCGCACGGATATCCGGCGTGGAGTGTGACAATGGCGCTGGAGAAGGCCGGGGAACTGATTGTTGGTGTGGTTTACGATCCCACCCGCAATGAGTTGTTCGCGTGCGAGAAGGGCGCCGGAGCGTTCCTGAATGGCAAGCGGATTCAGGTTTCGCGCGTAGCGAAACTGGCAAACAGCTTATCCTGCACGGGATTTCCGAATCACAACCGCAAAACGAGTCCGAACGTTCTGTTCTTCTACCAACTGGCGATGGAGACGCATGGGGTGCGGCGGGGCGGGTCGGCGGCGATCGATTTGGCTTATACCGCCTGTGGGCGCCTTGACGCGTTTTGGGAGTTCGGACTGAGTCCGTGGGACTTGGCGGCGGGAACGCTGTTGGTGACGGAAGCAGGCGGGGTATGCACGGAGATGCGCGGTAACGCGCACACGATGCAATCCGCCGATGTGATGGCGGATAACGGGTTACTGCATCAGGAGTTACTGGCGCGGTTCGACGAGGTCTTTCGGGGAGAACTACGGCAGCCAATACCGACGATCGGGTAGCCTGTTTTGCACCTGAATCCGTAGTTTGCAGCCACGTTGGCGGGTATTATTCCGGTCGCTGATCCGATACCAAACATTTCATGTGTTTTCAGAGAGTTATCGTATGCTAGACTAACTGTTTATCATGCGCACAGTCGACCTTATCCTGCGGAAACGCGGGGGTGAAGAACTCAGTGTGGAAGAAATCCAGTTCCTTGTGAACGGATACACCACCGGCGAGATTCCGGACTACCAGATGTCTGCATTCCTCATGGCCACGTTTTTTAGTGGCATGACCGACCGTGAACTGAGTGCACTCACCGAGTGCATGATGGCCACGGGTGAAACCCTGGACTTGTCCGATATCCCGGGCGTCAAGGTCGATAAGCATTCGACCGGTGGCGTCGGCGATAAGACCAGCCTGATTTGCGCGCCCATCGCGGCGGCAGCAGGCGTCGTGGTTCCGATGGTCTCGGGCCGCGGCTTGGGACATACGGGCGGTACACTCGATAAGCTCGAATCCATTCCGGGTTTCCGTACCGATTTGACGATCGAACAGTTCCGCGCGCAACTCGCGTCACTGGGACTTTGTTTCATTGGCCAGACCGACGAAGTGGCTCCTGCCGATCGCCAGATGTATGCGCTGCGCGACGTCACCGGCACGGTGGAGTCGATTCCGCTGATCGCTTCTTCGATCATGTCGAAGAAGATGGCGGAAGGCGTGGATGCCCTGGTGCTCGATGTAAAGGTTGGCAACGGTGCCTTCATGAAGAAGCAGGTGGACGCGCGACGGCTGGCGGCGGCGATGGTCGGGATTGGTCGGCGGCTCGATAAGCGCGTGCAGGCTCTGATTACCGACATGAATCAGCCGCTTGGTTTTGCTATCGGCAATGCGCTGGAAGTCATGGAAGTCTCGCAGACGCTCCAAAAGGCGGGTCCGGCGGATCTGACCCGGCTGAGCCTGGAACTGGCTGCTCGCATGATTCACCTAGGCAAGAAAGCTGAGACGCTGGACGAAGCGCGCAAGATCGCCGAAGACAAGCTCATGGATGGCTCGGCCTACGCGAAGTTCAAGGCCGTGGTGGAAGCGCAGGGAGGCAATTCGCAGGCGCTGGATCGCTTCGACTTGCTGCCGAATGCCACTGGTATGCGGGAAGTTGTCACGCCGCGCGCAGGTTTTGTGAGCGCGATCATGGCGGAAGATATCGGACGCGCATCCCAGATGATGGGCGCGGGTCGGGCGCGCAAAGAAGATGCCATCGACCCTGCGGTGGGCGTAATTCTGGAAGTCAAAGTCGGTGAAAAAGTGGATGCGGGCAGTGTGCTGTGCCGCCTCTACTACACCAACGAAGAAGGACTGGAAGAAGCGGCCGAACTGGTGGAAGATGCGTTCCGTATTTCGGGCAATCGCCCGGAAGAGCGCGAACTAATTCTGGAAGTGGTCAGCTAGCGTACGATAGAGCGATATGG
This sequence comes from uncultured Acidobacteriia bacterium, assembly GCA_903825445.1. GTDB lineage: Bacteria > Acidobacteriota > Terriglobia > Bryobacterales > Bryobacteraceae > BOG-234. The sequence continues at coordinate 16,735 of CAIKAS010000220.1, forward strand.
GCCGCCTGACGGGATTGCTTGGCATCGTAGTAATCCTGGCGGTGGCCTGGGCATCCTCCCGGCACAAGAAGGCGATCAAGCCGAGAGTTGTGGTCTGGGGTTTAGGGCTTCAGTTCGCGTTTGCGATTCTGGTACTGAAGACGGATTTCGGCAAGATATTTCAGTCAGTTAGTACGGCGGTCGCGGCCATGCTGGGGTACTCAGAGGCCGGGGCCGCTTTTCTTTTTGGCGATACTCTGGGGCGGTCGAGCGGGTCATTGGGGACGATCTTCGCGTTCCAGGTGCTGCCGATCATCATTTTCATTGCGTCGTTCTTTTCGATTCTGTACTACCTGGGCGTGATGCAGGTGATCGTGAAGGCATTCGCGATCGCGATGCAGAAGATCATGGGAGCGAGTGGCGCGGAATCGCTGAACGTGGCTGCCAGCATCTTCATGGGGCAAACGGAAGCGCCGCTGACGATTCGCCCCTTTCTGGCCGGCATGACGCAGTCCGAATTGTTCACAATCATGGTAAGCGGCATGGCGCATGTTTCGGGCGCTGTGATGGCTGCGTATGTGATGTTTGCGCATGTGGAAATTCAGCATCTGCTGACGGCGGTGATAATGACTGCTCCGGCAACGATCATGCTTGCTAAGATCATCGAGCCTGAGACGGGCGTTCCGGTGACCGCTGGCAAGGTCGAAGTCAAGCTGGAAAACACAGCGGTGAACATCATCGACGCAGCAGCGCAAGGGGCAGGCGACGGACTGCATCTGGTGCTGAACATTGCTGCCATGCTGATCGCATTTCTGGCGCTGATTGCGATGGTGAACGGTGGGTTTGGCAAGATTCACGGTATGATCGGCTGGTTCCCGGAATCGATGCAACAATTGTTCGGGATTGTGTTTGCGCCGATTGCCTGGATGTTGGGGGTGCCGTGGAAGGATTGTTCGGCAATTGGGCAATTGCTGGGTGAGCGCCTGGTGACCAACGAATTCATCGCGTTTATCGACTTGGGCAAGATCAAGTCGCAGCTGAATCCGCATTCGTTTACGATTGCGACGTATGCGCTGTGTGGTTTCGCGAATTTCAGCTCGATCGCGATACAGTTGGGCGGCATTGGCGCGCTGGCTCCGACGCGGAAGGGCGACCTGGCCCGGATGGGTATGCGCGCGGTGATGGCGGGGACGATGGCGAATTTCATGTCGGCCTGTATTGCCGGGATGCTGATTAACTAACACGGCGCAGTGCGCGAGACACAGATGAACGCAGATAGCTTTATCGAATCCCGAATTTCCGTTAGGCCGCGCGTTGCCGTGGTGTTGGGCAGCGGATTGGGCGCGTTTGCGGATGCACTGGAGAATCCGGTCGTGATCCCGTATGGCGAGATTCCGGGGTGGCCGAAGTCTACGGCAATTGGGCACGCCGGGAAACTGGTCGCGGGGAGAGTAGAAGGGTGCCCTGTGGCTGCGCTGGCGGGTCGCGCACATCTGTATGAAGGGTACACGGCGCAACAGGCGGTATTCGGGATTCGCACACTGCTGAGACTGGGTGTAGAATCCGTGGTGCTCACCAATGCGGCGGGCGGGATCAATCCAAAGTTTGCGGCTGGGCAACTGGTACTGATTTCGGATCACATTAATTTGCTGGGGCAGAATCCGCTGACCGGGCCGAACGACGATTCGCTGGGCCCTCGTTTCCCCGACATGAGCGAGGCGTATTCAATTCGATATCGGGAGATGGCGCGCGCGGCGGGCAGGGAAATGGGACTCGAACTCCCGGAGGGCGTTTACGCTGCTGTGTCAGGGCCGAGTTATGAGACGCCTGCGGAGATTCGGTACATGCGAACGATTGGCGCCGACCTGGTGGGTATGTCGACGGTGCCGGAGACGATCGCCGCGAATCACATGGGAATGAAGGTGCTGGGGATTTCATGTGTGACGAATGCAGCGGCAGGCGTCATCGATCAAAAACTGAACCACGCCGAAGTACTGGAAGTGGGCGAACGAATGAAGGGAACGCTGATTGAATTACTGCGGCGCGTGATCCCGCGATTATGAACGACCCGCTCATCGATGCGGCGACTCTGGTTCGTCAGAATGCTCGCGCGACTTTCTCGAAGTTCAAGGTGGGCGCCGCGGTGCAGGACGATACCGGCCGCATCCACACTGGATGCAATGTCGAGAACGCAACGTACGGGCTGACTGTCTGCGCGGAGCGCGTGGCTGTTTTTAAAGCCATTTCAGAGGGCGCGCGAAGCTTCGCGCGCGTGGCCGTAGTTGCGGATACGGAATCGCTGACGCCGCCCTGCGGGGCCTGTCGTCAGATTCTCTGGGAGTTTTGCGGCGATGTGGAGATTGTGCTCGCGAACCTGGCGGGTAAAACGGAGACGCTGCGGCTGGGTACGCTTTTCCCGAGGGCTTTCGATGCTTCGTTCCTTTAGTCTGCTGCTTGTTTTTGCTGCCGGATTGCTGGCGGCGCCCTGCGATCTGATCGTGAGCGGGCGGTACGTGGTCACAATGGACGCGTCACGGCGTGTTATCGAAAATGGCGCGGTGGCAATTCGTGCGGATAGGATCGTGGCGGCGGGGCCGCGGGCGGAGATCGACCGGAACTGGCAGCCGAAGCGACGCATCGACCGTCCAAATTCGATGCTAACCCCTGGGTTGATTAATACGCATACGCATGCGGCGATGTCGTTATTTCGCGGGATTGCGAACGACGTGAAACTGCAGGACTGGCTGAATAATTTCATCTTTCCCGCCGAGGCAAAGAACGTCACGCCCGACTTTGTGCGCTGGGGAACACGGCTGGCGTCACTCGAAATGCTGCTGGGCGGCACGACCACCTTCACTGACATGTACTACTTCGAGGATGTCGTCGCTGAGACCGCGAAAGAAGCCGGCATACGTGGCGTGCTGGGCGAGACGATTATCAAGTTCCCCGTTGCCGACGCGAAGACGCCGGAAGAAGGACTGAAATACGCGGAGAGATTCCTGGCGCGATTCAAAGGAGACCCGCTGGTAGTGGCGGCAGTCGCCCCGCATGCGCCGTACACGAATTCGGACGAGACGCTCAAGGCGGCGCGAGCGCTGGCAAATAAATATGGTGTGCCGATTGTGATCCACCTGTCGGAAACGAAAAAAGAGAACGATGATATGCAAGCCACGCGGCATATGAGTCCGACGGAGATGCTGAACTCGCTGGGTTTCTTCAACGGACGGACCATCGCCGCTCATTGCGTGTGGGTGAACGACCGCGACATGACGATTCTGAGATCGCATAATGTCGGGGTGGCGCACAATCCTTCGAGCAACATGATGCTGGCGAGCGGGACCGCACCAGTGCCGGAGATGCTAAAGCGGGGGATTGCGGTCGGATTAGGCACGGACGGGCCGGCTGGCAGCAACAACGATTTCGACCTGATGGAAGAGATGGATCTGGCGGCGAAGCTGCAGAAACTGGTTCGCAACGATCCTGAGGCGCTATCGGCAAAACAGTCATTCGAAATGGCGACCATTGGCGGGGCGCGTGCGCTCGGGATGGAGAAGGATATTGGGTCGCTGGAGGCGGGGAAACGCGCGGACCTGATTTCTATCGAGCTGGATGCGCCGAATGCGGTGCCAATGTATGACATTTATTCGCAGCTGGTTTATGCGCTAAAGGCGTCCAACGTCGTGGACGTTGTGGTCAACGGGCGCGAGGTAGTTCGGGATAAAAGGTGTCTGACGCTGGATCAGGCAGCGGTGGTGGCCAAGGCGCGGGAGTACGGAATTGCGGTGGCTGCGTCAGTGAAGCAAAAGCACTGATGGGTGAGAAGTTCTCGAATCAGCCGATCGGAACCTGATCGACAATCTCGATGCCAAAACCTTCCAGTGCGACGATGCGGCGCGGATGATTTGTCAGCAGCCGAATTGTACGCAGGCCGAGATCGGACAGGATCTGCGCGCCGATGCCGACTTCATGTTGCTGTGGCGGGCGAGCGATATGGCGGTCGTGACCGATCAGGCGATTGTCTTCTACGCGTAAGCCAAGCCCGGTCGGGTGCAGATAGACGAGCGCTCCGTGGCCCTCCTCGGCAATTCTTTTCATGGAACCATGCACAAGATCCTGGCAATCGCAGGGCGACGCGGCGAACAGGTTGCCATATGCGCAATGCGAGTGCATGCGGACGAGTACATTACTTTTACCCGCGATATCGCCGCGAGTGAGTACCAGGTGGGATTCGGGGCTGAGGTCACTTGTATAGAGAATAGTGCGGAAGTCGCCGAACTCGGTTCGGATGGTGCCTTCGGCGCGGCGGTGGACGCAGTGTTCGTTCTTCAGCCGGAAGCGGATCAGCTCAGCGACCGAAATCATCTTCAGTCGGTGAGCAGCGCAGAATTCCTTTAACTGCGGCACGCGGGCCATAGTACCGTCGTCGTTCATGATTTCGCAGATGACGCCGGACGGGTGAAGTCCGGCCATACGCGCGAGATCGACGGAAGCTTCGGTCTGGCCGGCGCGTACGAGCACGCCACCTTCGCGGGCACGTAGTGGGAAAACGTGACCTGGGCGGGCCAGATCGCCAGGCCTGGTGGCCGGGTCGACACAGGCCAGGATAGTGCGGGTGCGGTCCGCTGCCGAGATGCCGGTGGTGACGCCTTCCAGTGCGTCAATGGCCTCGCAGAAGGCTGTTCCGAAGTTCGAGGTATTGTTCGGCGACATGAGCGGCAGCCGGAGTTCGTCGCAACGCTCCGGGGTGAGGGTGAGGCAGATAAGGCCGCGTCCGTGCGTGGCCATGAAATTGATGATCTCGGGTGTGACCTTTTCGGCAGCGATCGTGAGGTCGCCTTCATTTTCACGGTCTTCGTCGTCGACGACCACCAGCATGCGGCCGGCACGGATCTCTTCGATGGCTTCTGGAACGGTTGCGAAAGGCATTGCCAGGGGGAAATTCCACTATAGCGTTGGGGGTTGAATGGAAAGCTGAGAAGCGTGTAATAATTGACAACCGATGGACCGTGCGTGGCGGCAATACTCAATTCTGCTTTTCGTGTTCCTGTGCGCGGCAGTCTATAACGCGGGCAACATACGCTACGTGCTTCACTCCCTGCGATACCCTTCTGCGGTGGCGGAAGCCCCGTTCACTCTCCAGAATGCCACCCGTCTGGTTGGCAGCGGTGCTTTATGGAACGACGAAATCCTCTCCATCAACGGAAAACCGTTCACTGCCAAGGATCAGTACCAAAGGGCAGTGGCGCTTGCCCGTCCAGGCGATAAGCTGGTGCTGGTACTGAGCGAACCCTCGGGCCGCGCCATCGAAAGAATACTGGTCTTCGATAGTCAGGCCGGAAGATATTCCTCAACCGCGAACATCGCGTTGACTCTGTGTCTCGATGTCTTCGTTCCGCTTGTGTGCCTTTGTCTTGGTTTCGGCGTCGCGTTCATCCGGCCGCACGACCGGAACGCGTGGTTGCTGCTATTCGTGCTGATCGGTTTCGGCGGGCTGCTGAGTTCGAGCGACTGGTATCCGCCGGTACCCGATCTGGGGCTGTTGTGGACAGGGCTTTGTAACACCAGTTGGTGCGTCGCAATGCTGCTGTTTGTGATCAACTTTCCGACCCGGTTCGGACAGGATCGCCGCCGACCGTGGTTGAAGTACCTGGTGATTGTTCCCGCAATCATTGTTGGAATTACTCTCTGGAGTATTCTCCTCCTCTGGAATCACGACATCGATCTTGCGCAGCGGTTCCGTTCGCTCTTGTCGGTGCTGTCGCCCGCGAATCTTGTGCTCCAGATGCTCACCCTCTCGCTGTTCTTTATGGTGTTGGGTGTGAGGTCTGGTACCGAAAACGCGCCCGGCGACCGTCGACGTTTGAGGATACTGCGAACCGGGGCTGCCCTTAGCTTTGCGCCGATGTTCCCTATCGTGCTGTACGCGGTGATTCGGGGGCGGGATGTACTGGCCGGGGTGCCATGGCCGTTGCAGGTATTTGCATTTTTCATGATGGCGCTGTTCCCGGTGACACTTGCATACGTGATTGTGGTCGAGCGCGCTATGGATCTGAACTTCGTGATCCGGCAAAGCGTGCAGTATGCGCTGGCTCGCGGCGGGGTGCGGGCGTTGCGTATCGTGATTATCGCGATCTTTGTGAATATGGTGTTGAGCGCATCGCACGCCACGTCGGCTGCCAGTTGGGTGCGGACGATGGGTATCGGGCTGCTTGGGCTTGTGGTGCTACGGCAGCGTGTGGCGACGAAGGCTTCGACGTGGGTGGATAGGAAATTCTTTCGGGAAGCCTATGACGCGGAATCCGTGCTTAGCGAACTTGCGGTGGAGGCTGGGCGCTACGTAGAGATCAATCCATTGCTGGAGACTGTGGCCCAGCGAATATCCGGGACGCTGCATATTCCCGATATCGTTATGTTGATCCGGGACGGCGAGTCTTACAGGACTCGGTACTCCACCCGTCCCGGCGAGCCAATGGACATTGCGGCGAACGGTCGCATCATAGGAGCCCTGCGCGAAAAAAATGCACCGCTTGAGGTTTATTTCGATAATCCCGAGCCTTGGATTCATGCATTGAATGCTGAAGAGATCCAGACACTGGATTTCATGCGTTCGCAATTGCTGCTGCCTCTGAAAGGGCGCGGCAGTCAGGACGGTCAGATTATCGGGATCCTGAGCCTTGGGCCGAAGAAGTCGGAAGCCCCTTATTCGAAGACGGATATCCGACTATTGCAGGCTGTGGCGTGGCAGATGGGTATGGCGCTCGAGAACAGCCGCCTGGCCACGTCGCTGGCCCAAGAGGCGGCGCACAGGGAAGTGCTGAATCGCGAACTTGAGATTGCGAGGGAAGTCCAGGAGCGGTTGTTTCCGCAGAAGTTTCCGAAAGTGGAAGGGGTCGATTGCTTTGGGTATTGCCGGCCGGCGCGCGGCGTCGGTGGCGATTACTACGACTTCGTGGACCAGCCAGACGGGAAGCTGGGGATCGCGATCGGTGACGTTTCGGGGAAGGGGATTGCGGCGGCACTGCTGATGGCCAGTCTGCAGGCATCGCTGCGCGGGCAGGCGATGGCGGGGATTCACGATCTGGCTGAACTGATGTGTAATGTGAACAAGCTGGTCTACGACGCATCGCAGAGTAACCGGTATGCGACATTCTTCTATGGCGAATTCGATCCGGCTAACCGCGTATTTTTATATGTGAACGCGGGGCACAATGCACCCGTGGTGCTACGCGGAGATGAAGTTGTTCGGTTAGCGGCGAGCGGCCCGGTGGTGGGGTTGCTGCCCGGCGTCGGTTATACGATGGACCGCTGCCAGATGCAGGCCGGCGATATCTTTATCGGATATACGGACGGAATCAGCGAGGCGATGAATGAGCAGGACGAGGAGTGGGAGGAAGACCGCTTCATCGCCGCGGCCAGAGCTTGCGCACGGGGCAGTGCCAAGGAGTTGATCGAAGGGGTTTTCCGATGCGCCGATGAGTTTACCGGGGCTGCGAAACAGTACGACGATATGACGTTGCTGGTGATGAAACTCGCGGGTTGATGGCGAAGAAAAGGGCCGACTCTAACGTGCCCTTATCCTTTCGTTACAATAAGATCTGAGTTTCCTATGCTGCCGGCACTGGCAAGTTTCGAATTTCCGCGGCTTGGCCTCACGGCTATGCTCGACATCATCGCGGTCGCAGCCGTTCTGTATCAGTTGCTGCAGATTGTCCGGGGAACGCGGGCCGCGCATATTCTGGTCGGGGTGTTGACCATTCTGATCCTCTATCAGGTGGCATTGCAACTGGGCCTGGAGACTTTGCGCTCCATGCTGGCTTCGCTGGCGCCATATCTGGGTGTGGCTATTATCGTGCTGTTTCAGCAAGAGATCAGGCGCGCACTGGGAAGACTGGGAAGGCGACGGCTGCTTGGCGGCTATCATGCGCCGGAATCCACCGAAGAAATATTGCTCGCGATTGCCACCATGTCGCGAGACCAGACGGGCGGGTTGATCGTTCTTGAGCGTGATGCCGGATTGCGTACGTTTGTGGAGAGCGGCGTGCGTCTGGATGCGCACGTTTCGCGCGATCTGCTGCTCTCCATTTTCATGCCAGGTACCGCGCTGCACGATGGCGCCGTGATTATTCAGAAAGACCGCATTTCGGCGGCGGCATGTTTCCTGCCACTCAGCGTACGGCCGGAGGTGTCCAGTCGTCTTGGCACGCGGCATCGCGCGGGCTTGGGCATCACCGAAGAGTCCGATGCGCTGGCGTTGATCGTCAGCGAAGAAACAGGCGCGATCTCGGTGGCCTCTGGCGGAGAAATGGAATCGAACGTCACGATTGAACGCGCGGAAGAGCGGATTCGCCGTCATTTCGGGTTTAAGGGCGTGATTGCTCACGGACCGGCGCGAGTGCCGGGAGTTACGAAGGTGGAAGAGATTCGCCCGGTCGGGAAGGTTGGCCGATGAACACGTCCGGTTGGAAAACTCTGATCACACATAACTTTGGGCTGAAGGCGCTGGCGTTATGCGCTGCATTCGGGCTTTGGTACAGCATTGCAAGCGAGCCGGAACTGGCCACGATCGTATCGGTGCCAGTGGATTATAAGAACTCTCCGAAAGATCTTGTGATCAGCTCAGAGACCGTGGATTCGGTGTCCGTGGAAGCCCGTGGCCCGGCGGCGCGGTTACGCGAGATGCAGGAATCACGGGTTGCGGCGGTGATCGATTTCGCAAGTGTGCGCGGACCGGGTGAGAGAACGTTCAACCTGACGGACGCTGAACTTCGGCCACCCCGCGGGGTGACGGTAGTGCGAACGATACCCGAGCAGTTGCGATTCCGCTTTGAGCATCAGATGACCGCGAAGTTGCCGGTGGAAGTCGTCTTTTCCGGAGCGTTACCGCGTGGCTTGACACGTGGCGGCGTGATCGTGGATCCGCCCGAACTGGAAATTACGGGTCCGGAAAGCCGCGTGATTGGTGCGCGCAAACTCGTGACTGATCCTTTCGATCTTTCGCGAATCACCGATATGGCTTCGCCGGATAAGACGCAGGAGCTTGCGGCGTATAACTCCGATTCCGAACTGCGGTTTGCGGGTGCCCCGCGCGTTACAGTGAAGATTCGCGTAGAGAGAAATCGTTAGCTCAAAAAAACATGGCAAAAAAGCTATTTGGAACGGATGGAATCCGCGGGACCGCGGGCCAGGCACCGCTCGATCCCCGCACTGTGACGGCGCTGGGGCTGGCGCTGGCGGAGGATTTACGGCATCAAAGGTTGGCGGGAATGCCGGTCCTGATTGGTATGGATACGCGCGAATCGGGGCCGTCGATTGCCGCGCTGCTGGCAGTCGGGTTGCGGCGCGGTGGTATCGGTGTGGAGTTTGCCGGCGTCCTGACGACGCCCGGCGTGGCCTACCTAACGCGCACTGGAAACTACGCGGCCGGAGTGATGATTTCGGCTTCGCATAATCCGTTTGAAGACAATGGCATCAAGGTTTTCGCGCGAACCGGATTCAAATTGCCGGATGCGGAAGAACATGAGGTGGAAGAGGCAATCTTCCGGATCATGCCGGAACTGGATGGCGAGTTGGGCGGGATTGTGCCAGTGTTGGAGGTCTCCACTCCGACGCGGCGTTATTTGGATTTTTTGCTGTCGACGCTGGCGTCTGTCAGACCGTTGGCGGGGCTGAAAATTGTTATGGATTGCGGTAACGGCGCGGCCTCGGCGCTGGCTCCCGAGTTATTTCGTGAGGCCGGCGCGGAAGTAGTAGCTATCCATAATGAACCAAATGGCCGCAATATCAATCTGAACTGTGGAGCGCTGCATCTGGAAGCCGTTCGCGAACGGGTGCTGGCAACCGGCGCCGACGCTGGCGTGGCGTTCGATGGCGATGCGGATCGCGCGATGCTGGTGGCTCGTTCTGGACGCCTTGTGGATGGCGACGCGGTCCTCTTGATCGCCGCCCGACAAATGCAGGCAGACGGGCACCTGCCGGGCAATTTGGTGATTTCGACCGTGATGTCGAACCTGGGTCTGGAGAAGGCGCTGGAACGGCTTGGCATCACTATGCTGCGAACGCCGGTAGGCGATAAGTACGTACTGGAAGAGATGGTGCGTCGCGAGGCTGCATTGGGCGGGGAACAATCCGGCCATATCATTTTCCGCGAATTTGCGACGACGGGCGATGGCATGCTGACAGCGCTCAAGGTGCTGGAGACAGCCGTGCGCGCTGGAACCACGCTTGATGAGTTGGCGGCGGACCTGGTGGTTTATCCGCAGTTGCTGGTGAATGTGCGCGTCAAGGCACGGCGTCCCCTGGAGGAGTTGCCTCGGGTGATGGATGAAATTCGGTCTTGTGAGACGGAACTGAACGGGTCGGGTCGGATACTGGTTCGGTATTCCGGGACGGAACCGCTGCTGCGCGTTATGGTCGAAGGTCCGGAACAGGGACAGGTGCAGTCGTTGGCGGACCGCGTGGCAGTGGCGATTCGGGCCGAGATGGGGTAGGCTGCTCACATGACGGAAGCCGATCTTTACGCTTTCCTGCGCATGCACAAACTTGGCGTCCTGGCGACGACCTGTCCTGCCGGAACTCCCCAAACGGCTTTGGTGGGAATCGCTGTGACTCCCCAGCTGGAGATCGTTTTTGATACGGTCAGGAGTTCGCGTAAGTATAGGAATCTTATCGAGAAATCTGCGTGTTCTTTTGTGATCGGCGGGTGGGGGTCCGGCGAACAAACCGTGCAGTTCGAAGGAGTGGCCGAGGAGATTCTGTCACCGGAGATGGAGCGGTATCGGGCAGTCTATTTTGAAGCCTGGCCGGATGGCCCGGCGCGGATGGATTGGCCGGGGATCACTCATTTCGTCGTGCGGCCGACGTGGCTTCGTTTCAGTGATTTCGATCAGAATCCGCCGTTGATTGAGGAATTCAGCCGATTCGGGACCGGTTAATTCCCACGAGAAGCATGGCGACTCGGTTTAGTGGTGTTTGGAGACATCGGAGGCCGGCGTTACCTCCGTGCGATGTCGGAAGTGCCCCATCGGATACATAATTCTTTCATGAAATCACCGACATGCCCCTTGCGTGAGCCAGAGTGGCGCAACTTTGGTAAGTGACACAAACTAAAGCAAATAAATGTTAACAATTACAACCGGATTAATACATTCAGCCGATCCAAAAATTGAATTGGACCTGCCCTGTTATTGCCCGTAGACTTAGATTTCGGGCCGTGTTTGCACCGATCACCCAATGGATATGACACCCACCATGGCAGAAACAACTGGCAGTCAGGTCACCCTCCTGCACCGGATCAGCAGCATCGTGAGTTCGGATCAGGATCTCGAAGCGGTTCTGAAAGAGTTGGTCAGTCTGGCGATGAACGTCACCAATTCTGACGCTTGTCTCGTGTACCTGATCGATACCGCAACGAATGAAGTGGTGCTGCGGGCGTCGCAACTACCCCACGACGCCGAAATCGGAAAAGTCCGCCTGAAGATGGGCGAAGGTATCACCGGTTGGGTCGCCGTGCATAACTCAGTGGTCGCGCTGGGTAAGAATGCCTCCGCCGATGCCCGGTTTAAGAGCTTCAGTTCACTGCAGGAAGACACTTACGAAGCGTTTCTTTCGGTGCCTCTGGTGAGCAGCGGCGAACTCATCGGCGTCATCAACGTGCATCATTGCGATCCGCATCAGCACTCTTCCGACGAAGTGGCGCTGGTCACGTTTATCGGCGAACAGATGGGCGGCCTGATCGGACGTCACAAGCTGGCAGACCAGTCTCTGAGCGCGGTGAAGCGGATGGAGACGCTGGCTGCCGTTGCGCAGACGATCGCTGCGGAAAGCTACCTGGAGCGCATTCTGCAGGCTATTTCCGAGATGGTGGCAGAGACCCTGGATTCGGCGGTCTGTTCCATTATGCTCGTTGACGAAGAAAAGAAGGAATTGACAGTGAGCGCGGCGCGCTGTTCATCGCCGGACTACATGCATCGGATGCCGATTCGCATGGAAGGCTCGGTGATCGAAGCGGTAATCCGCGACGGCCAGCCGGTAATAATCCGCGACATCCATGCCGAGAAGCAGTTTCGCTATCCGGAACTGGCCCGGAAGTCCGGTCTGGTATCCGGCCTCGCGGCGCCGTTGCTTTCGTTGGGAAAAGTAATCGGGTCGATCAACATCTACACCCGGGAAGCGCGCACGTTCTCCGACGAAGAGGTGGGGTTCGTAACCGTCGTCGCCGGACAGGCAGCGATCGCCATTAAGAACGCCCGGCTGATGTCGGAAACTCTCGACATGAAGCGAACGCTCGAAGCGCGCAAGCTCATTGAGCGCGCTAAGGGCATCCTGCAATTCAAGCACAGCCTGACGGAGGAAGAGGCTTACCTGCGGCTTCGCAACGAGAGCCGGCGCCTGCGGCGTTCCATGCGGGATCTGGCGGAGGCCGTGATTCTGGCTGACGACCTGAACCGCAAGGAAGGCGCGGCGCGTCCTCTGGTTCGGGAAGATACGGACATCATGTAGCAGCCTGCCTCTCTGCGGAGGGGCAACCAAACACGCTCCCACCCGAAATGCCGTGTGCGGCGTCGCTCTTATGAGTCGCTTATTGCGACAATAGGACTTCGCTGCATGCGGCAATTCGAACCCATCGTTCGTAATCCACACCTCCTGACTATTCTCGGCAATTTCTGGCCGCGCGGCTACGACTTCACGCCATTCCCCGAGGAGCGCCGCCTCATCCGGACTGATCCGGATACCCGGGTTCTCGTGCTTACCCAGCGCCCGGTCGTGACCGCTGTAGGGCACGTGGTGCTTCTGCATGGCCTTGAAGGCTCTGGGGACTCGGGTTATAACCGCAGTATGTCCTGGCAGACACTGAACGCAGGGTTCATTACACATCGCTTTCACATGCGCACGTGCGGTGGCACGGAGCACTTGTGCAAAACTCTCTACCACGCAGGGCTGACGGCGGATCTGCGGGCATTTCTGCAGCAGCTGAAGGCGGAGGACGACGGGCTGCCTGTCTATCTGATCGGCTTCTCGCTGGGGGGCAACGTGTCGCTCAAGTTTGCGGGCGAGGAAGGCGAGACGGATCTGATTCACGGTGTCTGTGCCATTTCCACGCCGATCGATTTGGCGGCATCGGCGAGGCGGATTGGCCAGCCCGATAACGCGCTGTATGAGACGCGCTTCCTCAACCGTATGAAACAACGGCTGCTGGCGACCGGTCGCTACACAGCGAAGGATCTTGCTTGCTGCAAATCGCTTTGGGAAATAGACGACCGTGTGACGGCTCCTTCTTTCGGCTTTGGTGGGGCAGCGAACTACTACGGGACGCAATCGGCACAGAATTTTCTCCATGCGATTCGGGTTCCAACAGTACTCCTGCAGGCGCAAGACGACACTTTCATCCCGTTTGAAATTTTCAGGCATCCTGCGATTGCGGCGAATCCAAATCTGACACTGTTCGCCACGGAACACGGCGGACATTTGGGCTTTATCTCGAAGCATGCGCCCCGTTTCTGGGTGGATCACTCGGCACTGGAATTCCTGCAAAACAACTTGCCAACTCCCGTCACAATGGCGCGTAATAGCAAATGTGAAGATTGATTTCACTAGCGTCGTGGCCGATAACCAGTCCATGGTATTTAGTCTGGCGTTGCGGTTTCTGCGCAATCGCGAGGTAGCGGAAGAACTGGCGCAGGATGTTTTCCTGCAATGCTACAGGCAGATGGACCGGATCGACGATGCGGCTCACGCCAGCTCGTGGCTGCGGCGAGCCATTTGCCATCGGTCCATCGATGAGTTGCGCAAGCGACGGTTCCGGCCTGCGATTGGCCTGAACGATATCCCGGAGCCTGCAGCGGCCGGAACGATGCCGGACCTGCTAATGCGAGAGCGTTTACGCGGGATGGTGGATGCTTTGCCGGAGAAGGCGCGGATGGTTGTGGTGCTGCGATTTCAGGAAGACCTGGCTCCGACGGAGATCGCAGATTTGCTCGATATGCCGGTGAGCACTGTAAAGAGTCATCTCCACCGCTCCCTGACGCTGCTTCGGGGGCGACTGGAGAAGAAAACGTTTGCCCGCGCGGCGACACGGGGCGGAATACCGGCGACGGAGGTGTATTTATGATTCCCGATAACGAACGAATTGAGGAAGGCCTGCGGGAAACGTTTCGGCGGGAAGCGGCTCCCCCCGATTTTGCTGCGAAGGTCTTGGCGCGCACTGCATTGGAAGAAAAGGCAGTCACGTCGGCGAAGGTTGTGGAGATGCGTCCCAAGTCCTGGTTGCGGCGGCCATTCGCTCTGGGTATCGCGGCGGCGGTGGGGTTGGCGATCATTCCGGTGGCCGTGCTGGATTATCAGCGCCGCGAAGAAGCCCGCGGAATGAAGGCGAAGCAGGACCTGCTGACGGCGCTCGCTATTACGAGAGTTCAATTGCAGCAGGCGAAGTCGAAGGTTCAGCGAGCTACGAAGTCGATCCAATAGAGGTTTGCCATGAAAAAAGCACTTATTCTTTGCGCGATCGCGCTGTTCACCTCGGTCCCCGCATTGTTCGGTCAGGATTTCGATTTCAAGACCTTGGACAAACTCGGCGCCGCGGCCACATCTTCGACGAATGTGACGCTGAACGCGAACCTTCTGAAACTGGCCGCCGGATTGCTGGGTAATGACGACAAGAATGACGCTGGCCTCAAGTCCCTGGTATCGAATTTGAAGGGCATTTATGTGCGTTCTTACGAATTCGATAAACCTGGTCAGTATGCGGAGTCCGATCTGGCCCCGCTGCGGGCGTTTCTGAAACAGCCGAAGTGGTCAGCCGTTGTGGACGTGCGTGAGAAGGGGGAATCGACACAGGTTTACTTCCTGGAGACAGACAACAACAAACTGGGAGGCGTGGCTGTAGTCTCGACGGAACCGACCGCACTGACCGTGATTTACATCAACGGTGAAATCAGCAGGGAAGATCTGGAGAAGCTGAGCGGTAATATGGGGATTCCGGACATCAAGGGTCTGGCGAACATCAAACCCGACAAAAAGACACCGAAATGAACCTGCTGGCATCCCTCACCGTTCTGTTTACGCTTTTGCAGGTACCGCCTCCACCGCCTCCAGCTACTTTCCTGGGAGTTTATAAGGGGATGGAGAGTGGACGGGTGGTGATCGAGGTGGAGGGTGGTCAGAGCATGCGCATGTTCGTGACCAGCTCTACGAAGTTCATTCGTGACGGCAAGAAGGCGAAAGCTTCGGATTTCCAGGAAGGCGAAAAGGTCTCCGTAGATGCGGACCGCGACATGCGCATGAATCTGATTGCCGTCCGCGTGGAGACGGTGAACGCGAAGTCAGCGGTGCCGCCCGACAAACAAGAGAATCAGAAGTGAAGCGTTATTGCCTATTGCCGTTGCTGTTCCTGCTGACGTCTCTTGTTTGTGTGGCGCAGGAGCAAGATCAGGAACCAGTTTATGTCTTCGGCACGACGGTGGTTATTCCCTCCGGCCTGAAGGGTGTGATCTACTACATCCACTCCGCGAAAAAGCTCTCGGATCTGCAAAAAGAAAAACCGCGTGGAACGATTTACACGACGTCGCTAAACGTGCCCCCGCAGGATTACAAGCTGGGGTTTCCCGGGATTTCGAATCGTCTCGAATGGTTTGCCATCGAGTACACGGGCAGGTTCTGGATTGATAAACCCGGAGAGTATCAATGGGCGCTGACTTCGGACGATGGTTCGATGCTGTTTGTTGACGACAAGCTCGTGATCGACAATGGCGGTCTGCATGTTCCCCTTACGCTCACTGGCACGACTCAGCTGGCTGGCGGCATACACAGCATCCGCGTGCCCTATTTTCAAGGCTTGAAGTATCACGTGGCGCTGGTGTTGAAGATTGCCGGTCCGGGCCAGGAATTGCGCGTGTTCAGCACGGAAGAACTCAAACCGCCCGCCGATCCGGAGACCTGGGCATTTCCAGATAAACCCTTGAAGACGAAATAGCAGTCACTGGGTCGTCGCGCATCCGTATTTCACCGCCAGTTCCTCATTCGTCAAGGCTGCCGCCTCGGATCCATTCGCAGCTCGGCTCAGGCGGACGACTTCGTCTCGCAGCGCGCATACTTTGCCCCGGAACACGGGACAAGACGGATCGATTTCCGGTTGGGGATGCGCGAAAGAAACATCGCAGACTCGGGTGTCGGGGTTCTTAGCCCAGTCCTGAATCAGGTCGTGTTGCAGTCCCGGGTCGTGTGTGAGGAGCACCCCTTCCAGAAGTGCGTCGGAAGCTTCCGAGGTTCTGCCCGCCGTTCGCAAGACTCCGTACAGTTCGCGATAGACCAAAACGCTGGTTGGCCCAACAGCCTGCGCCTCTCGTGCAGAACGAAGTGCGTCATCGAGCTTGCCAAGCGGCCACTCGGAGTCGGCAAGCACCAAATGTGCCGCCACTTCGATGAATTGGTTAGTGGATTCTGTTTTCATTATGACGCCGGCAAATCCAGATGCTTGAGTGCTCCTTGCCCGGTGATGCGCCTCAATGATGGTAATGCAGCGAAGCATTAGAGCCTCCGCGCGTTCAAACGCCTTGATGCTCTCCGGGGTGTTTTGAAACGAACCGTCAGGGGAGCGGCGGCGGAGTCGTTCACCCAGCGATACATACTGCGAGCCGACCCGGACGTATGCCGGCGGCTCGTTGAGTTCGTCGGGCAGAGAATCGAGAAGGGAAAGTGCGTGCTCCTCCTCGGCGATCCCACGTTCGGGATCGTAGTGTGCAGGTTGCAGCAATTGTTGTCCAAGCGCCAAATGGACTTTGACGCTGAGGGGCGCAGTGCGGGCTGCCGCGGACCACAGCGTGAAATCGTCCTGCCAGTCGGCGTTCCGCAGATAAGTGCGAGTCCCAAATGCGGCAACGATGATGACACCGATTACGAACGGCGTCGGCGCGGGAAGGTGGAAATGTCTCGTCGCGTAACCGAGCGTCAGCACCAGACCAATAGCAAAACCGATCGCCGGCAGATACAGGAAACGCTCGGCCATGATGGTGCCGACAGGAATCAACAGATTCGATGTGGGCAGTATGGCAATAAGCGCAAAGCCTGCTGCAAAAAAAGCGGCTTTATTGTGCCGCCACGCCCATGCCACGAGGGCCACAAAGGCTGCAATCGCGAGCCACGCCAGCCAGTCCGTAAAACGGCCATCGGCCAATGGAATCTGCGGATATGAGTAATCGGAAGAAAGGTTGATGGGCCAAAGCAACAGGTCGAGGTATTTTGCGAGAACCTTCAGTGCAGTAAGACGGCCAATCCAAAAGTTGGCGCCAGTAATGGGGTTATCGGTAAAAGGAAACAGAGCGGGACCTGATTGGGAAAGAACGCTTGCCCGCGTCAACCACATCGCGACAAAAGCCGGAGTCATGGCGAGGGTCCCGCCGACGATCGCAATGGCGAGCCCACACACACGTTCGCGGAACGGCCACGTGAATTCGTATAGCGCGATGACCGCGATGACAACGACTGCACTCTCCTTGGAGAACACGCCAATGAATGTCAGCAAGCCTAGCCCGGCCAGACATGCAAAGCGCCGCCAGCCATGTGCCTCCGTGCTTTTCAGGTAGAGCAGCAAGCCGCCGATTGTGCTCATTCCGGCGAGCAGGTCGGCGCGTCCGACGATGTTCGTCACAGATTCGGTCAATACAGGGTGCACAGCCCACAATGCCGTAACCAAAATCGGCCGCCAGAAATCCCGAAGTAGCCTGCGTGCGAGCGCGAATACCAGCAGGACATTCACAAGGTGGAGCAAAAGGTTGATGGCGTGGTATCCGGCCGGATGATCGGTGTTGCCGAGGATGGCGTAGTTGAAGAGGTAGGAGAGTGTGGTCAGTGGGCGGTAAAGTCCGGCTTCCGTCGCAGGCCATGCGTAGGTATGGCTAAGGATGAGTTGAACATTCTCAGCGGTTGCCTGGTGGACGCGGCTGTCGCTGAGAATCAGGAGGCGGTTGTCAAAAGTAAAGCCGGCTTCGAATGAGTTCCGATACGCGAGGGCCGTAATGACACACAGGGCCAAACCCGCAAGCCAAACCTGTACGCGCGATCTGGTGGCGAGGTGCACCGCGGGCCTCTCCTCAAAGTCGTCGCAGCACGAGTACTGCGTTCAATCCGCCGAAAGCGAATGAATTCGACATGGCATATTCACCGTCCCACTTGCGCATCAGATTGGGTACGTAATCGAGATCGCATTCAGGGTCGGGCTCATTGTAGTGGATGGTGGGAGGCAGAAAGCCTTCCCGAAGCGCCTGAATGGCCGCCGCCGATTCAATTGCACCCGCCGCGCCGAGGGTGTGGCCGTGCATCGACTTGGTGGAGGAGACGCAGATGCGAGTCGCGTGAGCCCCGAATGCCTGATGTAGCGCGCGGGTTTCCGTAGAATCGTTTACAGTCGTGCCGGTGCCATGGGCATTGACGTAACTGACCTGCTCCGCGTGAATTCCCGCGTCCTTCAGTCCGCGCGTGATGGCCCGCGCGGCACCTTCTGCCGAAGGCTGTGTCACATGGTGGGCATCGCTCGACATGCCAACACCGGCGATTTCCGCCAGAGGCTTCGCCCCGCGTGCCAGCGCATGTTCCAGCGATTCGATCACGAGAATGGCGCCGCCTTCGCCCAGCATCATGCCATTTCGGTCCCGGGAAAACGGTCGGCACACCGTGGGCGATACCACACGCATGGATTCCCACGCCATCAAAATACCGGGGCTGAACGTTGCTTCGCTGCCACCGGCGAGGACCACGTCGGACATCCCTGAACGAATCATGCTGAGCGCCTGGCCGATCGCGTGCGCCGACGATGCGCAGGCAGTTGCAACAGTGAAAGCCGGTCCTGTGATGCCGTGTTCCATAGAGATAGCGCTCGCACCCGCATTCGCCATCGTTTTAGGGATGGTCATGGGATGCGGGCGTGGACGGCCTCGCTTATAAACCTCGACAAAACCACGGTCTTCAGTAGTCTGCCCGCCAATGCAGGAACCCGTTACAATCGCCGTAGTTTCTCGCAGTTCCGGCGTCCATTCGATTCCACTCTGCTTCACTGCTTCGCGGGCGGCAACGACGGCAAGCTGGGCGAACCGATCCAGCATGTCCGCCTCTTTCGGCTGAAAGTGATCGGCGGCGAGAAACTCGTGCATCTGCGCCGCGCGCGTGAAGCGCAGGTCCCATGGTTCTGAGTTTGGATCCGGACTATGCATCGCGACGGCTCCATCGCGACCTTCGCGCAATGCCTGGGTAAACTCCGCTACGTTACGTCCGATAGCGCACGTGACACCAATGCCCGTGACAACGGCCCTGTGCATCAGGCGGCGGCCTTTTCGGGATCGCCGGGAGCGGGAGGCGGATCGGTCGGGTTCTTCGCCGCCACCAGCTTTTGCACGCCTTCAACAATGTCGCGAACCGACCGGATGTTCTTCATCTCTTCATCCGGAACATTCACGTTAAATTCATTTTCGATGGCGAAGACGATATTCACGGCGTCCATAGAATCGATATTGAGCGCTTCAAAGGTACTGTCGATGGTGACCAGTGACACGTCCTTTCGCTGGTTGTCGGCGATGAGCCGCAGGACGCGATTTTCGACTTCGGCGGGGTTCAGGACTTGAGACATAACAATTTAGAGACTGATTCAAAATGATATCCTGCCCCGATCAGCGACGGGACAATGCGCCGAAGGGCCTCGATCGCCGGGGACACGTCCGGGCTCTCCCGGGTATCGCGGCCATCGTGCAGGCAGATGATGCCGCCATCGGTGGTTTTGGTCAAAACGC
This sequence comes from uncultured Acidobacteriia bacterium, assembly GCA_903825445.1. Taxonomy (GTDB): domain Bacteria; phylum Acidobacteriota; class Terriglobia; order Bryobacterales; family Bryobacteraceae; genus BOG-234. The sequence continues at coordinate 36,486 of CAIKAS010000220.1, forward strand.
GTTCCGCAATGGCGGACGCCGGGAGCTTCCAGTCGCGTCCCATCACGGTCCACATGATGCCGGTTAGACCCAATTTTGCCTGCATTTGCCCGAATCCGAACCACCGGACGCCGTAGGGTGCCCGTACAAGCGTTGGCGCGTGACCTATCGTATCCAGGATGGCGTCTTGCGCGCGCTTGAAGTCGTCTTCGATCAGGGCCGGTGATTTCAGGGCGCAATTCAGGTGAGTGTGGGAGTGATTACCGATCTCATGCCCGGCGGCCAGCACTGCGCGGGAGATCTCGGGTTGGCGCAGGACGTTAGATCCCACCTGGAAAAACGTCGCGGTCACGTTATGTTGGGCCAGAATATCGAGGAACAGCGGCGTGGAAGTGCTGGGACCGTCGTCGAAAGTCAGTGCGATCGCCTTGCGCCCTGGCTTCCCCCTCCAAGCCGAGGGGCCAAACGCCGCGGAAGACTTTGCCCGTACTGCCCATGTTGCGCCGGCCACCGACAAACCGGCCACGGAAAAACCAGTCGCCAGCGCAATAGCAGACTCACTCGGCATAGTTCGGATCAGACGATCTCTTCGTTGACCGCGTCCCAGCGCACGGTCCTTTGCTGCAGATAACTCTCCACCGCCATGTGGCAGGCGACCGACACCCGGTAGCCGAGCTCGAACGGACAGGCGGTTTCCCCGCCGTTGCGGATCGCGTCCAGGAAATCCTGCATATGAGCGCGCGGTATGGTCGGCGTTTGGCCCATCAGTTCGGAGCCGCCCGGTCGATTCACGCGCTGCGGTACGTAACGAATCTGCTGACCGCGGGCGATAGTGCCGTGGGTCCCCAGTACATCTTCGGTCACGCCCAGATAGTTATTGCCGAAACCGGAATCCCAGGTGAACAGGATTTCTTCGGGCAGTTCGAGCGACACGGTCATTGTGTCCGGCACTTCACGACCGTCTTTCCAGAGATAGATGCCCCCTGTCATGGTGGCTGCGGTTGGAATGCTCAGGCCCATTGCCTTGTTCCAGAACGCCAGCTGGTGGCTCATATTCTCATGTACGCTGCCGCCGGAGTAGTCCCAGAACAAGCGCCAGTTCACCAGGCGGTCGGGGTCGAAATCACGGGCTGGCGCGTTACCGAGGAATGTCTCCCAGGCCACGTTATCCGGCGTCATGTCGGGATAAACCGGGCGGGTCCACTGTGGCTTGCCGGCGGGTGTATTGCGGAACATGCGCGCGTGGATGGCCGTAACATGGCCCACTGCTCCACTGGCCAGATAGCTGCAGGCATCGGCGAGTTGGCCGGAAGAGCAGGCCTGATGGCCCACCTGCACCACGCCGCGCGGTGCGCGCTCACGGGCAGCGCGCATGAGCTTGGCGTGTTCTACAGTGAACGCCATGGCCTTTTCCTGGTAAACGTGTTTACCGGCATCCATGGCAGCCGCGAAATGTTCGGCATGCAGGTGTTGAGGCGTGGCTATCAGAACGGCGTCGATGGATTTGTCTTCCAGCAGAGCGCGGTAATCGGCGTAACCCTTAAATTCGGATTCACTGCGGCCGACGACGAGACTTTTTGCTTCATCAAGACGGCGCGAGTAGACATCGGCGGCCGCGACAAAGTCCGTGTTGGCGCACGCGATGGCTTCGCGAGTCAATTGAACGCCGCGTTCACCCATGCCGATAACGCCGACACGAATGCGGTTATTTGCGCCCAGCGCATGGCCGGTCGCGAGGCTGCCTGCCAGCCCCGTGGCCACGTTGCCGATGAAATGGCGTCTGGTCTGCACGGATTCTATTAGTTTAGCGCGGCTCAAGGTGCTCGCGGCGATACACGACGAACAGGCCCGAACGCCCGTCTCGCCCCGCCCATCCCGACCCGCCTGGTAAATTGGAGCTTAGTGTTTCAACGCATCATCTGGATTGTTCTTGACAGCGTCGGCGTGGGCGAAATGCCGGACGCTGCCGATTACGGCGACGTGGGCAGCGACACGCTGGGCAATATCGCCCGCCAACGCGGCCTTGACGTGCCGAACCTGTGCCGTCTCGGTTTAGGTATTCTGAAGCCGATTCCCCAGTTGCCGAAGGCCGCGCATCCCGAGGGGGCGTTTGGACGATGTACGCTTTGTTCTCCGGGGAAAGATACGACCACCGGCCATTGGGAAATGGTCGGCATCCATCTTGCTAAACCGTTTCCGCTGTTTCCGCATGGATTTCCGCCTGAAATCATCGGGGAATTTGAGCGGCGCACCGGGCGGTCCGCACTCGGCAACAAGGCGGCATCCGGAACCGAGATCATCAAGGAACTGGGCGAGGAACACATACGCACCGGTTCGCCGATTGTATATACCTCGGCCGACAGCGTGTTTCAGATCGCGGCCCAGGAAGCCATCATCCCCATTCCGGAGCTTTATCGGATTTGCGAAATCGCGCGGGATATCATGCGCGGGCCGTGGGAAGTGGGCCGGGTGATCGCGCGCCCATTCGAAGGTGAACCGGGCCATTTTCAACGCACAGCGAACCGGCACGATTACGCGGTTCCGCCGCCGCAAGGCATGCTGCTAGACAAACTGGAAGCCGCGCATGTGGAAGTTCGCAGCGTGGGGAAGATCTTCGACGTCTTCCTCGGCCGCGGCATCACGACCCAGGTCAAGACGAAGAACAACAACGAAGGCATGAAGAAGACTCTGGAAGCGATGCAGGGGCTTGACCGCGGTTTGGTCTTCGTCAATCTGGTCGATTTCGACCAGCAGTACGGACACAGGAACGATGTAGAAGGCTACGCGCGCGCCCTCGAAGAATTCGATCGGTGGCTGCCGGAGTTTCGCGCGGCACTGAGACCTGACGATCTCGCCATTCTCACTGCGGATCACGGCTGCGATCCAACTACGCCTTCGACAGACCACAGCCGCGAATACACGCCGCTACTGGCGTTCGGGCCGCGTGCTCGCGCCGGAGTTGACCTTGGCCTGCGTGGCACGCTCAGCGACATAGGCCAGACGGTCGCGCAAAATTTTGCAACATCCATTGAGAAAGGGACCAGCTTTTTAAGCGAAATCGAATTATGAGAACACCACTATTGGCGGGCAACTGGAAGATGTACAAGACACCCGCGGAAACTCAGGCGTTTTTTGACGCCTTCCTGCCGCTCGTTGCCGGCGCCACGGGCCGCGATGCCGCGATCTGCCCACCTTATATCGACCTGCACGTCGCGATCGCGGCGGCGGCCGGTTCGAAGGTCGGGATCGGCGCTCAGAATCTCGCCGTTGGCAAAGAGGGAGCTATGACCGGCGAGATCTCCGGTTACATGCTGAAGACTATTGGCTGCCAATACGTCATCATCGGGCACAGCGAACGCCGCCAGTTTTTCGGCGAGAACGAAGCTGGTGTTCTCTCGAAGACGAAGGCCGCATTGGAATATGGACTCACGCCCATCGTTTGCGTCGGTGAACTTCTCGCCGAGCGCGAATCGGGCAGCACGGAAGCCGTCCTTGCCGCGCAGTTTGATGGAGGAATCGCGCCGTTGACGGCGGAGCAGTTCGCCAGGATCGTGATTGCCTACGAGCCTGTCTGGGCGATCGGGACCGGCAAAGTTGCGTCACCGGAACAAGCGGCGGACGCGCACACTTTCATACGCGGACGTGTTGCGGCGAAATTCGGCGAAGCTCAGGCTGCGGCGACGCGCATTCTTTACGGTGGCAGCGTCAAGCCGGATAATGTCGCTGGTTTGATGGCGAAGCCGGATATCGACGGCGCGCTGGTGGGCGGCGCAAGCCTGGATCCAAAATCTTTCGCCGGCGTTGTGAACTTCTAGTTAACAGGAAGAATCACTCACAAGCGCGTGGTCGATGGTGGCGAAGCTACGCGGCCACCCGGCGAACGGGTGTGCGCCGCGCTTTCATTACGCCAGGAAAAGCCCCGACGGCCCGCGACTCGTTTATGGCGCAGGTGACCGCGACAAGCTTCTCTCGGCCGCAGAATCGGGTCAGGGACGACCGCATCGCCTGTTCCCCCGCGCATGTGCTACCAATCTCTTGGGTCTCGCGCCAGCAGTGAAGATACAAGGTTGGCAGCCTGCGGCGAGGCCTGCTTGCCGGTGCGGATCAGTGCAGCCAGCGCCTGGACCCTCGTATCCGATGGTGCAAGCTTCAGCGCCTGGCTAATTGCGGCCTCCGCTTCGGCGGCGTGTGGCGGATTCGTGCGCATCGCTGCGTCTGCGAACTGGTTGTAAACCTCAGGGCTCCTGGCTCCGAGATTGATCGCCGTTTGCAGATCGCGGAATGCCGCATCGGTCTGGTGGTCCGCGGCAGCTACGAAGCCCTCCGCAGTCCACACCGCAGGCGCTTCGGGCCAGCGCCTTTGCGCCTCGGCGAGGACAGCCCTCGCGTCCCCGGCCTTGCCGGAGAGCTGCAGCACAATAGCCCGCATAACGGGAATCTGAACATCCTGCGGGAGAGTTTTGCCTGCCGCATCCAGCATCGGAAGCGCGTCTGCCACTCGTCCGTTCGAGACCAGCAGAACCGTGGCTCGCCAGTACAGGTCGGCGCGGGCAGGTTCCACGGCAATCCCTTGCTGAAGTGCTGCGACCGCTTCTGATGGCTTGGCTGAAGCCTCCAGCATCTGCGCCTGTGCCAGATAATAATCGCCGCCGCGCTCGGAAACCGGAATCCGGTCAAGCCTCTGCTGGCCCGCCGCGAGACCTTCGGTTTGGAACGCAGCCACGGCCAGTTCCAGGCTCACATCAGCGACAGGCCCCGCAGCCTCCGCCTGCTCCAGAAGTTGCCTTGCCGTCGGGTACTGTTTCGCCGCCAGCATGGCGCGGCCCGCATCGGCCAACACAATGGCGCCGGGCTTCAGTGCGGCGATCTGGCGCGCGGTTGCCACGGCCTGATCCAACTGACCGTCGGCAATGGAGAGTTTCAGGTACAAGACCTGCGTGGCGACATCATCCGGATGATCTCTCACACCCTTTTCCACGCGCGCCCGATAATCGGCGTGCTGCTGTTCCGGGGTCATGCTGAGGTAGCTCAGGACTCCCTTTGCCATCACGTTCACGCCGCCACCGAGTTCCTTATATCGCTGCATGAAGACGTGCGATTCGTCCGTGAGCCCAGCCGCGCCGAGCGCATTGGCAACGTGCAACTGCGTCTTGGCGTCGTCCGGCGCCAGTTGACCAGCCAGACGCAGCACGCGCAGTGCGTCTGAAGTGCGATCCACCAGCAGATACGTTTGCCCCAGCCGGTCCAGCACAACCGCGTTGTCGGGTTCCTTCGCCGCCGCGAATTCCAGATCGGCGAGCGCCGCGTCGGCCTTACCCTGCTGGTAATAAATTCCACCACGGGCGGAGCGGGCTTCCACGTAATCGGGGCGAAGCGCGATGGCTTTGTCGAGGGTTCCGAGGGCCTTGTCCGGGTCGTCCACGCTTTGGGCCGCGCCGAGTTCATAGAGGCCTGTTGGGTCGTCTGGATGCCGTGCGGCGTACCATTCGAGATCGGCCAGGCCGGTCGGCTGCTTGATATTGGCACGGGCGAAACCGCGTTCACGGCGGCCGGCATCATCGTCCGGCGCGAGTGTCACGTAGCGATCCCAGGCGGCGACGGAATCGTCATAGGCGTGCATATCCCCGGCGGCGACGGCCAGCAGTTTCTGCACGTCGGCACGCTGCGGGGCCAGGCGTGCCGCCTGCGCGAGCAGTCTGACGGCCTGTTCCGGCTGGTTCAGCGAGTGGTACACGAACGCGAGGCTGTAGAGAACGTCAACGTTCTGCGGCTGCTGACGGAGAGCCTTTTCGAAGACTTCCCGCGCTCTGTCGTTGTGGCCCGCGCCGGACGAAACTATACCGAGTTGATAGAGCAGCGTGAAATTCGTAGGATCCGGCGCGAGTGCGTGGGTAAGAAAGATCTCTGCCTGCGCGAATTGTCCCGCTTGCGTGAGCGTTCGCGCCAGTGAGGCGCTGAGGGTCGCGTTGTTTTCAGTCTCGGTTGAGAGACGGTTGAAGAGCGCATCGGCTGCCGCGCGGTCGCCATTCTGATCGAGCGCAGCGAGGCGGAATACAGCCACGCCCGGTGTTGCCAGGGTCTTCGCTGGCAACTTATCCAGATATTGCAGGGCCTCTTTGCCGTTGTTGGCCCGCACCGCCAGTTGCGCCATTTGAATCCTGGCGTAGTCGTCGGACGGGTCCAGTTCCACGGCCTTGAGGAAGGTGTCTCGCGCACCTTTCGGGTCGCCGACCATCAGCTGGTGGTTGCCGTAGTTTCTCAGAATGGCTGACGATTTCGGGGCGTTTGCCACCGCTGCCGTGTGATTCTCCCCGGCCTCGGGAAACTTCGTCTGGTTGTCGAGTGCCACACCCAGCAGACTCTGGGCTTCCGCCTCGGTGGGGAACTGCTTCAGCTCAGCGCGAAAACTTTGCTCGGCGGCTGGCCAGTCGGCGCGCTGCAGAGCAGCGACCCCCGCACGAAAATCCGCGCTGTCGGTCGCCGCGCAAACGGCGAGCGCGCTCGATAGCGCCAGCGCCAGCGTTAGCAGCGGAGATGCACAAAGAGATAACGGACGGCCCACATATCGATGATATCGGCTCAGGGGCGCATTTCAAAGACGCCAGTCACAACGATTGCAGAGTATTCTTACTCCCTCACATCGCTGTTGATTCAAATAGAGTTAGCGAGATTCCGTAGCATCCGGCGGTCGCAACACCCGCACCAGGTACGCCGCGTTGCGTGGTACTTTCGAATCGGGTTACACTGGCTGTCCCAGTCAAGGGGCTCCGGCCGAAGGGTCTTTGCCAACTGAATATTGACCGGCGTAAACGTCACGCCCGAACTCATCTTGCCCGACCGGATTGGGTTCGTTTCGCTAAAAGCTGCATCATGCAGCCGGAGTTCGTTTTGTAGAAACCGCCCAGCTCGTCATGTGCCCGCAACCTCTCGGTTCGCTTGCGGTAAAATGAAGCCCGGGTCAGAGTTATTCGTTCCGTAAACGCTAACCGCAGGATCGCGCGAAACTTCCGCTGGGGACTGCGGCTGTGCGCAATCCCCCTCGCCATCGCATGCTGGTGGATTGTGTCGTCAGCATTTGGTCAGAATGATTCGCGTGAGTTGCCGGTCAGCATCATTGTGGTAGCTTCCGAATCGGAAGCGGCGCAGCTGATATTACAACTCAGGAATGGGCAGGATTTCGCAGCGGTAGCGCGGAGCAAATCCACCGATCCTACTGCAAACGATGGCGGCTACATGGGGATGCTCGACCCCGCCGGCCTGCGCCCTGAACTGCGCAACGCCCTGCAGGGAGTCGCTCGCGGGCAAATCAGCGGAGTGGCCAAAATCCCCGCTGGATACGCCATCCTGAAGGTGCTGAACGAGCCGCCGAGCGCCCGTCCGCCTGTTGCCGACTCGTCCCGGATGCAGGCGCTGTCCAGCCAGTCCGCCATTCTTCCGACACCCGATTTCGCCGGCTATTCGGAGGCCAATCTCGCCTTCAGTCGCTTTCCGAAGCCGGATGGCTGGGAGGACGATATCGCCGCTGGCTGTGCCGCGCGCACGCAATCGGTTACCGATCTGACCACGCAGCTGTCCGCTTATCTGAAAGGCCCGAACCCGGACCCGGCGACGATCGGCGACGTCAATTCCATTCTTTCGAATCTCCATTCCTTCAGCGGTGAAATGGATGAGGCTATCGGTTTCCGTGAAGCGTCTTATCGGCTTGCCCAACAATCCGCACCTTCCAAAGTGCCTTTGCTGGAGGAGGGCATGGGTGTGGCTTACCTGCATCGCGCAGGAATGACGCTGTACGACAAGTTCCAGTTCCCGCACCCGTTGAATCCGCTGCAGGTAGGTGCCGCGCAGAAGGCGGACCTTGAAAAGGCCGCCGGATATTTCCTCCAGTACCTGCAGCGCACGCCCGACAACATGGATGTGAAATGGCTGCTGAACCTGACTTACATGTTGTCCGGCGGCTATCCGAACGCCGTTCCCGCAAAGTTTCTGATTCCCCCGACTGCCTTTGAGTCGAAGGAGAACATCGTACACTTTACGGACGTCGCGCCCGTCGCCGGGTTAAATCGAAGGGGCATGGCGGGCGGTCTGATTGTCGATGATTTCGACAACGATGGCTTCTTCGATGTAGTGATTTCCAGTCAGGACGACTGTGTGCCGGTGCGCTTTTTCCACAACAATGGCGATGGTACGTTTACGGATCGGGCGGCGCAGGCAGGCCTGAGCAATCAAACTGGCGGTCTGAATATGATCCAGACCGATTACAACAACGATGGCTGCAAAGACATCCTGATCCTGCGTGGTGGTTGGGAGTGGGCCAGGCGCAAGTCCCTGTTACGCAACAACTGCGACGGCACATTTACGGACGTCACGCAGGCAGCCGGCCTGATGGATCCTGTCCGGGCCACGCAAACTGCCGTGTGGGCTGACATCGATAACGATGGCAAGCTCGACTTATTTATCGGCAACGAAAACGCCCCGGCCCAGCTGTTCCTGAATAAAGGTGATGGCACGTTTGTCGATATCTCCGAGTCGGCGGGTGTCAACAAGACCGGTTTCATTAAAGCCGTGGTGGCGGGCGACTTTGACAACGACGGCTACCCCGATCTGTACGTTTCGAATTTTCGCGGACAGCACTTTCTTTATCACAACAATCGCGACAGGACGTTTACAGAAGTTGGTCAGGCGGCTGGTTTAGGCACTCAGGGGCCAACCTTTGGTGCCTGGTTTTTCGATTACGACAACGACGGACTGCTGGATCTGTACGTCGGCGGTTACTATTCTGCGCTGGGAGATATCGCATCCGGTTACCTTGGCCTTCCACAACGGGGAGAAACGCTTCGGTTATATAAGAATCTTGGAAACGGAAAATTCAAAGACGTCACAGTCGAGACGGGACTCAATAAAGTCTTCCTGCCGATGGGCATCAATTTCGGCGACGTCGACAACGACGGGTTTCTGGATTTCTACCTCGGCACGGGCAGCCCCTCATATGCCATGCTTACGCCGAACGTAATGTTCCACAACGACGGCGGGAAGCGTTTCACGGACATCACCGCATCATCGGGTACCGGCATCATGCCCAAGGGACACGGCATAGCCTTCGCCGATCTGGACAACGATGGCGACGAAGATCTTATCGCAGTCATGGGCGGTGCCGCACGTGGAGATCAGCACAATACACGGCTTTTCGAAAATCCCGGCAACGCCAATGACTGGATCAGCGTTCACCTGACAGGAGTGAAATCAAATCGCGCAGCCATCGGTGCCCGCATTAAATTGACAGTACAAAACGGTGTTCCCTCGCAGGGAAACCCGACCCGCGATATTTACCGGACGGTAGGCAGCGGCGGGTCGTTCGGTGCCAACCCGTATGAGCAGCACATCGGGCTGGGCAAGGCGGCCAAAATAACGGCCCTGGAAGTCTGGTGGCCTGCCAGCAGCACTCGCCAGAACTTTACCGCCGTTGCGAAGAACCAGTTCATTGAGGTCAGGGAAGGGGATAAAGGCTTCACGAAAGTGGAACGCCGGTCGTTCCATCTCGGCGCTGTGAAGACCCCATGAAGGCGTGGCGAATACCATAGCCAATGCACGCCTCGATCCATCGCTTCTTAAGCTTTTTCCTTCAGTTTGGCTCCCTGGGCCTGCTCATGCTCGCCGTGGGTGACGACTCGTTCCTGTTCCTGCCCATCGGTACCGACCTGCTACTGGTCGTCCTCACTGCCCGGCATCACAACCAGCTCGCTCTCTACGCTCTGACCGCTGCCGCCGGTTCCACAATCGGTATCTTCCTGCTGGACCTGATTTGCCGCAAGGGTGGGGAGAAAGGCCTTCATCGAATTGTGCAGCCGAAATTGCACAATTACCTGAAGCGGCAGATGGAGAAGCATGCGGCCATAGCGTTGGCCGTCGCATGCCTGGCGCCGCCTCCATTTCCGTTTAGCGCGTCCGTTGCGGTTGCCAGCGCCCTGCAGTACCCCAGGCCCCGGCTGCTGGGTCTGGTATTCTTCGCGCGCATCGTGCGGTACGCCCTGGTCGGGTGGGCGGCCATCTATTTCGGCCGTCATATTCTGCGTGTCACCAGCTCAACTGATTTCGAGTGGATCATGGGCGGTTTCATCGCGCTCTGCGTAGTCGGCAGCATCGCTTCCGTCGTGCACTGGGTGCGCATCGGTCGTTCGTGATCAGTTCAGCGCGGTCGCTTTAGTACTTCTTCCACCAAATCGCCCAGTTGCTTGGCAGTGTACTGGTTGCCCTCTACGTTCGCTGCCAGTTTCCCGCTGCGATCGATCACCACCGTGTGCAGCGAATGCGTCAGGACTCCCTCGTCCTGCCACGCGGCAACGCCAAACATGGCACAGACTCGCCGCACGTCTTCGAGAGATCCCGTCAGAAAGTGCCAGGACTTCATATCCGCATTCCAGATGTGCGCGTAGTTCGCCATCACCGCGGGCGTGTCATGCACCGGATCGAACGTGATAGTTACCAGGATCAGATCATTGCCCATCCGATCCACAAACCGTTTCTGCAGTTGCGCCAGGTTATTCGAAAGGCGGAAGCAGTAATCGGGCAAAGGGCATCGGGTATAGACGAAGTTCAGTGCGACTACCTTGCCCGTAAACTGCGAGAGCCGGGTAGGCTTGTTGCCCCAGCCCGCCAGCGTGAAGTCCGGCACCGGCTGACCCACTGCCACCGTAGCCCCCTTGCTCTTGCTGGTAATCGATTCGATCAGCGAAAGGCGGCGAGCCTGCTCCGGGTCGCGCTCGGGGCTCCAGAACTCCACCGCGTGCAGTTGCTCAATCCAGGACGAGGTCTTGTCCACAACGAGTGTGAATTGAACCTTAATCCCCGGCACCAGGCCGTCGAGTGCTGCGGCGTCCCTTACGCGGAAGGGCATGGCCATCGCGTCCATGTAACCCGGGATCGCCTCGTGCGAAATCGTGATCGTTTGCTTCGAACGGTCGATGGAAATAGCCATCCCTGTGCCGGGATACCGCTGTGCTGCGAAGCACGCAGGAATCCCGGCGAGGGCGATGACGATCGGAATCAGTTGTCTCGCGAGCATTGGAATCGCAGCGGTCGAGCCTGAATTCAGACTATCAAAAATTGACTGAGCGAAGCTCCGCCGCCGCCCTGCCCGATCATTCCACCACTGCGAGCAGGTCTTTAGCTTCCACCTGCATCCCGATTTGCGCCACGAGCTTTGTCACCTTGCCATCGACCGGGACGTAAACTGTGCTCTGCATCTTCATAGCTTCGATGACGAGGAGCTTGTCACCCTTCTTTACCGTGTCGCCCAGGTTGACAGCTACCGCCGTCACGAGGCCCGGTAGTGGGGCTCCCACTTGCCCTGGGGTGCCTGGATCGGCCTTCACGCGCGCAGCGACCGAGGATCGCAGGCTCTTGTCGCGTACGTCCACTTCTCGCGGCTGGCCGTTGATTTCGAAGAAGACCGTGCGGGTGCCATCAGGGTGCGGCTCGCTGACGGCCAGGAACTTGACCACCAGCGTCTTGCCCGGCTCAATATCGATGGCGACTTCTTCGCCCTTAGTCATGCCGTAGAAAAACTGCGGAGTGGGCAGGACGTCCACATCGCTATACGCGGCACGGGCCTTTGCAAACTTCAGGAAGACTTCGGGGTACATCAAATAGCTGAGGACTTCATCGTCGGCCGGTTTGCGCCCGATGGCGGCAGCCACTTTTTCACGAATATCTTCGAAGTCGGCTGGCGCGAGGTGTTCACCGGGACGCCCTTCGCGCGCCTTGCGTCCGTTCAATACGATCTGCTTGACGTGCTCAGGCCAACCGCCTTCAGGCTCGCCTAAAGAACCTTCGAACATATCGACCACCGAGTGCGGGATCGAGACGCTGTGGCCAGGTTCAAGATTCAGGAACTGCTGAATCGTCATGTCATGGCTAATCAGGAACAGCGCCATGTCGCCAACCACTTTACTTGACGGCGTGACTTTAACGATATCGCCGAAGGCCATGTTCACATCGCGGTACATGCGCGCGATCTCCGGCCACTTGGGGCCGAGGCCGAGCGATTCCGCCTGCTCTTTCAGATTCGTGAACTGGCCGCCGGGCATTTCGTGCAGATAGACTTCGGCCGTGCCACTCTTTGGGCTCGTATCGAACGGCGCGTACCAGTTGCGCACGGTTTCCCAGTAGTCCGCGCACTGATTCAGTGCGTCGAGATCGAGGCCGGTATCGCGCGGGGTATTCTGCAGTGCGGCAACGATGGAGTTCAGATTCGGCTGGCTGGTTTGGCCGGACATCGACGAAATTGCCGCGTCTGCCACGTGGACACCAGCGTCGGCTGCCTTGAGGATCGACGCCGCGCTCACGCCGCTCGTATCGTGCGTGTGGAAGTGAATCGGGATACCAATCTCATCACGCAATGCGCTTACCAGGATTTCGGCTGCGTAGGGGCGGAGCAGGCCGGCCATGTCCTTAATAGCCAGGATGTGCGCGCCCATTTTCTCCAGTTCCCTCGCCATACGCACGTAGTACTTGAGCGAATACTTCTGACGGGCGGGATCGAGGATATCACCGGTGTAACAGATCGCGGCTTCGCAGAGTCGGTCGGTATCCTGCACGGCCTCCATGGCGACGCGCATGTTGGGAAGCCAGTTGAGGGAATCGAAAATGCGGAAGATGTCCATACCCTGGCGGGCGGATTCGAGTACGAATTCCCGGACGACGTTATCGGGGTACGCCGTGTAGCCAACGGCATTTGAAGCACGGAACAGCATCTGAAAGCAGATGTTCGGAACGGCCGCCCGCAATTTGCGAAGCCGCAGCCACGGGTCTTCGAGCAGGAAACGCATGGAGACGTCGAATGTCGCGCCGCCCCACATTTCGAGACTAAAGAGATTGGGCAAACGATGGGAGACGTGGTTGGCGATCGTCAGCATGTCGGCGCCGCGCATGCGAGTAGCCATGAGCGACTGGTGCGCGTCGCGGAACGTCGTGTCGGTGATCAGCAGGCCCGGCTGAGAGGTCATCCACTGTGCGAACTTCTTCGGGCCAAGTTCATCCAGGAGCTGCTTTGTGCCACGCGGGGCGGGAGTCGGAATATGCGGTGGGACAGGGGCTGCGCGGAATTCTTTCGGCTGCGGCTTGCCCGCGACTTCCGGATTTCCATTGACGATAGTTTCGCCGAGATAGGTGAGCAGCCGCGTAGCACGGTCTTTCCTCAGCGAAAAAGTGAACAGACTGGGCGTCTGATCGATGAAAGACGTGGTCACGTTCCCGGCGCGGAAATCCGGGTGGTTCACCACGTTCTCGAGAAACGGAATGTTGGTCTTAACGCCGCGCACCCGGAACTCGCGCAGGGCGCGGTCGGCGCGGTTGCAGGTCTGATCGAACTCTGCGGCCCAGGCGCTGATCTTCACCAGCAGTGAATCGTAATAAGGCGTGATCGTTGCCCCACTGTAGGCCGAACCGCCGTCCAGTCGAACGCCAAAGCCGGCGGGAGAGCGGTAAGTCTGCAGCCGGCCGTAGTCGGGAGTGAAATTGTTGGTCGGATCTTCAGTCGTGACGCGGCACTGAAGCGCGTAGCCATAGAGCGGAATGTCCTTTTGCTTCGGCAGCCCGATGGGGGCTTCGTGCAGTTTGTGGCCCTGTGCAGCAAGAATCTGGCAGCGCACCAGATCGATGCCCGTGACCAGTTCGGTGACGGTGTGTTCAACCTGGATACGCGGGTTCACTTCGATGAAGTAGAACTCGCCGGATTCCGCGTCCACGAGGAACTCGACCGTACCAGCGTTGTAGTAACCCGCTTCGCGAGCGAGTTTGAGTGCGGCGTCGGCGAGTGCCTTGCGAACTTTTTCCGGCAGTGCCACAGCGGGCGCGACCTCGACGACCTTTTGGTGACGCCGCTGCACGGAGCAATCGCGTTCGTAGAGGTGCACGATATTGCCGTGCTGGTCACCCAGAATCTGAACTTCGATATGTTTCGCGCGGCGGATGAAGCGTTCCAGGAATACTGCGCCATTGCCAAAGGCGGCTGCGGCCTCACGTGTGGCTTCTTCCAGCTTGCCTTCAAACTGATCTTTAGACCCGACCACGCGCATGCCTCGTCCACCACCACCGAAAGAGGCCTTGATGATCAGCGGGAAACCGATTTTGGCTACATCGGCGGGGTTATCCGAACCCGGAACTACAGGTACACCCGCGCGCTCAGCCAGCTTACGGGCGGCGGTCTTGTCACCCAGCAATTCCAGGAGTTCGGCAGACGGGCCGACGAAGGTGATTCCTGCGCGTTCGCAGGCGCGTGGCAGCGCTGGATTTTCCGAGAGAAATCCGTAACCCGGATGGATGAGATCCACCCCCTTCTCCTTGGCCAGGGCCACAATGCCTTCCACGTCCAGGTAGGCCTGAACAGGGCCGAGACCCTCGCCGATCAGATAGGCCTCATCGGCTTTGAAGCGGTGCAGGCCAAGGCGGTCTTCCTTGGAATAAACGGCGACGGTGCGGAGGCCGAGTTCGGTGGCGGCGCGCATGATGCGGATCGCGATTTCACCACGGTTCAGGGCAAGAAGTTTAGGCATCTATATCAGGATTCCACAGGGGGTTTGATGGAGCGAACGGTGAGGGATCCTCGCCCGGCGAGAGAATCCGCTAGAACCGGTAAAACTTGTGTCGGCAGGCCCGGCAGCGGAATGGAGCGATGAAAAAGAGCCGCAAAAACTCTTCCCACATGCCCGTCCGGTTGGCACGCCGAACGTTGGTTGAGGTGCACTTAGGGCAATACGCATTGGGGACGCGGGCGTCTTCGACGGAACGGTCCTGCGACTTGATCAGTGCTTTGGGGTCCGGCGCCGGAGTTAGCTGAGGCGGAAGATGGGATGGAGGGGTGAGACGAAACCCTGGAACGGCATCGCCTAGCGCCTTTTCGATATTATTGACGACGCCGGATACTTTTTGCTCAGCCACGCGGGATGAATCCCGCAGGTGCGTGATCGTATCAGTTTGCAGGACGGAAATCTTCTCCAGCTGAGATATGCGGCCATCAAGCTGGTCACTCAGAGCCTGAGTGCTCTCCTCGACCACCTTCTTCCCCATCTCGCGAAAACCCTCAACCAGCTTGGTTTCAAGCTTTTCCATCTGTTCGCCGACGCGGTCTTCGATCAATGAAGGCAGATCGTCCCGTACAATCTGATCGCGACGCCGGACGCGCGCAAGTTCAGCCGCCCGATTTCTTTCGGCCATAAGGTCGCGCAGCGGGTTGGAAGAGCGGGCGGGCGAGTTTCGCGGTCGACGCATCAGAGTGGGTGGACGGCTACCTGACCAATTGTATCCCGTCGTATCAGGTCGGCCGCGTAGCATCTTTAACCACTTTAGTGAATCAGCGGACAAAAACGCTGCATGCAGACTTCATTTTGTGCCGGAAAAAGTACCAGTACTTAGGGCGTCAAGCATCGATTACCGGAGTGTGGCGTTGAGCAAGGCAGCAAGGCGGAAACCGGCGGTCGCCAGACGCTCGTCGATGACAGGCATTGCCTCGGCGAAGTACTTCTCGCCAATGGTGATGTGCAGGGCCTGCACCTTATCCCGTTCGGTGGCGCAGACAGACTGAGGATTCGGCGTTTCAACCGGAATGGCGGGCTCCAGTTTCCCGTAGGTGATGGACTCAGAAATGGCGTGAGTCTCCCACGCCCAGGCGAGCGGAGCGTCGGCTGGACCGCTGGTGGCTGCCGCGAACCTGTCCGCAAAGCGAGTGTTCAACGAAGCGGCGTACGCTGGTTGAGAAAGCTTATCCTTCTCCAGTTCGCGCTGGATCAGCTTGTAGTCCCAGATGGCGTGGAGATTCGCCGGCCTCTCCTCGGCAAAGAATTGGATGGAGGTGCAGTTGCCGCCCTGGTCGTTATTGTCGCTGTCGTGCAGCGGCATGTGGATGTCACCGAGAAAATGAACGATATAGCGCAGGGCAGTAGCACTGTCACCCGGCGTTCGCGAGGTATCGCGGAGGATGCCGAGTTCATACTCGATGGCGTTGACAATGCAACCGGGCCGATTTTTGCCATCCACAGAAGGGCCTATTGGCGGGCACCACGGATCAATGCTCGTGACAGCCGTAGCACTTCGCGGAATATCCACGTAATGCCATACGCTGGTCTTTTCAGCGCTTTTCGTGTCGTCGGCCCATGTGGCGGCGTCGGCGAGGGGATCATTCGGACGGTCTTTGCAAAAGCGATTGAGCGCGGGGTCAATGGGGGTGCTGCGAAAAAGTTCATCCACCGCGGCGGAAGTCGCTTGCGTGAGATGCGCGCGCGCGATCAGGGCGACAATCTGATGGCCTTCACAACCCCAGCCAAAAGCCGGCGAAGAGAATACTGGCGCAATAAGACCAATCCAGAGCAGATGGCGCATATCAGAGATTATAAACGGGGATCCGTTTATTTGATGTGACGGCGCAGCGTGAAGGCGTCGGGCCTCGCACTGTCGTGTTCGAACTTCTTCCAGTCGTCCTGAACG
Organism: uncultured Acidobacteriia bacterium; assembly: GCA_903825445.1. Taxonomy (GTDB): domain Bacteria; phylum Acidobacteriota; class Terriglobia; order Bryobacterales; family Bryobacteraceae; genus BOG-234. Next base: position 52,941 of record CAIKAS010000220.1, read on the forward strand.
TAGAGGAGTTTGCCGGTGATGTGATTGGACCGCTCCGACGCAAGGAACAGCGCGAGGTTGATCTGTTTGTCGGAGAGCATGCCGCCGGTGGTCTGGACTTTTTCTGCCGCTTCAAGCTCGTCCACGCCGGCGCGCTCGCCCGCATGAATAATCTCGTCCGTCATATTCGTGTAAGATTCGCCTGGGAACATGCAGTTAATTTGGACATTATCGTCGCGAACTTCTTCGGCGACGCACTCCACAAAGCGGACGACCGCTGCTTTGCTGGCAGCGTAAGCTGCAAAGCGCGGACGTGGTGTAGCGGCGCCCTGACCGACCAGAACGACGATCTTTCCCGAGCGACGAGCGATCATTCCTGGCAACACGGCGCGACAAGCGTTCATGACTCCAATGACGTTGGTTTCGAGGACCTCCTGCCATGCCGCAGGACGATTCTCGGCGAAAGGTCCGATGGGACCCTGAATAGCGGCGTTGGCTACCAGCGTATGCAGCGCGCCCCATTCTCCCGCCATACGATCGACCGCGGTTGTGACCTGATCGAAATTACGGACGTCAGCCCGCAAGCGAAGTGCTACGCCGCCTGCGTCTTCGATTTCCAGCTTGGTGACTTCGAGTTCGCTCTGGCTGCGGCCAAGTAAGCCGACGCGGGCTTTGGAATGAGCGAAACCAATAGCGAGACGCTTGCCGATACCGCGTCCGGCGCCCGTGATGAGAACGTTTACATCCTGCGGTGAGCGCAAATGACTAGTTTACCGCGAACGAAGTGTGGGTGCGTAGGATTTTTCCAGCGAGAGTACTCAGACTCAGCGAAACAAGCCCAACAATATGCCCGGCGCAATCCGTCGCGCGATGTCGTTATAAAGCACGAACACCATGAGCATCATCAGGAACACGAAGCCGACCTTCAGCATCCCCTCTTTGACGTTCAGGCTGATATCGCGGCCCATCACCATCTCGATCAGCAGCGTCAGGATCATCGCGCCATCCAGAATCGGAATTGGCAGCAGGTTGAGGATCGCCAGATTCAGGCTGACCATGCTCATCAGCGTAAGGAACGACGATGGACCTTCCTTCGCAGCCTGCGTCGCCTGACCCGCGATACCAATTGGACCTGAGAGACTCTTCGCTGGAACGCGCCGTTCCAAAATGCCACGAAGCATCTGCACAATCAGAGTCCCGAATTTCGCGTTTTGTTTTACTGATTCATTGAGCGCGGCGGGGAAAGACAGACTTGTCTTCTGAATGTTCCATTTCACTTCCGGCGCTACGCCGATCATCCAGCGCGCCGGACCGTCCATGGCCGTGTACTTCGGCATCATCGTCACTGTGCGTGTTTCGCCGGCCGCGAAGCCTGTACGTGAATACTCCACCGTCACGGGCTTGCCATCGCTGCGACGGATGATATCCGGGAGCGTATACCGTGAGTGAATCGGCGTGCCGTTGACTTTAAGCAGCAAGTCGCCCTTCTGCAGGCCCGCTGCGGCGGCTGGCATGCCATCGCTGACGCTGCCCACCTGTATGGCATTTTGGCCTTCCCAGCCTGCGTCGCCCATCCCGGATTTCTCGTCGAGCAACGGCGTGACGCTCGTTTCAAAGACACGACCACCGCGTTCGACAGAAACCGAAATGGGGCGTTCCACCCTTTCAATCTCGCGGGTCATGATGGCTTCCCAATCGGGATTCATCGCGCCATCGATCTTAACGATCTTGTCGCCTGCCGCAATGCCTGCCTTCGCGGCAGGTGAATCCGCAACCACGTGGCCGACAATGGCGCCGTTATCCTCAATGATCTTTTCGTACGAGACCATATAGAGGCCGGTAAGCACCGCCACCGCCAGAACCACATTCATAAACGGCCCCGCAAACGCGATGATTAATCGCTGCCAGCGAGGTTTCGCAAGGAATCCGTCGGGATCGGCTGCGTGTGCATCGCCTGGCTGATCGCCCACCATCTTGACGTAGCCGCCGAACAGAAACAAAGAGAAACGATAATCGGTATCGCCGCGCTGGAAGCCGAACAGCCTTGGGCCAAAGCCGAAACTGAAGACATCTACCTTGACTTTAAATGCCCGCGCGGCCCAAAAGTGTCCCAGTTCGTGAACCAGGATCATGACGCCGATCAGGACCAGCAGCCACCAGAGATTTGAAAGCAGCGTCATCATTTGTTGTCACCCGTTCCAGCCGCAATTGCGGAAGCCTCTGTTGCGACGATGGTTGCAGTCAGGGGTCCGAACACGGTTGCGTTTGCCTCAATTACTTCGCTCGCCTTTTGGCGGGCGGCCCGGTCGATTTCCAGAATTTCGGCAACGCTGCCGGGTTCGCGCCATGGCATCTGGTTCAGTGTTTCTTCGACTACGCGGGCAATGGCAGGAAATCGGAGCTTTCCCGCAAGGAACGCAGCCACCGCGATTTCGTCGGCAGCGTTCAGAATACAGGAAGATGCGCCGCCCAGACGTAAAGAATCATAAGCGAGACCCAGGAGTCGGAACTTGTCAAAATCGGGAGCATGGAATTCCCACTGACGGGCCTGGGTCCAGTCGATTCTGGGAACCGGTGCCGGGGCACGGTCGGGCCACGTGAGTGCGTATTGGATGGGCATGCGCATGTCCGTCGCCGATACCTGGGCAATCACACTGCCATCCTCGTATTCCACCATGGCATGCACCGATGATTGGGGGTGCACCACGAC
>CAIKAS010000221.1 GCA_903825445.1 uncultured Acidobacteriia bacterium
ATTGTCTGACACGCCGCTGCTTTCAGTCGTGATTCTGACCCTGAATGAGCAGTCAAATCTGCCGGATTGCTTGCGGAGTCTGGCAGGGATCCACTGCGAACTCTTCGTGGTGGATTCCGGCAGTACCGACGCAACGGTGGAGATAGCCCGCGCGGCAGGCGCCGTCGTCGTGGAGCATGCGTTTGAGGGCTACGGCTATCAACGCAATTGGGCACTTCAGAACCTTCCGTTCCGTGCCGACTGGATCTTGAATATGGACGCCGATGAACGGTTGACACCCGAGCTTGCGGCGGAGATCCAGACCACTATTCAGATGGCCCCGAGGTCACCGGCGGCAAAAATCGATGGCTACATGCTGCGTCGTCGAACTGTTTTCCGAGGTCGCTGGATAAGGCACGGAGGCCATTATCCGAACTACCAGCTTCGTCTCTTCCGCCACGGGCAAGGGCAGTGTGAAGACCGGCTGTATGACCAGCATTTTGTGGTTCGCGGGCGCGTGGACAAACTCCGGCACGATTACATCGACGTGGCAGCAGGCGATCTCGCATCCTGGAGCCAGAGGCATTTCCGCTGGGCCGCGGCTGAAGCGCAGGAGCAAACACGGACAAGGAATCAGGTTGGCGCGCGCGTTCCGGCCAGCATCTCGAATGGGCCTATCGCGCGCCGACGATGGCTCAGGGAGAAACTCTACGGACACGCACCGCTCTTCGTTCGGCCTGTTGCGTACTTTTTGTATCGCTGTTTTTTCAGGCTCGGATTTCTCGATGGCACTCAGGGATTCGTTTTTCATTGCCTCCAGGGATTTTGGTACCGTTTCCTCGTGGACGCCATGCTTTGGGAAATGAAATTGCCGCATGCTGCGCCGCTTGCCAGAATGGGAACATTGGCACGCCCACCGAGGCCCGGCACCAAATGAACATCCTGGGCCTGAATGCCTTCCACGGTGATTCCTCAGCCGCCATGCTCCGCGATGGCCGCTTCGCGTTTGCGATCGAAGAAGAACGCATCAACCGGATCAAGCACTGGGCCGGATTTCCGCAGCAATCGTGTCAAGCGTGCCTGGCCGGAATAGATCCAGGCGATGTCGGCCACGTCGCGATCGGACGCGATCCGCGCGCTAACTTTGGCAGGAAGCTTGCCTGGGTCGCGACGCATCCAGCCTCGCTGAAGCACGCCATTGGACGCTATCGCAACAGTTCCGCCGTGGCTGGACTGCCGGAGAGGATGAAGGCGCTCGGATTGGGCAAAGCGCGTCTTCACTTTGTGGAACACCACCGGGCGCATCTGGCCAGTGCTTTCTTCGTTTCGCCCTTCGATGAGGCAGCAGTCGTCTCCATCGACGGCTTTGGCGATTTCAGTAGTGCGATGTGGGGAGTCGGCCGCGGTAATCACATTGACGTGCGCGGCTCCGTCGGATTCCCGCATTCGCTGGGTACTTTTTATTCGGCGTTTACCCAGATCCTGGGTTTTCCGCATTACGGCGACGAGTACAAGATGATGGGCCTCGCGGCATTCGGATCGCCCGTTTTCGCACCCGCCATCCGCAAGACGATAAGTATCTCAGGCGACCAGATCCGTCTGGATCTTCGTTATTTTGTGCACCATACGGGCGGTTCCGAGATGACATGGAACGATGGTGCGCCAACGATCTCACCGTTGTTTTCGAAACGAATGGCGGAAGAGTTTGGCCCGGTTCGGAAGCAGGGGGAAGAGCTTGCACCGAGGCACGCGGACCTTGCGGCCTCCGTACAAAAAATATTTGAGGAAATTTGTTTCAGTTTCATCCGATATGTACAGCGGGCAACCGGCATGAAGAACCTGACATATGCAGGGGGCGTAGCGCTCAATTGCGCTGCTAACGGCAAGCTATTCGCGGAAACGCCGTTCGGCGGTCTGTATATCCCTCCTGCCGCAAATGATGCCGGCATCGCAATGGGATCTGCGCTGCATGTTGCCCATGAAGTGCTGGACCAGCCGCGCGGCGAGGTAATGGAGCATGCATACTTCGGAGCCGAGTACAGTGACGATGAAATCAGAGCAACACTGGTGGCCGCCGGCGTGGCCTTCGAAGAATATGACAACGAAGAAGATCTGCTGCGCGAGACTGCCGCAGCGATAGCCGACGGCAACGTGACAGGCTGGTTCCAGGGCCGCATGGAGTTTGGCCCC
>CAIKAS010000222.1 GCA_903825445.1 uncultured Acidobacteriia bacterium
GCCGTTCCTTCATCGTCGGACGGAACGCTGAATACCCCTGAGTTGAACACACCAATGACCGGCACCGGAACGCTTGATTCCGACGGCATTCCCGATCACTTCACCGCCTACCTCTTCGACGATCTGCACATGACGCCCGCCGATCTGGTTTATACGCGCGATGCCGTTAAGCGCCAGCTGGACTCCGGCCCTCATACGCTCGACCGCGCCGCTATCTTTACCACTTCGGGCCTCACGATGCAGGAGTTCACCAGTGACACCCAGAAGCTCCACGCCGCTCTTGCCGCCATCAGCACAGGCAGGGCCGGCGCGGAGAGGAATATGGCCGCGTCAGCCTGTCCGCAGGTCGACTACTACATGGCGGATCGCCTGCTGAACAAAGAATTCCAGGACGCGTGGATTCTGGCCATGGAGGACGTTATATCCTGCTTCAGCCTTGGCCCCGCACAGTACCCGTCCTGCACCGCGTCAGCCAGTCCGGCCGGAGTTTTATGCATCGCGGTGAACATCAACAATCCCGATGTGGCGCAGAATTACGTGAGATCGGCGGCGCGGGCCGCCCTTCTCGCCGGTGACCGTGATGCGCAGGCCGCACTGAATGGCATGCGGAATGTAGTCGCCCGCATGGCCTCCATGCCAGGCCAGCGCAGCATCGTACTTATATCGCCGGGGTTTCTCGTAGTTGACGACCGCCGCGAAGAAGAGGCAGGCCTGATTGAGCGCGCCATTAAGGCCAGAGTAGTGATCGGCTCGCTGGATTCCCGCGGCCTCTACACGCAGATTACAGGCGGCGACGCCAGTACCATCGGACGCAGTACGATGACGATTCCACAGAAGGCGCAGTTTCTCACGATGGCTTCGATGGTACAGTCCGATATTCTCTCCAACCTGGCGCTGGGCACGGGCGGCGTCTATTATCACGGCACGAACAATTACGACGAGGGAATCGCCAGGACGGGAGCACCCCCCGAATATCTGTACGTACTCGGTTATTCGCCTTCAGGCATGAAGATGGATGGCAGTTACCATGCGCTCAAAGTCGTCATCGCGGGCAGAAAGGGCCTGGACATCCAGGCGCGCAAAGGTTTCTACGCTCCTACGCATTCCGCGGACCCGGCCGAAGAAGCGCGGCAGGAGATCGAAGAGGCGTTCTTCTCCCACGATGATATTCACGGTCTTCCGGCTATTTTGCAGACGCAGTATTTCAAGGCGGACAACGGCGCTGTTCGCCTGTCAGCCACTGCTGAAGTCGATGTGAAGAAGCTCCCCTTCCACAAAGACGGTGACCGCAACCGAAACGACCTGACCGTAGTCACCGGCCTGTTCGACAACGACGGCAACTATGTGGATGGCACTCAAAAGGTAGTGGAAATGCGGCTTCGCGATGAGACTCTTGAAAAGCGCGTGGACTCCGGCATCGGAGTGAAAAGTAGTTTTGCGGTTCATCCCGGGCGCTACGTCGTGCGGATGGTGGTACGCGATTCCGAAGGGCAGTCGATTGCCACGCAAAGCAGTTTGGTAGAGATTCCATAAGACGAAGAGGTTTTGAGAACGATGAAAACGAATCGCATGCTTTTGGCCCGTAACTGCTTTCATATCTTCCTGGCAAGCACAATAATTAGCGCGGGCGCGCTGCGTGCCCAGACTGCGCCGGCCCCGGGCGACAACGTCATTAAGGCGGAAACGCGGGTAGTTCTGGTGGATGCCGTCGCCGTGGATAAGAAGGGAAAATTCGCGCAGGATTTGACCGACAAGAACTTCAAGGTCTGGGAAGACGGCAAGGAACAGAAGATCGCAAGTTTCTCACTCGAAAGCGCGGGAGTCAATCCGGAGCGTTCCCGAAAGCATTATGTCGCCATGTTCTTCGACACGTCCACGTCGGGTCAGTCCGGCCTGCTGGTCGTTAAGCAGGAGAGCGCGCAGTTCGTGGATGGCTTCTCCAGCCCGGATCGCTACATGGCCGTAGTCAGCTACAACTACGACAGCGGTGCCCGCGTGGCACAGAACTTCACGACGGATCCTGCGTCGTTAAAGAAGGCTTTGACCGCACTGCAGGGTTCAACCGGAGCTAACCCCGTGACCGCCCAGGTTGGAAGCACCAGGACAAAGGCAGGCGGCACAACTGACAGCACGCCGCCCCCCGTCGCCGCCCAGGCTTATCGCAATATGCTGGCCTCGCTTCGCAACGTTTTGGAATCTCTGTCGACCATTCGCGGACGGAAAGCCCTGGTATTCTTTACCGGAGGCGCAAGTGTGACCGGAGATGTCAACCCGGATCTTATGGCCACCGTCGCCGCCGCCAACAAGGCGAATGTCGCGATCTATACGGTCGGCGCCGGACCTGGAGCATCATCCTCCAGCAGCAGTTTTGGCTCGGCAACATCGTCATCGGCTCCAGCTAAGTCGACCACCACCAAGGGCGGCGCGGGCAACCCTTTAGCCGGCGACGAACAGCCAATGGCGGACTCGCTGAACGGTAACCAGAACATTCCCCGAACGTTGTCCGAAGGGACCGGCGGCACATCGATCGTCACCGTGAACGATCTTGCCAATGCTCTTGGCAGGGTGGCCACCGAGCAGGATCAATACTATCTGATCGGATATACGCCCGCGGTCGAATCTCCGGAAGGTACCTGCCACGATCTGCGGCTCAAGGTGGATCGAAACGATCTGGACGTGCGCTCCCGCAAGAGCTATTGCGCGACGAAATCCAACGATGTGCTCTCGGGAAAACCAGTGGGCACGGATCTGGAAACGCGGGCTGCAAGCGGCGCTCCAGGCACTATCTCGGCCAAGATGCAGGCGCCGTGGTTCTATTCTGAGCCGAATGTCGCCCGCGTCAGGCTGGCGCTCGACATCACTCCGCCGGCGATGAAGTTCCAGAAGGACAAGGGCAAACTGCATGGCGAGTTCGATCTCGCCGGCGTCGCGTATAAGCCTGATGGCTCGGTGGCGGCGCGATTCAGCGATGCGGTAAAGCTGGATTTCGACAACCAGCAGCAGGTCGATGCCTTTCTGAAGGCCCCTTACCACTATGAAAATCAGCTTGAAGTGGCGCCCGGCCAGTACAACCTGCGCATGGCGCTGAGTTCTGGCGATGCGGGATTCGGCAAAGTGGAGACGCCATTGAAGATCGACGCATGGGATGGCCAGGCTCTCTCCGCCAGCAGTCTCGCGCTGAGCCGCAGTGCGCACACGAGTACGGATCTGACCGCTGAGCTCGATGGAAGTCTGCTCGAACGCTCACGCCCGTTGACTGCGAACGGAACCGAGGTGGTGCCGACCGGCTCAAGCCAGTTTCATACCGGGGAGCGTGGCTTCTTCTATCTGGAAGCTTACGAACCGCTGCTGGCGGCGACAAAGGCAGGTGCACCGCTGCCCGTTGTCGGCCTGAAAATTCGCGTATTGGACCGTGCTTCGGGGCAGCCAAAACAGGATTCCGGCATCAAGGTGATTGCAGGCTTCATGAAGCCCGGCAGCCGCGTCGTGCCGATCATATCGGATCTCCCGACCGCGACTCTGCCACCAGGCGCCTATCGGCTCGAAGTGACCGTAATGCGTCAGACCGGCACTCCAATAATACGAACTGCCGACTTCGACGTAAACTAGCGAGACAACCGCGTCACACCCATCTTTATTCGGTAAAGTGCTGAAGTAAAGCGACCGGCTAGGTGCATCTCACAACGGTGCCGTCTTCCAGCCGTACCCATTCAATGCTGGCAGCACGATAGGTATCGGTCTTAACCAAATTCCCCGACGCTTCGCGTGCGTACAACATAAACACTGATCCATGCTGCTCAGCAATATCTGCATCCTTGAGCAACTCGCCTCCGCTTGTGAGCCTGATGGTTAACATCCGGTCATCTCGACGCCAATTTTGGTTTGTTCGCTGATCATGATTTCTACCTTTCCAGAGTGATCGGAACCGATGGAAACGCAATTTGCACGCTTCAAGCCAAAGTGGAACGACTCCAAACCCAACGTCTTAATTGTGAATAACTTCACATAAAGAGTCAATCAAGACTTGACAAAATCAACAAATATTGATTAGAAACCTGAAAGTCAGGCAGCGCCGATTTATGTCGTTAGCCCCGACACACGTTTGCCATTGCCGTGGATGCGGCGATTCAAAGGACTTAACGCCAGACAGGCTATCGGTCAATAGCCAGAGCGATTGAGTTGCCGCCGCCCAGACATAACGCGGCAACTCCGCGATGCACGTCGCGCCGGATCATCTCATGGATCAGCGTCACCAGAATCCGCGCCCCGCTCGCCCCAATCGGATGCCCGATGGCGACAGCCCCTCCGTTCACGTTGACACGATCCGAATCCAGTCCCAGTTCGCGCATAACTCCAATTGCCTGCACCGAGAACGCTTCGTTGAGTTCAAACAGCTCGACGTCCTCGATTTCCCACCCGGCGCGTTTCAACACTTTTTGAACGCCAGTCACCGGCGCCAGCATCACCCACTGCGGATCCACGCCGCTGGTGGCCTGCGCTCGTATGTGAACCAATGCGGGGAGCCCAAGCGCCCTCGCCCGCGCAGCGGACATCACAACCAGTGCCGCAGCCGCATCGTTCACTCCCGGCGCGTTGCCAGCCGTAACCGTGCCGTCCTTCTTAAACGCCGGCTTCAGCGCGGCCAGTGCTTCCAGACTCGCATCTTCCCGTACCGATTCGTCCCGGGCCACAATGTCGGGCTCCGCACCACGCCTTTTCGCCGGGACTGAGACTGGCACTACTTCCGCATCAAAACGCCCGTCATTCCACGCCGCCGCTGCCTTGCGATGCGACAGCAACGCGTAGATATCCTGCTCTTCGCGCGAGATCCCGTGCTTCGCTGCCACGTTCTCGCCCGTAATGCCCATGTGGTAATCGTTGTAGACGTCCCAGAGGCCGTCGTGGATCATGGAGTCGACTGCAGTGGCGTTGCCCAGACGGAAGCCTTGGCGGGCCTGTGGGAGCAGATACGGCGCATTGCTCATAGACTCCATGCCGCCGGCCACCACAATCCCCGCATTGCCCGTCTCAATGGCCTGCGCAGCCAGCGCCACGGCCTTCAACCCTGAGCCGCACACCTTGTTAATCGTCAGTGCGCCCACGGAAGGTGGAAGGCCGCCGAACAACGCGGCTTGCCTGGCCGGGTTCTGACCGAGACCCGCCGAAAGCACGTTGCCCATGATGCATTCGTCAACCGAGGCCGGGTCAATTCCGGCGCGCCGCACTGCTTCCTTGACTGCCAGCGCCCCAAGCTGCGGAGCCGAAAGTGATGCCAGACCGCCCTGAAACTTCCCCACCGGCGTTCGTGCCGCCGCTACGATCACGATGTCTTGCTTACTGGTCATGGCTCTTTTGATGTTAACCGCTTCTCATCCAAACAGCACAAGAGCCGATATCCGTTTACCGGATATCGGCCCTTGCTTGCGGCAAACTACTATTCAGTTACAGTTCAGCCTAGAACTGGAGACGACCGCTGAACGCCAGGATGCGGGCATTCGACGCACCGTTGATGTAGCCTAACGCGCTGCCGTTGGTCACCAGGTTGGTGGTGTAGTTGAAGTTGATACCAGTGTTGATGCCACTGATTTCCGTGTGATTAAACACGTTGTACGCCTGCGCCTGAATGCGGAGGAGGCGCTTTTCACTGCCCAGCGGGAAGTTCTTCGTGATGGTCACATCGAAGTTGGTCACGCGCGGAAGCGAAAGGTTGCCGGAGCCACCATTCTGGTTACCGGTAACGGGAGGTCCGACAACGGAGTTGTTCGGGCCTGTCGTGTTGATCGTCGCCATGGCATAGGCGTTCGGATTGAAGTAATCCTGACCGTTGCCGTTGGTGCCGATACCGCTATACGGATTGCCGATGATGTTGCAACGCACGCCGAGATCGCCGGTGCCGGTGTAGCCGCCAGTGATGCCGGGCGAACCGGAAGCCAGACTGCAACCAGGGTTGTACGGCGCGCCGCTGTGCAACGCGGTGATACCGGAAATTTCCCAATGGTCGGTGATGATCCCGAGACCCTTGGCGCCAATAGCTTTGGCGATGCCAGGAATGGAGTAGTTATACGTGAACGTCAGGTTATGCGTACGGTCCGAAGACTGTCGGCCGTAGTTCCATGCCGCGTTCGTCGGAGCGATACCCTGACCGGTTGCACCGGCCATTAACAAGTGAGGCATTTTAGCTAAGTCTGCCACATAAATTTCGTTACTAATTGATTTACCAAGGCAAATTGGAAGGTCAGCGGTGGTATTCTGAAATTTCTCGGATGCCAGTAATGAGC
>CAIKAS010000223.1 GCA_903825445.1 uncultured Acidobacteriia bacterium
CCCGGCATGAACGGCATTGACCTGGTGGCCCGACTGACCGCGGGGCAGCATGCCACGAAGGCGCTCCTCATGTCCGGATTCGCCGAACAGAACAAGACTCAGACGCCGATGCCCGGGGGCGCTTTCTTCATTCCCAAACCATTCAGCCCGGAACAGCTGGCTGAAAGGGTTCAGGCGATCCTCTCCGCTTCCTAACAGCTGGAGTTCCTATGACTTGTGTGGTGAACGGCCCGCAGTATATTGTGCTGGCGATTCGCGTTAAACATCGGCTATCAGTGCTCGCCCTCGATTACATACCGGAAACCGACCGACAACTGATCACGATCGCGGTCGTCCACCGGAACAATGCTGGCGTCGCGCCCAATGGCCAGTGACCTTCCAGTCATGTTCAGTGCTCTGCCCACGAGAGGCACAAAAAACAGATCGATCTGATGCAAACGGGTGTAGACTTTAGCCGCAATCGAGAAGCAAGCGGTTTGGCATTGTCGGTACACTGATCGAACTGACAATTCGCGGTCGCGTCAAACGATCCGAGCGCAAGCCGCTTCGCTGACTACTTCGCCTTGTAACCCTGCCAGACGTACTCCAGCGCTTCCGGCAGAGTCTGCTTCTTGACAGCGCCATCGGTGTGACCGGCGTTGCGCGCGAAGACAAACTGGTAGTGATAGCCCTTCGCGGCCAGCGCGCGAGCCATGATCTCGTTCGCAGCCACCCAGTCGTGAGTGTCATCACCAGGACGCCCGTTATCGCGGTCCCCGACTTCCATCCAGATGCGAATCGGCTTCGTCGGCGCCGCCGGAATCAGATGCTCTTCCAGCTCAAACGCGCCATGCGGCAGATTCGGATCGGTCGGCGACTGCTGATTCACATACGTCCCCGAGTAAGTGAGCACGCGGTGATAGAGATCGTTGTGGAACCACGCCATACCGAACGAAACCGAGCCACCCGAACTGCCACCCATCGCCAGACGCGCATCCGGGTCCTTACTGAGCTTCACGCCGTAACGCTTCTCAACGAGAGGAAGAACTTCCGTCTCCACGAACTCGGCGTACTTGCCGGACATCGTGTCGTACTCCAGGCCGCGTTCGCTGCCCGGACCATCGCCACCGCCATTTCCGATAGAAACCGCGATCATCGGCGGCAGTTTCTTCGCCGCGATCATGTTATCGAGCGTAGTGAACAGCCCGTTGTCGGGACCATCCGCGCCCACAATGAAGGGAGCAACCGTTCCGGCGACATACTGCCTGGGAATATACACGTACACCCGACGGCTATAAGGCGCGGGCATAACGGGGATCATGCGCGAATTGGGCGGTTGCGGAGGAGCGTTAGGATCGCGCGGGGCACGCGTGATTCCGGGATACATCTTGCTATCCCCCGACTCCATCGCGAAGATGCAGACTACGCCCTTCGGCACGCTTGCGTTCTCCACCGTATCGGGAGCGGCGGGATGCGTCGGCCCCAGCACGAAGTTGCCGTCAACATTGTTCGGAGCATTCTCACCATCCGGAAGATCCTTCGCGTCAACGTTGCCGGCGGCATGCGGATCACGAACAGCAGCACCGCCACCGCCCGCGCGGCCCGCACCCGAACCTCCGAAGGCACCGCGGCCGGCGCCGGAAAATCCGAGCCCGCCACCACCGCGAGGGGCTCCACCCGACGCAGCAAGAGCGGCCCCGGGACCGGTGGTGTAAGCAGGCGCAGCATTGGCCTGCGGCAAACTCCCGCAGCCAACCGACTGAGCCAGAGCGGCCTGCGAACCGACCATTAGTCCGGCGGTCGCCAGCGCGGCAAAAGCATGCGATCTCTTCATTTTTTTCGTTCTCCCACTTTGCAATTGGATAACCTTGCCACAGGCAGGGTCAAGGTCGAAGACGGACGATGGCATACCACGGACCTATTTACCAACCTAAGCTATTGGCAATATTACCCCAGTTCCAAATGTGTCGGGGATGGTGAGGCAATTCTTCAAAACCCGAATTTGCTTTAACGCCGCAAGGCGCCCAACCCTGACAGCTCGGTTTCCCGTCCTTTCCCAATTTCCTGGTCTTCACTTCCGTGACGACCCAACAGCCTTCTCAAACGTGCACGAGGTGCGGGTCCGGGGTTGGCGTGACGGATTTGTCAATGGCCTGTTTAATCACCATTGGGCCATCGACATAGACAGGTCACCATTATGGTGGCTCGTGTGGCTCATAACAGCCACCATCGAGCTCGCGTTGCCACGGGAAGCGGCGGAGAAACCGTATGTTGTTAGTCACTTGCGTTCTGGCGACGCAATTGCATTTGCGGTTGTGGGGCTTTCGCGTATTAGGGAAGCGACTTTATCAGGGCCACTCAACGAAATGATTCACATCTCCTGTGGCACCATTGCATGCGCATTCTTGTTCGTTGGCGTGAGCATGACGGCCAGTGCGCAGTTCAAAGAAACCCCTCCTGCACCGTATCCTCCGGCCGTTGCGCGCCAAAAGATCCGGACGCTGCTTGAGTCCGTCGATCCAAACAACGGCCAGCAAACGGCTGATACGCTTTCCGGTCTGCTCGTCTGGTACAGAGACATCGTCGATGATGAACTGATCGCGGCCTGGAGAGGAGACCAAAGGGCGAAGCTGCCGACGTTGATGCCGCTCAATGCGGATTCCCGCGTGGCATCGGCGATTGTCGAGTTCTCCTGGCGTGAACAGCGAGCGTCTACGTTTAATCTCACGTATGCGCCCATGTTGGGAGATTTGATGGCGAGGTACCCGAACGCTGCCGATCCTTTTATTCGCGATCTCGCGGGGCCCGTGGCTGAGGGTGGGCACATGCCCGACCTTTCACCCTCAGAGGCTGATGCCGTCTGCAGAATTCTGCTGGATATGCCGGATACAGGGAACTGGAAGAAGATCGCGCTGCAGGTCCTTCCGCATTACCGCCCGGCAGCGCAAAATCTACTCGTGCAGGACTTGCGCGGGAGCAACAAGGAAGAAAGTTATCGGGCTCAACGGTGGCTGGCGGAACTCGGATTGAACGCGCCAGGCATCACGAGCGATGAGGGCGAGCCGCGTCGCAGGCTGATACCGCGCACTTCCGCGGTGACGGGCCCGGGACCAACCGGCAATCAGTTGCCAACCGACACGTTCCCGGGGCGACCTCATATTGTGGAGCAGCCGTCCGCGCCACTTACATCCAGTGCCGCTCCCAGCGACCCTCCATACAGCGCGCCAAGCTCCGGTACGCTGAAATGCGCCGGTGATCCTGTACTCCCGAATGCCGAATACGTCTTCCCTGGCATGCCCCTGGGGAATCTGCAGATTGACCTGGATGGAAAACCCTGGGACGCACGGCTGCGGCCGGGCAATGGACAGACGCAGGATTTGATTCTCATCAACAGAAGTTCCAGCCCGCAGAAACAATGCACCGTGCGCTGGAGGATCGTCCCGTCATCTCGCCCTCCTGGCTACGTTGGCGGGCCGGCCCGCTGAGTCCGGTTGATCACAGCCTGGCTGGTGGTATAGGCCCGTGTTTCCATTGCACGCAAGAGACGCAAGTTCTCTTGTTTTCTGCGAATTGGCGATTGGCAGACGGTTTGCATTCTCATGAGTGGAAGCGAAAGAGGTTCTGCAATGAAAAGCGCGATCAACAATATTTTCGGAAGCTCGGTTGTACTGGCAGTTGGGGCATTTATGGTGCTGTCCCCGGTGGCTGCGATGGCACGCGGCGGCGGTAGCGGACACGCCGGTGGCGGCGGCGGGCATGTCGCCGTGAGTGCTGGCGCGCGGATCGGCGGCGGCGCGCATTTTAACGGTGGCGGGGTTGGCCGCATCTCCGCAGGCGGTGGAGGCTTCGTGGGCCGCAGCTATGGTTACAGGGGTGGCTACGGCGGTGGATATTACCGTGGCGGGGTGTATCTGGGGATAGGCGGCTATCCGTATGGTGGATATGGTTATGCTCCCGGTTACGCTTACGGCCCGGTTTATGTTGCACCAGTACCTCCGCCGTGTGCGCCGATCTATGACCGTTACGGAAATCCGGTTCAGAATCCGGCCTGCTATGCGGGACAGCCGCAATACGCGCCACAACAGGAATATGCGCCGCAACCGCAACAGTACGCGCCGCAGCAACAACAATATGCGCCGCAACTGCAGCAGTACGCACCTCAACAACAGCAGCAATATGCGCAGCCGCAGCAACAGCAGTACGCGCCGCAGCAGCAGTACGGCCAGTAGCAACCGTACCTGGGTGAGACCAGAGCCGGTACCCGGCTCTGGGAAGTTTTTCAGCAGTAGCTCCTGAAAAAGGGACTCTGAAAACACCGATTCGGATGTTGCCGCGCTGTAGTGTCCGGAGTCACGTGAATTTCAGCCATCACAAAAGCCCGTTCGGGTTCGGTCGACTGTGTAAAGGCCAGGCTGCAAAGAACCGCGGCGCAGGCGAGGCCACGCAGCTGCTCCTGCAAGGCTAGCGTTTGGCCAAATAGTCACGGAATGAGGCCTTTGCGGGCGTATCCGGGTTGTGCGACGTGAGGGCCGGGCCGACCTTGAGCGTGTTTGCCAGTGGCAGAACTTTCTCACCGTACAGCTTCCAAGTGTGGCCATCGGTGGACACAAAAGCCGAGAACTGATCCCCCTGCCTGGTTACGCGCAACCAGGAGTTCGGAAAGGCCGCCGGGAATTCCGGTGGCGCGGGTGGCCTGACCACGGGATAGATGGCCTGACAGCTGTCCCCTGACTGTTTACGAAACTGCATTTCATACGCCCCGAGGTTGTTGTTGCGGGGTTCGTCGTCCGAGAACACGAAGAACATGATGTGGGCGCTGGCGGTATCGAGGCTCTCACGAATCATCAGGCCGGTCTTGGAATACAAATGCGCCGGCGTGAAGCTCTCGACGCGCACGGCGATGTCGAAGTCGCCGGGGATTTTCTCGAAGACGAAATGAAACTGGTCGGCATTCTCCCAAATATCCGCACCGCCCGCGATGATGTCCCATCCGCTTCCGACTGGTGTCGCAGAACCGGCTATTTGAGGCGAGCCGACATCGATATTGGTGAAGGGCGTAGTCGATTGGTCCGAAACAGAGCGTGAGCCGCTAACGGGATTGGAGTTGGACATTGTGGTCATTATGGCAGCCCCTCCGCGGCGCGCGGGATCCTTTGCGACCCGCCCTTCCCACGCTACTTCGTGCCCGCGTGTAAGTGATTGACGCGTTCGAGCGGGATTGACAGCACTGTCTTAGAGACTCTTCGCGCCCGCAGGGTTCAGCATGATGAATCGCTGCTCCTGCGAATTTCGCGCTGTAGCCAGGCCTTTGCCAGTTTCCAGTCGCGCATCACACTTTGCGCCGATATCTTCTCCACTTCCGCCGTTTCCTCCACGCTGAGCCCGCCGAAGTAGCGAAGTTCGATTACTCTAACTTTACGCGCATCCAACTGCGCCAGTAAGGTCATGGCGTCGTCCAAGGCCACAAGCTCCCTGTCTCTGGAGCTTCCCACGTCCGGCGCATCATCCAGATTGATAAATGGCAGCGGACCTCCTCGCTTGCCAGCTTGCCGTGCCCTGGCGGAATCGATCAGAATCCGCCGCATCATCTGCGCGCAGACCGCGTAAAAGTGGGCGCGATCTTTCCAGTCCACCGATTCCAGGTCCACGAGTTTCAGATAGACGTCATGCACGAGCGCCGTGGATTGCAAGGTGTGGCCGGGGCGTTCCTCTTTCAGGTAGTTGCGTGACATTCGCCGCAACTCGTTGTACACGTGCGGCAGCATCTCGTCCAGCGCATTGCGGTCGCCGGTTCCCCACGCTTTCAGCAAAGCTGTCACCTGGGGAATTTGGGTGGTTTCCATGAACGCCGCAATGAGTTTCTGAAAAATCTTGTCGATTCATTGTAGTTCTTGCCTTCCGTTTACGCTTACCCGGTGGAGGCCCAGGTGTGGAAAGTTATCGGGAACGCGGTTTGGTTTTGTTCTGCTATGCCCCACAGCCGCAAGATTCCTGTTCATTGGCGAACGTGGCGCTTCTTTCGACGTTAAAACGGCGGAACCGACCTTACGGAGGTTAAAAGTGATATCCAAAACGTGCTGTTACTGTTTTCTGATTCTGACTACTGCCTGGCTGGCTAAGCCCGCCCGAGCTTCCAACCTATATCTGCTGCCAGGTGGTAATAATGATGTTAATTTCAGCTCGCCATATCCGTACGATGCCGCTGCCACCGCCTCCGAGGTGCTTACGAGCAGCCAGACATACGGCGCTGCGACGTACTCTACCTCGCTGAGCTTCGGGGAGGTCGACCTCAGCACGAGCTACAACGACATCTACGCCAGCGGCCAGATGACACTGGGCGCCGTGGCCGCAGACTATCTCTTCTTCAGCGGAGCTTCCATTGCCAGCGGGGCGCTGGCAGTCAACTTCTCCGTGACAGGCACAGTCTCCTCGGCTTCAGGCTACGACACAGGCATGGAAGTGGCATATGCGCTTGGTGGGGGTCCCGACCTGCAAGCCATTGGGGGATCGGGCTCATACTTTGCCTTGAATAGTCAGAACGGAAACTGGTATAACGGGGCACCCGTTGACGGAAATCTCGATGACGTGGACTTCACTTTCACGCAGGATGCCACCGGCGCCTGGGACTTCCAAGCAAGCGGCACGGCCATGGTTAATATCTTCAATAATGAGGCAGATCTGTCTAACGCTCTGTACTTTTATCAAGTGTGCCAGGGCTACCCTTGTGACTACACGGCTTCGGTGAACGCTACCGTAAGCAGCAATGTTGCCATATATGACTCAAACGGTAACCTGCTCCAAGGCGTGACCATCAACTCGGAAGCTGGCGTCGACTACACGCAGAACCTTCCTGGTTCCTCCACTCCCGAGCCCACAACCTTCTGGATGATCTCAGCTGGTTTAGCAGCGCTGGCGATTCGGGCACGGAAGCGCGTGGCTTGAACAAAGCGATCGCGCGTCGTCTGCCGCACAGCTTTTGGTGATAATCTATCCACACGCGGCGTGCGTACAGCATGACTCCCGAACGGTGGCGAGGTGTCGAAGAGCTGTATCACGCGGCTTCCGAGTGTCCGCCCGCTCAGCGCCTCGCTTTTCTCGCTGAAGCCTGCGGCGCAGACTCCGAACTGCGCGACGAGGTGGCATCGTTGCTGGCGCAGGATGTGATTGACGACGGTTTGCTTGATCAGCCGGCATGTCCGGCCCACCTCGATCAGCACGCTACCGAGCGCCCCAGCGCCGGTTCTCACTTTGGCCCCTACCGCATTGAGGACCCTATCAGTAAGGGCGGGATGGGCGAAGTGTGGAAGGCGCGAGATTGGCGGCTGGACCGCGATGTCGCCATCAAATTCTCAACACACCAATTCAACGGCAGGTTCGAGAGCGAGGCACGCGCTATCGCTGCACTGAATCATCCGAATATCTGCACGATTCACGATGTGGGGCCGAATTATTTGGTGATGGAACTAGTGGACGGGCCGACCCTCGATGAGCGTATGGCGCGCGGACCGATTCCTTTCGCGGAAGCCGTTGAAGTTGCCCGGCAAATTGCCGGTGCGCTCGGAGCGGCGCACGAAAAAGGCATCGTTCACGGCGACCTGAAGCCGGTCAACGTCAAGATCCGGTTGGATGGGTCAGTCAAAGTGCTGGATTTCGGTTTGGCGACGATGGAAGGCCCGCCCGGGAACGCAAGCTCGGAGGGCGCTGCGGCTCCACGCATGATCGCCGGCACGCCGGGTTACATGTCTCCAGAGCAGGTGCGCGGCGAGAAGGTGGATAAGCGCGCCGACATATGGGCATTTGGTGTTGTTCTGTACGAGATGGTAGCGGGCCGGCGATTATTTGAGCGCAACACACCATCTAACACAATGGCAGCAGTGTTGACCCATGAGCCCGAATGGGAACGGGTTCCCACGAAGCTTCAATTCCTGTTGCGGAGATGTCTGGAGAAGGACCCCAGGCGTCGATTGCGCGACATCGGTGATGCCATGCCGCTGGCGGAAGCGATGCCGGCGCTGGAAATCGAACAGCACAGCCACAAGATCTGGGCGGCCGCAGCCGGTTTGTTCGCGATCTTCGCCGCAGTCGGCTTTTTCCTCCACGTTCGAGAGAACCCGCCGGAGCAGCCGACCACCCGGTTCAATATTAGTCCACCAGACAACTACCAATTTGGCGGGGCGGCTCCTGCCATCGTTTCGCCCGATGGCAGACTGGTCGTTTTCACCCCCGCATCGAGCGATGGAAAGAGCCGCCTTTGGATTCACCGGCTCGAATCGGGAACGCCGCAGCCCCTCTCCGGAACCGAAAATGCCAGCCTGCCCTTCTGGTCACCGGACAGTAAGTGGATTGGTTTTTTCGCGGGCGGCAAACTGAAAAAAATGCCAGTCTCCGGTGGTCCCGCCATCGCGATTGCGGATGCCGCAGCTCCACGCGGCGGTACCTGGAATCAGGATGGTGTCATCGTTTTCGCGCCAACGCCCGCTGGCGGATTGCTGCAGATGCCTGCTTCGGGCGGCGTCCCACGCCCGGCTACCATCGTTGACGCAAAGGGGAGAACGCAACGGTTCCCCTGGTTTCTCCCCGATGGCAGGCACTTTGTTTATCTTCTTGGTGGTCTGGCCATCCGGGTCGGGTCGCTGGACTCTCCCAACGAAGACCGAACTCTTGACGACGTCGCGGAAAGCAGGGCCATATATTCGCAGGGTTACCTGTTGTACCTGCGAGGAAAGACGCTGGTCGCGAGGCCGTTCGACGCGAAACATCTGGCATTTGCCGGTGAGGCCGTTCCCGTGGCTGAGGAATTACTCACCAAGGGTCTCACCGGTTCCGGGCATTTCTCAGCCTCGGCCAATGGTGTTCTGGTTTACGAGGTCGGCCTGTCAGACCGGGCTTTGACATGGTTTGATCGCTCAGGCGAGCGGCTCGGCACGGTTGGCGACGTGAGCGCGCTAGGCTACGGGCGGTTTTCTCCGGATCACAAAACAGTTGCGGCCCCGATACGCGACATTGAGAGCAGGAATGGTGACATCTGGTTGTTCGACGTGTTGCGCGCTGTGCGTAAGCGATTTACGTTCGACCCGGCGGACGATTCAGCTCCGACCTGGTCGCCCGACGGCCGTACCATCGTATTCCACTCCAACCGGACGGGTAATTTCGACCTTTATCGCAAGCCGGTGGATGGCTCTCGAAGTGAAGAACTTCTCTGGGCTGACAGTCTGGTGAAGACGCCGGGGACTTTTTCGCCCGACGGCAAGTATCTGGCATACACGGCGGCGGGCGATCCAAAGACGGGAACTGAGATTTGGATCCTACCTGACCCCCTCGGAAGAGAGAAAGGCGGGGCGCCGGGAGCACCGAAGCCCTATCGGTTCATGCCGACGATGTCCGGCAAGAACACTCCGGAGTTTTCACCTCGTGGCGGCTGGCTCGCCTATGAGTCGGACGAGTCGGGCAAGAACGAGGTCTATGTTGCGCCATTCCCGGGCCCGGGAAGCAGGCGGCAGGTGTCCAGTGCGGGAGGGCATGCAACTCACTGGCGACCGGACGGCAAGGAACTTTTTTTGTCGGCCCCGACGACCGTCTAATGGTAGCGGAGGTGAATGGAAGTGGCGAGTCTTTTGAAGTCAAGAACATTACTCCTCTGTTTGGACTCCCGTATGGGACTTTCGGCTATGATGTTTCGGCCGATGGTCAGCGGTTCTTGCTCAGCGTTCCCCCAGCGGGTACTACCGCCCAACCATTGACGGTGGTGCTGAATTGGACAGCGGGGCTGAAGAAGTAGTGCCCCACGAGCACGCGGCGAGAATCGCGGTCGATGAAGACTGAAACTGCCTAAGGCACAGTTGAGTGAATACAAACGGCAGTCCGTCGGCGAGTCCGGCCAAGCTTACATTATTTCGTTGGACAGCGGACGGAAACACGATTAATCTTGTTGTCGCATCAACTTTGCGAGCGATCAAACGTAGAATTCAAGCCTGGCGCCAGAGTGATGGCAGCCCGAAAACCGGGGGAATACGGAGGAAAATCGGCGATAGCCGCCGGGTTTCTTAGAACCAGTCACTCCGATAGGCTATCCACCAGCTGAGGGCAAATATGGGGATGGTTGCGGCGAACGTCCACCACAGGGGCAGAACCAGATCGGCCAGAAGACCCAGAGTCGCGAAAATCAGCCAGAACATCTTTTTCTGCATGGGCCAAGTTTACGCCTACGGAACTATTGAAACACCGGAACCGTACTAACGTGAAAGGCAGTTAACCTGCAGCATTTTGGTACGTAAGAAGAGATACGATGGTCGGACATGGGATAAACAGGGCATTCGGGCCTCGCGCAGACAAGCGGTCTTCCAGGAGATTCAGCATGAAGAAAGTAAAAATAGTGTTTGCCGCCTTCGCGGTCCTTGTGGGCGGCGTACTGCTGGCCCAGGATCGTGACATCACGGGTACGTGGCAGGGAACATTACACACTGAGCGGGATCTTCGAATCATCATGAAAGTCTCGAAGGCCGATGCCGGGGGTCTGAAGGCCGTCATGTACAGCATCGACCAGGGTGCGCAACCAATCAACGCGAGTTCGATCACGCTGCAGGGTACGACGGTGAAAATTGTTGTGCCGGCGATCGGCGGCAACTATGAGGGAAAGCTGTCCAACACCGATGGAACTTCGATCACGGGAACCTGGAACCAGAGCCCGAAGCCGCTCCCGCTGGACCTGACGCTCGCGAACGATAAGACAGCCTGGTCGATTCCCGAGCCTCCGCCTCCGCCGAAGCAGATGGCAGCCGACGCAAATCCCGAGTTTGAAGTGGCTACGATCAAGCCGACCAAAGAAGGCACGCCGTTCACCATTCATCCGACGGCGAGCGGGACGCTGATCGCGAACAATGCCTCGCTGGCTTATCTGATCAAATTCGCTTATGAGGTTCACCCACGTCAGATCACGAAGGGGCCGGCGTGGCTGGACTCAGACAATTACGATTTGACGGCCAAACCCGACAAGGAGGGGATGCCGAGCCTGAAACAGATGAGGATGATGGTGCGGAAATTGCTGGCGGATCGTTTTCAACTGTCATTCCATACCGAGAAGAAAGAGCTTCCGGTATATGCGATCACGGTGGCAAAAACCGGGGCCAAGCTGAGCAAGAACGAAAGCAATCCAAATGGCAACCCGGGCTATGGCGGCGGGCCGGCAGGAATGAGAGTCATTAATTCGACCATTGCGGAATTTGCCGGCTTTGTTCTGAACGAAGCGCTGGAACAGCCGGTGGTTGACCAGACGGGATTCGGCGCAACCCGTTACGACTTCGTGCTGAAATGGACGCCCGATGCCGCCCAGACACAGCCGGGGGGACCTTTTGCCGGTGCGAGACCGGCGGCTGAAAGCGCCGATGCGCCTCCGGATATATTCGCGGCGATGCAGCAGCAACTCGGCCTGAAGCTGGAATCCACCAAGGCGCCGGTGGACGTTATGGTCATTGATCGTGTTGAAAGGCCGTCCGACAACTAAGGTTCCCGGCTGGTTATGCCGCTGAAGATCAGCGGCTGGGTGCCCGCTCAACCACAATCACGGCGAACGTCCCGGGCAGCGCTTGTGGCCGGCCTCTGCCACCTGCGGGGGGCGATGCAGCACCGAACTTTGCGGATGCCATAAAGATCCGGTGATTCACGGGGTCCAAACCCATGTTGCGCGAGTTCTGGGGCGTTTCGACGTTCTCGACGACGTGATACTGATCAGGCGAATCCTCATGAATCACGGTCAGCGTGCCATCGGCATTGGATGCGAACGCGTCGCCCGTAGACGAATCAAAGCCGGCTCCATCTACGCCGGTACCGATCTTGAGCGTCGTGATCACTTTACCCGCCTGATAATCGGAAACCGCCATCACGCCGCTGCGGCATCCGCTGAAGAGTCTGTGATGCGCGGTATCGAGCGCCATGGAAACGGGCTGCGCACAGGGTGCGGTGGACCAGCGCTTCGATACGGTCGCGCTCTTCGCATCGATCTCAACCACTTCGCTCGTGTCGGTCAGATTGGCGTAGACCTTGCCGTCGCCCGCCGAAGCACCATATTCCGGTTTCCCGCCGAGCGCGATTTCAGTGATCTTCGTTCCTGCCCTGGGATCAATCACGGTTGACGAGTGCCCGTCGCCATTCAGGGTGAATACCCGATTTGACGGGGCGTCATAGAGGATGGCATCAGTATCGAGCGCGGCGGGAATCCGGCTGAGAGGCTGGTAGGTCTTTAGATCGAACATGACGACCATCTGGTCGTTGCCCGACGTGGCGAATCCATGCCCGGAGGCTTGCGCGATCGCCGTACCGTGCGCGCCCTGAATGCCGGGCACTTCGCCAAGCAGGGTTCCGTTATCCTCATCCACGACCATCACGCGGGTCTGGCGTGCGATGAAGACGCGGTGATTCGGTGGATCGGGCACAACGTAGTCCCAGCTTCCGTCACCGCCAAGATTATAGGTGTGAGTTATTCGATAAGTAGTCCCCGTCTGTGCGGCGGAGAAGGCGACAACCAAAATAAAACCAAGGGCCGTTTTGCGCATAGCTCTCCTTTGACCACATTCGATTAGAGCACTGCGGACTGAAGGAACGCTGAACTTATTTGGCCAGAAATCCGGACCTGGGGCCAGCGCGCCCTAAAAAAATCGGGGCATTAGGCCGATATGCCCACTATGAACCAGGGTGGCGACGGCGTTCCGTCCTCAATAGGTACGGGAGCAAGCACCGCCCCAAGCGTTACGTCAGAAGCGAGACTTCGCGAAATATTCAGACATGCCACGATCGGGATGTCGGTAACGGACGCGCTGGGGCACTTCGTGGAGGTTAACCCTGCTTTCTGCGAGATCACAGGTTATTCGGCGGAAGAGCTTACCCGGATGACTTTCATGTCGATTACGCACGCTGACGATCGTGAATTGAACCTGGAGATCGGGAAACTGGCCGAGAGTCGGGGACAATCGGCGTTTCAAGTCAAGAAACGCTACGTCAGGAAAGACGGTACGGTTATCTGGGTGCGAGTCAGCGTCACCTTCGTCGAGAACGAGATCGCCCACGCCATCAATTTGATCGAAGACATTTCGGCTTCAGTCCAGGCAGAGGAACTCGCCCAGGTAAATGAGCAGCGGTGGCAACTCGCGCTCAGCGGGACTGCAGACGGCATCTGGGACTGGGACGCGCGCAAGAACACGGTGTACTTTTCTCCAAGATGGAAAGAGATGCTTGGTTACGCGGATTCCGACGTGCCGAATCGACCTGAAATATGGGAAGAACTCATGCATCCTGACGATCTTCCGTACGCCAAGGGCGCGGTTTTGTGTCACCTTGAAGGCCGAACAGCGGCGTATTGCGCTGAATACCGGCTACGGTGCCGCGACGGAAACTATAAATGGATACTGGCGCGTGGAAAGGCCATCCGGGACGCTTCGGGCGAGTTGGTGCGATTCATCGGAGCACACACCGACATTAACGAAAGAAAGTGCGTCGAGGCGCAGATGCGCTACGAGGCCAGCCACGACGCGCTCACCGGCCTGGTGAATCGTCGAAGTTACCTTTCGCATCTTGACGAAGCGATTGCTCAGGCGAAAGCGTCCGGGGGCACACTTTACCTTTGTGTGTGCGACATAGATCATTTCAAGCTCATCAATGACAGGGAAGGACATCAGGCAGGGGACGATGTTCTGGTCACTCTTGCAGGGATTCTGAGGGACGGCATCAGACAGCAGGATCTCGCCGGGAGAATGGGTGGCGATGAGTTCCTGATTTTGCTGCCATCAGCAACTAAGGAAGAGGCGCTTCGGTGCATTGAACGTATCCTGTGCCGCCTGCATAGCGTCGCTTTCGGCGGCAACTCGGGTTCCATCTTCAGCGTGACTGCGAGCTTCGGAATCACTGAATGGGAGCACACAGACGATGCGGCCGCGCTCATTCGAAAAGCTGATTCGGCGTTGTATGGGGCCAAAGCGCACGGCCGCGACTCTGTCTATTGTGACAGCCAGATCAAGAACCTTCATGAAACAATCTCACGAAACCAAACGGGCGTTCCGTGGGAACATTTGATGAATGGCGCAAACGGGCCGCGGCCTGAAGTTCAGTACTGATCCTTGTCGACAGGGAACACGGTTGAGACGTGGCCACTTCGACCTCCACCACCACCCCCACCAGGCTGGGACTGGCTCGCTTCTCCGACACGCTGAACTTCGCACGCAGGCGCACCGACGAACAGACGCTGGTCGAGTTCCATCACATCAACTTCGGAATGGGGGCGCGGGGTACTCTGCGCGGCGGCTGGCGCCGGAACAAGGCGGAACACCGCTTTGGTTACCAACGTCTTGCCATCTGCGCCGAACACCTTCTGATACGTCGGCGGTACCGCCGGGAGTATTCCGTCCGTTGCCGTTGCCGTCGTCGAGATAACGGCAGCAAACATGTGCTGACCCCAGTGAATGTCGGGAAAAGGCGACGACGTACTTATTTTGAACGACTGCAATTGCACTGCAAGCGTCTCTTTGGTGCCGGCGATTTGGCATCCGGTGTTTGAGACTTCAGCGTTCGGAAATCGCCATGGGACATCCGTTTGACCGTTCAGCGCGGCTGTCAGGAGAACTGCGACCAGGAGTTTCTTCACTGATTCTTTCCTTTTACGGTTGGCCACGGCGCGGAATCCGTTCTGGATTTGACTGTATCCGCCGATGTCGATGCATTCGGCTGATCCGACCATTGTTCCGAGTAGCCGATGTCGGTTCTGATGGCGATAGTGGCTATGGCCAGACCAACGCCAAGGGTCACCATGATCAAACCGGGGGAACTCGACGTGAGCGTACCCTTCATTTCCTGGCCTTCAAGATGGGCCTGATATGCAGCGCGGATTGGCAGCAGCACATAAGAACCGCCCAAAAAAATAAGCAGAAATGCGAGGTACAGCGAGGAGGTCTTGGCAACACTGGCCGTGATCACCCGAGAGTAAACGATGGCGGCTGTGTGATTGGCGGGATGGCCTTCCAATGCCGCGGTAAGTCCGCGATTTTCCGGGAGGAGTTGCTGATTCAACGACCAAAACATCATTGCACCGACAAAAAGCAGTATGACGAAAGCGATCAGGAATGCCGCCCAAACGGGCGGACCAAAAGGCTTTACCTCCTTCGCAGGCATAACGGCTCCTCATCGATTCTGGTCAGTGCCCATAGAGTGCGGCGAATCGAGTTTCACTTAAGATAAGCGAGATCGCGCGTTTTTTCAAGGGACTGGCACGCAATCCGGCCAGTCGCGGATGCCCGTTGAGAAAACGAGTCAGGCCCTGAGTTTTATGGATTCCTCATGTATTTGCTATGACTTTTTCTTGTCTGGATTCCTAATCTTGGACTATGGATGCTCCCAAAACGGGCAATCGGATCGATCACTATTCGCTCGATCACCTGGTTGCCAGCAACCCCACGGCCTGTGTCTATCGGGGCACTGATCTTCACACCGGGCGTCAGGTTGCCATTAAACTACCGCATCTGGCACTGGAAGGAGATGCCGTTTTCTACCAGCGTCTCCAGCGCGAGCAGCAGGTCGGCCTGAAACTGGACCATCCGTCTATCGTTAAGTTTTACGCAGATGACAAGCGCAGCCGGGCCTATATTGTCATGGAGTGGGTGGAAGGAAGTTCACTCCGCCGCATCCTGAGTGAGAGCGAGCAGGGACGGCTATCAGAGGGCCGCGCGCTGCGCATTGCCGTCAGCCTGTGTGATGCGATCGAATATCTGCACAGCAATGGCGTGGTGCATCGGGATCTAAAGCCGGAGAACATACTGGTGACCTCCGACGATCAGATCAAGATTATCGATTTTGGCATCGCAAGTCTGGCGGGCGCGCGAAGGCTGACCTTCGGGAAGCTGTCGCAGACCATGGGGACGCCAGCCTACATATCGCCCGAGCAAGTCCGGGGCAAGCGTGGCGACGCCCGCAGCGACATTTATGCGATGGGCGTAATCCTGTACGAAATGCTGACCGGTGCGACGCCCTTCCCCGGCGATAATCCGTTTGCCGTGATGAATCTTCGACTGACGAATCCTCCGGTTCCGCCGTGCGAGGCGAATCCGGCGATTTCCGCTGTGCTACAGGAAATACTCTTCCGCGCACTGGAGCGCGATCCGAAGAACCGATACGCCGGCGCCCGCGAGATGTGCGGAGACCTTCAGCATCAGGATCAGGTTTGCATCGCGGATCGTCAGGAGACTGGCGAACAGCCGGGAAGGAAGAAGTCGCCGTTTGGAATGGCGCTTCACTTTTTTCGTGTTGCCCTGATTCCAATGCTTGTCTCCGTGGTATTGCTTTACGCCGCACGCCACACGTAGATTGAACCGATCCGCATCAATTCCCGGCGGGCAATCGTTCCAGATGTTCAATGACCAGCATCCGGAGCGAGAGGGTTTAAACGACGCTTTCAGGGCCAGTTGTTTGTCGAGCGCGGGGAGCAGTTCGCTTGTGGCCTGGCTTATTATCGGGGACTTCCGCCGGAACGGTCGGATCGGAGCAAGTCCTGAAACATGAGTTGCAGACGCTCGGCGGTGGTGTCCGACGGGAAAGTTACGGAAACATCGTAGCCAAGCGGACTGCGTTCGCTAACCCACGCTGGCCAGACAACCTGATAGTCGGGTAACGGCGAGGCCCGACGCACCAATGACTGGTTGATTTTGATGGACGCGGCGTCGAACTGCGGGCGTTCGGCCGAGCTTCTGGGCAAGCTTACGCAAGAACACGAGGATTGTCGCTCAGTTGTTCATTTTTTCGGCTGCGGTTTGATCGCCGCAGGCTTGAGCCCTTCCAATCGCAAGTACCCGGCGGCGGCGCGCAGCCGTACGGCTTCTTTCTTGTCGTCCATCAGCGGCGTGACCTCGCTCAACAGCGCGGGGTCGTTTCGCAAAGCCATCGCGTGCACAGCCGCGGCACGGACGGACGCGTCTTTATCCGAGAGCGCGTCTCGCAGTGCCTCCAGCACATCAGGGCTCTTGTCGCTGCTGAGCAACAGCGCCGTGGCAGCCCGGCCCGACACGCCGGGATCGGAGAGAATTCCCTGCAACGACGAAACCCCCTGTCCCAGGCCCGGAATGGGAGCCATGCCAATGCCCTGCATCAATGCGAAGGTAATCAGAACTCTGGGTGTGTGAAACATCCGCAGCGCGACCCGCTTTTGTGTGGTGAGGAAGCCGGATGCGGTTTTGGTTTCGCCGCTGAGCACTGCGAGGAGCGCGTCCCTTCCGGCAGGATCTTTCAGCGCCCAGAGCGCCTTGGCCGCCGCAAAGCTAACTTCCGGAACTTCGTCATTCAGAGCTTTCTGCAACGCTCCGGCCGTGCGCTTGTTCTTCAGATCGACCAGGCTGGTGACGGTTGCCAGGCGCACTTCCACATCCCTGTCGTCGAGCATCGATTCCACTTTCGAAAGATAGGGCTCGCGTGTGCCGGCAAGGCTCAGCGCCTGGACCGCCTGTTTTCGCGTGTCGGGATTCTTGTCTTTGAGGGAATCGTTGAGGAGACTGTTGGCGCGCTGGTGGAAAGTTGGCGGAGTCGCCGGAGCCGATGGGGCTGGCGGCGAGGGCGTCTGGCCGAATGCCTCAGACGAGATCAGCAGCGCCAGTGCAAGCAGACAGCGAATGGGAGTGGTGGCCCGCAGGATATACATGAATACACATTACAACCATTGGGAATCCACGTGACACACTTTTTCTCTCAGAGTGTTGCTATATTCGTCGCGTGAGACCTTTTGCGATTGCCGCTGTGTGCGGTGTGGTGGCGATGAGCCAGCTTTGGCCCGACACGGCAAAAACGAGCGTGCCACAGGTGAGCACGGCGCAAGTTAGCACTTCCATTGGACTACTGGAATCCAGTACGCTGTTTGCGGTCTATGGGCGTGGATTCGGGATGGCTCCCATCCTGGGTCATCTGGGCACGTACAAAGGCATGGATGCCATGGCGGCCGATACGCAGACCTGGACGGCCAAGCTCACGCAGGCGAACGGCGGCAAGAAAGTGGTCACCAGCCTGGATTTGATTTATGGGCTCGCAATTCCCTGCCCGGGCACTACGAACTGCCTTCTGCATCTGGATCAAGTGGACGTAGATCTTGTGGAACAGTACATCAAACCGGCCGCGGCGCGCGGGTGGGTGGTTATTCTGGACACGCAAATCGGAAGATCGGATCCGGTCACGGAGGTAAAGCGAATGATCGATCGCGGGTATTTGAAATATGACAACGTACATGTCGCGATCGACCCCGAATTCCATTCCGTCCCCGGTCACGAGACTCCCGGCATTCCGATTGGCACGGTGACTGCATCGCAAGTCAACGAAGTGCAGGAAATGCTGAACGACTACGTTGCAAAGGAGAAGCTTCATACCCAAAAAATTCTGATTACGCACCAGTTCGGCGATGCCGCAGTACACGATGGGGTACCTGTCATGATTGCCAACAAGGCCGAGTTGAAAAGCTTCGCAAATGTGGAACTGGTGGTGGATGCCGACGGCCTTGGAGTACCCGCCGAGAAGGTCAGGAAGTACAACCTGATGACGGACAAGAAAACGTATCCCTTCCTCCGTTTCGGCGGCCTTAAGGTGTTTTTCCCCAATGAATGGGAACGCACCGGACACTTTGACAAGCCACCAATGAGCGTTGATGAAATATTCGGCCTGGCTCCGGTGCCGGGCGGAATACGAATGGCGACAAAGCCGAGCGTATTGATCATCGCCTGAAACGCATAGAATTGAGGGTATGACCAAACTATCCCAATCTGAGATCGCGTCTGCTGTGAAGAAACTCGGTGGATGGACTGTCGTAAACGGAAAGCTCCATCGTGACTACCAGTTTGTCGATTTCGTCCATGCTTTTGGTTTTATGGCGACGGCTGCTCTGATGATTGAGAAGGCGGGACACCATCCGGAGTGGTTCAACGTTTACAACCGCCTGAGCGTCGACCTGACTACTCATGACGCTGGCGGTATTACGAAGAAGGACATTAACCTTGCCAGGAAGCTGGAGGCGCTGGCGGCAAGAGTGAATTGAAAAGGGCTCTACTAAAATCCCGGATCAGACGGGATGGGCTCGCGCACCAGCAGCAGGTAAGCCGCGGCCGACAGCAGGGTAATTGCGGCACTCAAGGTCATGGCTCCAGAGAAACTGCCCGTACGCCCCACGATCAGCCCTGTCACGGTTGGGGCGAGCGCAGCACCCAGGTAACCCCCGAAGTTCTGAATAGAGCCCAGTGACGCGGTGTACTGGCTTGGCGCTGCGACAGGCACCGTAGCCCATGCGGCGCTGCTGACGATATAGATGAGGAACAGCGAAAGAGAAATGAAAGCCAGGGCGGTGGAATTTGCCTGCGCAAACACGGCTCCCATCGTCGAGACGGAAATGCCGCAGAGAGCGCAGGAAACCAGCAGTTTACGCCCGGCGATCGGCGCCCATCCGCGTCTGGTGAGGAAGTCGCAGAGCCAACCGCCGACTACGGCTCCGACACAGCCGAAGAAATAGGGGATGGCGCCAACCACTCCAACCCGTGCGATGCTCATGTGACGCTGATGCTCCAGGTAGTACGGCAACCAGCCGGTGTAGAGCCAGAGCGTGTACATATTTCCGAAGAAGCCGATGATCATGCCCCACGTGGTTTTGTGAGCAAACAGTCGCTTCCATTCGGCGAAGGAGGGCGGGCGCGAGGTGGCATTTTCATCGCCTTCCGTCAGGTAGAGGCGCTCGTCCGGAGTTAACTGAATCTCCGAGGGATCGCGGTGGATGTGCCACCACACCGCCGCAAGCACAACGCCCGCCGCGCCGACGATCAGAAACATCCAGCGCCAACTCAGTCTGAGCATGAGGAACGTGAGCAACGGGACCGCAACGAAGTTGCCCAGTGACGACGCCGACTGGCAAAGGCCGGTGGCGAATCCGCGCTGACGTATACCGAACCAGTCGCGCACGACACGCGCGCCGCCGGGAAACAGCGGCGCCTCGCCCACGCCCAACGCGAGACGCGCGACGATAAAAACGCCATAGCTTCTGACCAGACCACCCGCCGCCTGCGCGATCGACCAGCTAAAAAGTCCTAACGCGAGGAGCCTGCGCGGCCCATATCGGTCGATCAGGCCCCCGACGGGCAATTGAGCAATTGCATAAGCCCACAGAAACGCGGAGAGCAGCACGCCCATCCTGGCCACTGTGACTCCGAGTTCATCCTGAATGAGTTTATTTGCTACGGACAGAGTGGCGCGGTCTACATAATTGAGCGCGCCTCCGGCAACGAGGAGCGCGATAGACCATCGCTGGGTTGAGATGATCCGCCTAGACGGACTGTGCACCACGCTGCCCTCGATGCCGCCTTGACGCGTGGATTCGATCACAGTTCAGGATTGTAGCAACGCCCGTTCAATTAGTGGATCATGGCCGCGAGTTCCTGGAGTTTTATGAGCTTCAGCAACTGATCGGCGCGGTCCGGATCGGCTTCAATGTTAACGGAAACTGTCTTCACCGAAGTGCGTGCGCCGCTGGCTGGAAGATTGGAAATGGCTTCGATGGTGGTTGGCGCCGTCTTCGTCACTTGCCAATCACCCATACAAACCAAGGTGGTGGTGATCTTGTTGGCGTCGGTGACGCGCAGCGTGATTTTGGCGCCGGGAACGTCGATTTTCTTTACCCCATCACCGTTCAGACCGCAGAAGGTACTGTTGGCGCCAACGGAGATCTTCACGTCAGTGTCGATGCTGGCCTCGTCGGTGATCTTCTTCAGTTCGGAAGGGTTTGACGCTGTTGCCGGGGTGATTTTAGCGAACGCGGCTTGTTTCTTTGCGGCGTTTTCGTACTGCACGCGGTAGCTCATCCCTATCGGATGGTTGTCGCCAGTACAGTAACTGTCGGATGCCTTGACAGGTGGTTGGGTTTTGGCCGCCCACCCTTCGGGCATGGTACCCGCCAACGCGTTCTTCAGGACCGTTTTGGCCTGCAGTTCAAAACCTGATTCCTCCGGAGTTGCGGGCCGTGTGCCGCCCGAGACGCAGTCGGCGCGGAGTACCGCTGCTCCCGCCCAGATCAGGAAAAATACTGTGAGGCGCATTCCGGATGTCTCCTTTTGATCTGAGAATCATATCAAAATCAAAGGCGGAGGGCATCGGGACGGGCGGTTACAACTGCACTCTGGAGTTCAAACCAGATTCTGCGGAACGAGGGCGGGTATTGATTCCTTGTTAGACCGGAACTTAGTTAGTGGTGCCCGGCGTCGCCTCCGCGACAGCCGGGCCACCAACTCTGATTTATGGCTTACTTGGCTTCGTGGGCAGTCTGGAGAACGTACTTGTCTCCAGCCCGATTGAACTTCAGGCTGATCTTACCGGCGTCATCGGTTTCGAGAAGCATCTGGCTTTTCGGTACGAAGACACCGCCTTTGTCGCCCCGGATCAATACATATCCCGGGGTGGCTTCGGTCACAGTGTAGGTGCCCGCAGGAAGTGTGGATGCGCCCGCTTTGAACGCGAACGGCACCTTAACATCCAGCTCAGACGCCTGATTGGCTAACGCCGACGCCGCAAAAACGGCGAACGCAACTACGGTGTAAATAGACTTTTTCATGGTGTTGTTTTCCTTTGTGGTAAATAGCGACACACGTCCACCGATGTCACTGGTGTACATGAGCCAGGGGTTGCCAACGTGGGAGGAAACTATTCCTCGTTTTGAGGAATGGTACGAATCAACGCCTTGAACAGAGAGCGAAGAAACAGTTTGCTTTGTAAGTAATACCGTTACGATAGCTTCTCGACGGGATCGGCTTACAAACCCAGTCTACCGCAAATAAGACCAGCCGCCAAATCGATAATTTTGATGTAGTCTATACTATTGATATTAAAGGTTTTGTAATATTTTATGTGACGTTAATCACATCGAAATATTAAGGGTTACGGGGCCAAATAAAAGGTTGATATTCAGTGGGCGGCAGCCCGTTTACATGAAGTAATTCTTGACCTTATCGAGCAGGCCTTTTTCGTGCGGATCGTTATCGACGGGGAGTGTGTCTTCGAGTTCTTCAAAGATGCGCCGCTGATCGCGAGTTAGCTTGGTCGGAATCTTCACATCGATATGGACGATGAGATCGCCGCGACCCTTGCCCTGCACTTCCGGAACGCCTTTGCCTTTGATCTTGATCTGCGCGCCGTTCTGCGTGCCTTCGGGAATATCGAGATCGTGGGGGCCTTCAAGAGTGGGGGCCTGAATCTTCGCTCCCAGCGCGGCCTGTGCCACATTGATGGGAATGTGACAATGCAGGTCGTTCTCCTGGCGTTCAAATACGGGATGATCCTTAACGCTGAAAAAGATGTACAGATCGCCGTTGGGTCCGCCATTGGTACCGGGCTGCCCTTCGCCGGACACGCGCAGGCGGTTGCCATCGGCAATTCCAGCCGGCACCGTGACTTTCAGCCGCTTATTAACGTGCTTGTAGCCTTCGCCGCGGCACTCGCGGCAAACCTGCTTGACGATTTCTCCGGCGCCGCCACAATGCGAACAAGTACGGCGAACCGATAAGAAGCCCTGGGAGAATAACTGCTCGCCCCGGCCATGACAAGCCGGGCACTGCATCATAGAACTATCGGGCTCCGCGCCACGGCCGCGGCAGCGCTGGCACGGATCCATCTTTGGAACCTGGATCTCGACAGCCTTGCCGAAGGCAGCTTCCTCAAACGAGAGGGTGAGGTCGTAGCGGAGGTCGTCGCCCTTTGTGGCGCGTGGTCTGCCACTCCGCTGTCCGCCGGCGCCACCGAACATATCGCCGAAGCCGAACACCTGGCTGAGCAGGTCGCCCAAATCCATGGAAGACGGATCGAATCCGCCACCGCCGCCAGCACCGGAAAGGCCGGCGTGGCCGTAGGCGTCATACGCGGCACGCTTTTGCGCATCGGAAAGTACGCTATAGGCTTCGGCGGCCTCTTTGAACTTATCTTCGGCTTCCGAGTCGTCGGGGTTGCGGTCGGGATGATACTGCAGCGCCAGCTTACGGTAGGCGCTTTTCAGTTCCTGCTCGCCAACGCCGCGGCTGACGGCCAGTATTTCGTAATAGTCGCGTTTAATCGTCGGCATGGTGGTTCAAATACTCTGGTTCAAATATTGAGGATTTTGGAATCCTTGCGCGGAGCCGCCGGAGCGGGGACGGCGACGCGCACCATCGAGGGGCGCAGCAGCTTGCCCTTAAAGTTATAGCCCTTCTGGAATTCGCCAAGGACGGTATTGTCGGGCGAATCATTGGTTTCGACGCGCTCAATGGCCTGGTGCAGGTGCGGATCGAACGGCTTGCCCGCAGCGTCAATCGGCTCGAGACCGGTCTTTTTCAGGGATTCCGCCATCCGCTGATAAATCAACTGCACGCCTTTGGCATATTCGGGGCTGCTGGCATCGGCGGTTAGGGCACGCTCAAAATCGTCGAGAATGGGCAGCAGATCACCTACTACGTCCATGCTGGCGTACTGAATCTGATCCTGACGCTCACGTTCTATGCGTTTGCGGAAATTATCGAATTCGGCCTGGCGGCGAAGGAGTGTGTCGCGGAGTTCGTCGCGTTCGAACCGCAGACCGTCACGCTCGACACGAAGCTGGTCGAGTTCCGCCGCGCTCTCGGGCGTGGCTGTCGGGTTGGCGGATGTGGCGTCCGCGTTTATTTCAGAGTTTTGCACAGTAGATTTTGGCAATTAGCGCCTAATATCAGGGTAGCATCGGGTGCAGCTTTGGCAGCGTGCCGACAGGCTCAGGACTGGTGTTCGAATGCCGTGCCAATGTGTTGCACGGCGGAAATGACGCGCTCGTAATGCATGCGCATGGGACCGAGCACGGCAATCCTGACGCGTACGCCGGACGGCTGATCGACCGTAACACCGATCAGCGCCAGTTCGCGCATGGAGGGGTGGGCTTCTTCCAGCCCCACATGAACGCCTACGCGGCCATGTGAGCTATCGAGGAAGCGATCCAGCAGAGCCACAACCTGTTGCTTCTGTTCCAAAGCGCGGAAGAGTTCGTACATATTCTCGCGGGTCAGGTGCAGATCCAGACCGACGAGGTACAATGCACCATCCATGGCCAATTGCGGATCAGAATCGGCGAAAAGCCCCTTCTGGCAGAGTACCGTTAGCTGGCGGAGAATTTCGTCGTAGCGGGCTCGCTCCTCTTCAATACGGCGCAGGAGTTCGGTGCGGGCACGTTCCAGAGTCCAACCGGCGAAGTGGTGGTTGACGTAGTTTCGGAGTACGGTGAGATCCGCCTGCAGGATCTCACGATCCAGAGTGACCACCCGATTGCTCACCATGTGATCGCGCGTGGCAACGATCATGAGCACGCGGCGATCGGAAAGTGAAACCAGTTCGATATGTTCCAGTTCCTGAGACGAGACGGGCAGGGCGGTGGCAATGCCCACGTTGTGGGTGAATTCAGTGAGGACGCTGGAAGCGGTGGCCACTCGGTCTTCGAGCGAATTGGCGGACTTCATCCGCGCGTAAATGCGCTGGCGTTCGGCGGGTGGGAGCGGCCTGGCAGGGACGCTGGAGGCGAAATCGCGAAAGGCTTTTTCGGTAGGGACGCGACCGGCGGAAGCATGCGACTGGGCGAGATAACCATCATCGGCAAGATCCGCCATGACGTTGCGAATGGTGGCCGGACTAAGCGAAAGCTGGCGCAGACGGGCCAGAGTTCGCGAGCCGATCGCTTCGCCGGACTCGATGTGGGCGCCAACGATCTGGTGAAGGATCGTTCGCTCCCGCGCCGTGAGTTGTCTTGGTGCCGACTGCATGTCTGATCTGTTGTGGGCCTGATTTGACTATATAACGCGGCTGTCTTCACAGGTTCACGCCGGTGATTCACGCCGGTGATTCACGCCACTTTGCGATTATGGTTATTGACCAGAATCATGAAAATCAAACTTATCCTTTTTCTTTTAGCGGCCGCGTGCGCCGCGTCGGCCGACCAGGTCACTCTGAAGAACGGCGATCGCGTCACCGGGTCCATTGTGAAGAAGGACGGCAACAATCTTACGGTGAAGACGGATCTGATGGGTGTTGTCACGATCCCCTGGGATCAGGTGACCGAGATCAAGTCGGATAAGGCCCTGAACGTAACCCTGGCGGGACAGACCGCACCCATGCCTGCAGTGATCAAGGCGACTATCGCATCGACCGGTGGGCAGATCACTCTTTCCGCAGGCTCCGGCACGCCGCAAACGGTGGCACCGACGGGTATCGCAAGCATTCGCGACAATGCCGAAGAGGCATCCTACGAACGACTGCTGCATCCGGGTCTTTTGGAATTGTGGACCGGTACGGCGACGCTTGGCCTGGCTGGAACGGCGGGCAATTCAGTGACCAGCACGTTCAATCTTGGCGTGAATTCGTCGCGCACTACGAATCACGACGTAGCGTCAGTGTACTTCAATGCGGTGAAATCGTCTTCGACTGTCAACGGCGTTAGTTCGGATACCGCGCAGGCGATACGCGGAGGCTGGAAGTACAGCCGCAAGGTTGGCTCCCGGCTGGACGTGAACGGGTTCAACGATTACGAATACGACAAGTTCCAGAATCTTAACCTGCGCTTTGTGGCAGGCGGCGGCCTCGGCTACCGGGCATGGAAGGGGAAGAAAGGCTCGCTTGGATTCCAGGGTGGTATCGATTACGACCACGACGCATTTGCGGCCCTGGCTCCGAATCCGGCTTTTTCGCGTGTGTCCGGAGAATTCTTCTGGGGAGACGATTTTAGTTACAAGGCGAACGGCACAACCAGCATTGTGCAGTCGTTCCGCATGTTCAACAATTTGACTCAGACCGGCGCGTATCGTGCGAACTTCGACTTATCGGTCAATACCAAACTGAAGAAATGGCTGGTCTGGAACGTGGCTTTTGGAGACCGCTACCTGAGCAATCCTGTGGCGGGGCGGAAGCCGAACGACGTGATCTACACAACGGGAATCGGCGCGACTTTCGGGCATTAAGAGAGGGAACGGCGGGGCCCGACGGTGTGGTGCCGGTTTTCTCATCCTCTTTTGCTTTCTTACCCGCAAGGTGCTATATTTTCAGAGTTAGTACGATAAGACACAATACTCGGAGGATCACGGTGAGACTTAGGCACTTAGTACTCGCGCTGGCCGTTTGCACTGCCCCGGCATTTGCTATTACGATTACCGGGACGTCAGGCTGCACCAGCAGCCAGGCCGGAATTACGGGTACCGTCACCTACGCCGGACAGGCCATTAACGACTCGGGCGGAGACGCTACATACGCAACTCCGTATTTCGACCAGGGCAGCCCCACAGGCTGTAACAGCGACTTTCTGGGATTGAATGGCGGGCAATCAACGACGATTACCTTTACCGAGGGCATCGACTATCTGGGCTTCGTGTGGGGTTCTCCCGACGGTTACAACTCAGTGGAACTGTTCAACGGCGGGACGTTGCTGGCTGCGTATAGCGGCTCCGTTGTTACTAACGAATACATGAACTTCTTCGCCGATCCTGGCGTGGATTTCACCAGCGTGGTGCTTTCGAGCGGCAGCTGCTGTTTCGAGACGGATAACCTGTCGTACACGGTAGACGCGTCTGCACCTGAACCGGCTACGCTTTTTGCACCGATGTTTGCGGCAGGCACCTGGTTCGGGCTGCGCAAGCTGCGTTTGGCGGCCCGCAACTAAGCTGGCAGTTCGAGAAACAATTCCATATACACGTTTGAGCGGGCGTAGGGAGATTTGCGCACCCGATCGGGTGGCAGGTGCGTGAAGCCCTGCGATTCGTAGATGTGGATGGCGTTGGGCAGTTTCGTGCTGGTCTCCAGATAAAGCCGCTTTGCGCCGAGGCTACGGGCAAGTCCGATCACGTGAGAGAGCAGTTGCTTGCCAAGGCCCTGCCCCCGGCATTCTTCCGCGACGGCCATTTTGCCTAGTTCGAAGCCCCCCTCTTTCAGCGGGAGCAACGCGCAGCAGCCGACGGTGCGGTCATCGAGAATTGCCATCATGATTTGGCCGCCGGGGCGCAGAATGTGCGTGAGCGGATCGCCGAGAACTTCTTCGTCTTTGGCTTCGAGAGCGAAATACTGTCTGATCCAGATTTCGTTCAGTTGCCGGAAAGCGGTTTCGTCTCCCGGCTGGAATAGGCGGAATGTGATCTGGGACATGGCGATGCGCTCACCCCAATCTATCCGATGGCGGATAGCGGGAGCGAGCGCACCGAGAGTGCACTTATTAGCTACTGCGCGGGAGCAGGAGGAGGGCCGTCGGCCAGCGAGTAGTTGACGTCGACGGTGGTAACGACTTCCACGGGAACGCCATTCAGCAGCGTCGGTTTGTAAACCCATTGCCTGACGGCTTCCATAGCAGAAGGAATAAGCAGAGGAGGTCCGGAGATGAGGAGCAGATCCTCTACGGTACCGTCTTTGCCTATGGTTGCCTGAAACTTGACGGTACCCTGCTGACGAGCCATCTTTGCCAGCGGCGGATAAATGGGCTTGGCGGAACTGATGAGATTCGCGGCCATCACGTTACCTCCGATTCGCTGGGCGCCGGCGGGAATTGCCGCGGCCTGCGCACTGGTCGCAACCGGCGAAGCCTCGGGCGCCCGGATCTGGATTGCCCACGCGCTGGAGGCACTTGGCCTGTTGACACTCAGCAGGAGATGCGAATCGAACTGCCGCACTACGGGGGAAAGTTTTGACATCGATTCTCCGGTCGCGAGATCACCGACATGAACCGGGAGCAGCGCCATCAACTGGTCGCGGGCGGAATCCGAAAGACCGAGGATTTCGATGCTGCCGATATTCGCCGGGTCCGCTAGCGCGGGGTTCTGTTGCCGGAGTGCATTGATTCCCCCCAGCATGGGTTGTTGCAGCGACATCCGCCCTGACGCGCCGCTCGCGGTGGCCGGCGCGCCGGGAGCAACCATCACTTGCACCCTTGTTGCCGCTTCCGGGGTTGGCACCGTAGTCACGAGCGAATTACCTGCCGCAACGTTCGCCGGCTTC